>CAKZUT010000213.1 GCA_937922185.1 uncultured Neomegalonema sp.
GGTATGGCCCGGTCGCACGTCGTCAATGAATGTTCGTGATGGGTGCCCCCATGAATCGTGACTCGCGCCGATCCGCCGCATCGTCCACCCTCAATCCCGAAAGGAGCGTTCCCATGGCCTATACCCTCTATCTCGGCGATGCCGCCTATTCGAGCTGGTCCCTGCGCGGCTGGCTTTTGCTTGATGCATTCGGCATTGCGTTCCGTTCCGCATGGGTGCCGATGTACTCGGATGCCTTCACCGACATGCAGACGCGCAATGCCCCGGCCCGCACGGTTCCGGCGTTGGAGATCGACGCTGCGGGTGCCCTCGTCTGGGAAAGCCTCGCCATCGCCGAGACCCTTGCCGAACGCCATCCCGAGGCGGGCCACTGGCCACAGGATATCGCGGCACGGGCGGGCGCGCGTTCACTGGCCGCAGAGATGCATGCCGGGTTCCATGCCCTGCGCGACCGCCCCTCGATGAACCTGCGCCGCATCTATGACGGCTTCGAGCCAACCGGGGCCGAAAGCGCGGATGCGGCGCGGGTACAGATGCTGTGGTCCTGGGCGCTGGACAGGTTCGGCGGGCCATATCTGGGCGGATCGAGCTTCGGGGCGGTGGATGCGATGTTCGCCCCGGTCGCAACCCGTTTCGTCACCTATGGCTTCACGCTCGATGCCGCCGCCGAGGCTTATGTGAGGACGATCTACGCCCATCCTTCCTTTCGCCGCTGGCACGCCATGGCCGATGCCGGTCCGCGTGTGCTGCCCCGCTATGACCTCGACCTGCCCGCCAGAGGACCGCAGGACGCGCCCCGTCCCGCTCCGCTGTCGGCGATGCGGCATGAGGGCGACCCCGCCGGGGCGATCAATGCCACCTGCCCCTATTCCGGCAAGCCGGTACAGGCCGACAGCCTTGCGCGGATCGAGGGCCGGATTATCGGCTTCTGCAACCCCTTCTGCCGCGATAAATCAGTGATCGACCCCGCCGCATGGCCCGCCGTCATGGCGCTGCTCGACCGCCCCGCTTGAAACCGGCCCGTCCCGCACGATGTTCTGACGGACCCTTTCCCGGAGATTTCAATCGTGTTCGACAGCCTGACCCGCCTGTTCCGCAGCGAAGACACCGCCGAGGAGCGCGATATCCCCGGCTCCCTCGCCCTTGCCGCCTTGCTGGTCGAGGCCGCGCGCCGCGATGAGGACTATGCTCCGGCGGAACGGGCCGCGATCCTGCGTATCCTGATGCGCGAGGAAGAACTGGACGAGGCCGCCGCCGAAATCCTGCTCCTCAAGGCCGAAACGGCGCAGGAGGAAGCGGTGGACGTGTTCCGCTTCACCCATGCTCTCAAGGAATCGACACCTTTTGAGGATCGTGTCCGCATCCTCGAAGATCTCTGGGACGTCATCCTCGCCGATGGGGGGCGCGAATACGAGGAAGACCACCTCGTCCGCAAGGTCTGCGGCCTGCTTGGCATCGCCGACCGCGACAGCGGACTGGCACGGGCGCGAGTCGAGGCGCGTCGGGCCTGAAGTTTATCGCGCCGCCGCCACGAAAGCCCGGATCGCGTCGGCGTCCTTGACGCCGGGGCTGCTTTCGACCCCTGACGAGACATCGACCATCCGCGCGCCCGTAAGCATCACGCTCCGGGCCACGTTGTCGGGTCTCAGCCCTCCGGCCAGCATCCACGGCACCGGAATGCGCCGGTTCGCAAGCAACCGCCAGTCGAAGACCACGCCGTTGCCGCCCGGCAAGGTCGCATCCTGCGCCGGTTTCGCATCGAAGAGCAGCATGTCGGCCACGCCCGCCAGCGCGATCCCTTCATCGACATCCGCCGCCGTGCCGACAGGTTGCGCTGCGATCAGCGGCAGGCCAGCCCGCGCCCGGATCGCACCGAGCCGTTCCCGGTCACTGACTTTGTGAACCTGTATGAAGTCCAGCGGCACGATTGCCGTCACCGCGTCGATCTCGTCATCCGTCGGATCGACGAACAACCCCACCTTCGCAATTCCGGGGGGCACCTCGACCGCAAGGGCCGCAGCCCCGGTCACCGTCACCGAGCGGGGAGAAGGCGGATAAAACACAAATCCGACGAAGCGCGCCCCCGCCTCCACACAGGCCGCGATATCCTCTGCCCTGGACAGTCCGCAAATCTTCGCATCGGCCATCAGAATGAACCGCAATCAGGATGGGTCAAAAACTTCTCCGGCAGCAGGCATTGTCCGGCGCAGCCTGATCGCGCTTCATTTCAGCCGCGTCTGTCCGCAGGCGCGTCGATCAGCAGGTAGTCTCGCTCGTGCTTCTTTTGCGGCGGCACAGCCTTCGGTGCGGCGGCGGGGGCCGGATTGTAACTGCCGCTGACCCCGAGCAGATAGCCGAGCAGTGCTCCGATCCCCACACAGGAAATCATCACCACCCAGAGCGACATGACCCGATAAGGGGGAGCATAGGGCGCGGGCCGTTTGAGGAACGGTTCCAGATTCACATGAACCGGATGATTATTCCCAAGGAAAATGGCGCAGAGCATGATGCCTACGAAAATCGAAATCAGGATCGTCAGGAAGCGCATGGCTGGCAGCCTCGAACGGGGTCATTCGTCCCCGTTATAATCCTCATTAAGTCTTTCGCGCAACTCTTTGCCTGTCTTGAAGAAAGGGACGTGCTTTGCGGGCACCGGAACAGCCTCGCCCGTGCGGGGATTACGTCCCATGCGGCTTTCGCGGGATTTCACGGAGAAGGCACCGAAACCGCGCAGTTCCACCCGGTTTCCTTCGGAGAGCGCGTCGGTGATCGTATCGAAAACTGTCGAGACCACCCGCTCCACATCCCGCTGATAGAGATGCGGATTTTCTTCCGCGAGTATCGCAATGAGTTCCGACTTGATCATTCTTGCCCCCGGATGGCTTTCGCCCCACGTCCCACGATGGCACCTTCACCATGTGGTTCCTTAACTATTTTTACTACACTGCGAGGAGGGCATGTCGTCAACCCCCTATTTTCAATGGATTTTCACCTCATCGATAGATCGCCCATAATCCGGTCCTCAACCGCTCTCCGACCCCGAGCGCCCCGAAAGCGTCTCCCGCACCGCCCAGAGCACCCTGGCCCAGCAGGAAATCGAAGGGCAACGGCGTCTCTTCCCTGACCTCATAGAGCACCAGATCGAGGTCTTCCGAGACACCGCGCTCCGCATCAAGCCATTCGCGCGCCTCGTCCAGCCCGCCCAGCGCATCGACCAGCCCTCTCTCCACGGCCATGCGCCCCGTAAAGACACCGCCCCGGCGGATTTCCGCCATGGCATTGTCACCGATATCGCGCCGGTCGCGCACAAGCCCGAGGAACCAGTCGAAGGAATCGTCCACCAGTTCCCGCTCCGCCGCGATGATATCGGGATCAACGGGTTTGAACGGCGTCGGCTCGGCCTTCAGATCACCGCTCTTGATCTCGACCATCTGCACCCCGACTTTCTCCATCAGTTCATGGACATTCGGGGCCTGGAAGATCACGCCGACCGAACCGGTGATCGTATTGCTCATCGCAACGATCCGGTCAGCGGCCAGTGCGGTGATATAGCCGCCCGAAGCCGCCACATCCCCCATCGTCGCCACGACCGGCTTTTTCCCGGCCACCTCGCGCAAGGCTTCGTACAGTTCCTCCGATCCCGTGACCGTGCCGCCCGGAGAGTTGATTCGCACCAGCAGCGCCTTCACGGAGTCCTTCTCCGCAATGTCGCGCAGCAATCCGGTCCGGTCAGGATCGCCCGTAATGATCCCCTCCACATCAAAACGGGCCACATGAGGGCCGCGCTCCGGCTTGATCTGCGACAGGACCATGCCTCCGGCGAACACCACGGCCAGCAATGCAAGAAGACGCCAGCGGAACCGGCTGCGCCGAAGTTTCTTGCGTTCCTCGTATTCTTCGATCTGATTCATCATGCGGCCCTTCGCCGGAAACCCTGAGAGGAATGAGAGAAATGCCGAAAGGTTACTGGATCGTCCATGTCGATGTCACCGATCCCGACAATTATCCGCAATACGTGAAACTCGATACCCCGGTTCTGGAACGCTTCGGCGGCAGGTTCCTCGTGCGGGGCGGGCAATGCGAGGGGCCGGAGGGCACGGTTCGCTCCCGGCATGTGGTGGTCGAGTTCGACAGCTACGAGCGCGCCCTCGAATGCTACCGCTCGGAAGGATATCAGGAAGCGGCGAAGCTGCGGCAGGCCTATTCCGAATCGGAAATCGTTATCGTCGAAGGCGCCTGAGCGGCATCGCCGCACGCCCCAAAGCTGATTGTTGATTTTCTTAAACAATTTGACATATCTCACAAATTCGTGAGATGTTGAATCGGTTCAGGGAAAACAATGCCCGGAACGACCACCGCGCCTCGTGTGCGATGGCCTGACATGGCGGCTTTTCATTATGAGCCGGGCAAATACCCCCGCATGTTGCCGGGGAAAACAAGGAAACGATAGTTATGCTTCCAATGATCATCTCACTTATCTCCGGTGCCGTCGGCGGCAATGTCGCGGGGGGCCTGATGAAAAATCTGAGCCTCGGCACGGTCGGCAACTCGATCACGGGCATCCTCGGCGGTGGTCTCGGAGGATCGATCCTCGGAATGCTGGGCATGGGCGGCGTTGCGGGCGCGGCAGGGGGCGGTCTCGATGTCGGCTCCATCGTCGGCAGCCTTGCAACGGGCGGCGTCGGTGGCGGTGCCCTCATGGCCATCATCGGCACGGTCAAGAACGCGATGGGCCGCTGAACCCATACATGAAGACCCGGCCCCCGCATCATCGCGGGGGCCTTTGACGGGGATCGGTCCCCGTGGTGACCATGGCCCCGGACGGCTTTATGATTTCACCGCAATCGGTATAGGCAGGGTCGGTCCGCCCCCCCGCCGGAAGAAGAACCCGATGACCCGAACCTGCCCCTGCCATTCCGGCGTCGCTTTCGATGCCTGCTGCCAGCCCCGGCTGACCGGGGAACGTCCCGCCGAAACCGCGCAGGCCCTCATGCGTTCGCGCTACTGCGCGTTCCGGGAAGGGGCCGTCGACTATCTCGTCGCGACCCATCACCCCGCTTCGCGCAGCCCGACCGAGCACGCCGATGCCGCGCGCAGTATCGCGGGGACGGAATGGGTGAACCTCCTCGTCCTCGATACGCAGAAGGGCGGCCCCGGAGACAGCGAGGGCACCGTCACCTTCGCCGCAGCCTTTCGCCCGAAGCCCCCGCGCGCGGGCGAGGTGCGCCAGATGCATGAACGCTCGCGCTTCGTGCGCGAGGCGGGCGCGTGGCTCTACGTGGACGGCGAGGCCCTGCCCGATTACCGCCCCGCCCGGAACGACCCCTGCTGGTGCGGCAGTGGCCGCAAGGCGAAGCGGTGTCACGGGTGAAAGGGTATATGGACGAACCCCGCCACCATGGCTAACACTGGCATCGACACCCCTTGATTGGCCGGAGAGCCGAAGATCGCCATAGCCCCGATCACACCGCCGGGGACACCCCTGTCCCCCAGGCGCACCGACAGCCTGCGCGGCATCGCGCTCATGGCGGCGGGTATGTTCCTGTTCTCCGGCGTGGATGCCATGGCCAAGTTCCTTACGGACAGCCTGCACCCGGTCCAGATCGTCTGGTGCCGTCAGCTCGGCCTGCTGCTCGGGGTCATGATCCTCATCGCCATACGGGGCCGATCAGTCCTGCATTCGGCGCATCCGAGGCTACAGATCGGACGCGGGGTGCTGGCCGCGTGTTCGGCCACGCTGTTCATTGTCGGGGTCAGCTACGTGCCGCTGGCCGATGCCGTGGCGATCACCTTCGTCGCCCCGTTCATGGTCACGATCATGGGGGCGCTCATCCTGCGTGAGCCGGTCGGCATCCGCCGGTGGACCGCCGTGACCATCGGATTTGTCGGGACACTGATCGTGATGCGGCCCGGCATGGGCGTCATCCATCCCGCCGCCGGACTGATCGTACTCGCCGCTGCCGCTTTTGCGCTGCGGCAGGTGCTGTCGCGGATGCTGGCCGGGGATGACCGGACGCAGACCACCGTGGCCTACACGGCCATCGTATCCTGGACGATCCTGTCGGTGCCCCTGCCCTTCTTCTGGCAGATGCCTGCAACGGGGCTGGAGATCGCGTTGCTGGTGGGCATGGCGGTCGTCGCCGCCGTGGCGGAAACGCTGGTCATCATGGCCCTCGATGCGGCGCAGGCGGTCGTGGTCGCCCCCGTGCATTACAGCCTGATCCTCTGGGGCACGCTCTACGGCTTTTTCATCTTCGGTCAGCTTCCTGACGGCTGGACATGGCTGGGGGCCGCGATCATCGTCGCCTCGGGCATCTATACCCTCAACCGCGAACGCCTCGCCGCCGAGGCGCGCAGGAACTGACCATCACGCCTTGTCACCACTCGCATGGAGTGGAATACAAGGGCGCATGGCAGATGACGATTCCGGGGCCTATGAGGTTCTCGCCCGCAAGTACCGACCGCAGGATTTCGATGCCCTGATCGGGCAGGAGGCGATGGTCCGTGTGCTGCGGAATGCCTTCTCCAGCGGACGCATCCACCATGCCTATGTCCTGACCGGGGTGCGCGGGGTCGGCAAGACGACCACGGCCCGCATCGTCGCCAAGGGCCTCAACTGCATCGGCGCGGACGGCACGGGCGGCCCGACCGTCGAACCCTGCGGCACCTGCGAGAACTGCACGGCCATCGCCGAGGGACGGCATGTGGACGTGATCGAACTCGACGCGGCCAGCCATACCGGCATCGACGACGTGCGCGAGATCATCGAGGGCGCGAAATACCGCCCCGCGATCGGGCGCTACAAGGTCTACATCATCGACGAGACGCATATGCTCTCGAAGAACGCTTTCAACGGGCTGCTCAAGACGCTTGAAGAGCCGCCCGCCCATGTGAAGTTCCTGTTCGCCACCACTGAAATCCGCAAGATGCCGGTCACGGTTCTCTCCCGCTGTCAACGCTTCGACCTGCGCCGGGTCGAACCGGATCGCCTGATCGCCCATCTCGCGGGCGTGGCCGAGGCTGAGGGGGTGGAGATCGAAGGCGAGGCGCTGTCCCTCATCGCCCGCGCGGCGGAAGGGTCGGTGCGCGACTCGCTGTCGCTGCTCGATCAGGCAATCGCCGATGGCGGCAAGGACGCGGCCTCGATCCGCACGATGCTGGGTCTCGCCGACCGGAGTCGGGTGATCGAACTTTTCGCCATGGTGATGCGGGGCGAGGCGGCGGCGGCTCTGGTCGAATTGCGCGATCAGTATCGCTCGGGTGCCGACCCAGAGGTCACGCTCAACGATCTGGCCGAAACGGCGCACTGGCTCTCGACCCTGAAGGTCGCGCCCGATATCGCCGACGACCCCTCCCTGCCCGCCGAGACCCGCGAACGGGGCAGGGAACTGGCCGGGCAACTGCCCATGCGGGTGCTGGCAAGATCATGGCAGATGCTGCTGAAAGCACTGGAGGAAACGCGCTCGGCTCCCTCGCCGCTCATGGCCGCCGAAATGAGCATCATCCGCCTTTGTGCCGTCTCGGACCTGCCCACCCCCGGCGATCTGATCCGCAAACTGGAAAGCGACCCACCGGCCTCCGCCGCCCCGCCCCCCGGCGGGCCGTCCGGCGGCGGCGGGGGAGCCACAGGTGCCCTGCGGGTGGCCACCCGCTCAGCGGCCCCGCAGGTCGCGGTGGACCCCCATATCGAGACGCCCCCCGCACCCGCCGCCGAAACCGCCGCATTGCCGCAGGATTTCGAGGCGGTCGTCGCCCTCATCCGCGAAAAACGCGATGGCATCCTGCTGCATGATGTCGAGACGGGACTGCGCCTCATCTCCTACATGCCGGGCCGCATCGAGTTCCGCCCCGCCGCCGGAGCGCCCGAACACCTCGCCGGAACCCTCTCCGAGCGCCTGCGCCACTGGACCGGCAGCCGCTGGACCATCAGCATCGGCGATGACGCGGGCCTGCCCACCATCGCCGAGACCCGCGCCGAGGCCAGCCACAGCCTCGATCAGCGCGTCCGCAAACATCCCCTCGTCGCGGCGGCCCTCGCGGCTTTCCCGGATGGAGAATTGCTGTCCATCCCCTTGAATCCGGTCGGGGTCGCCCCCGATATGCCCGATGTGCCGCCCGACGATGATGATGACGACGAAATGGACCTTCTGGGAGAAAACTGAATGTTCGACGGATTGAAGAACATGGCCGATATCGGCAAGCTGATGGGCCAGGCCCGCGAAATGCAGGCCAAGGCCGTCGAGGCGCAGGAGGCCCTTGAGCATATCCATGTCGAGGGCGCGTCCGGCGCGGGCATGGTCGTCGCCACGGCCAATGCCAAGGGCAAGCTGACGGGCCTGAAAATCGACCCCTCGCTGTTCAGGCCCGAAGATACCGAGGTGGTGCAGGATCTGATCATCGCCGCCGTCGCCGCCGCTCAGGAAAAAGCGGGCCTGCGGGCGCAGGAAGAGATGCAGAAAGTCATGGGCGACATGCAGTTGCCGCCGGGGCTGATGGGGCAGTAAGCCCCGCTCCGGGACATATCGGGGCGCGCCCCTCGCCGCCCCTTCGTTCCCCCTACCAATTTCGCGACGCAGCATTTACCTTTCGGCAACCATGATCGAAGGGATGATTCCATGCTCCGTACCCTGCTCGCCGCCGCCTTTGCGGCCCTCCTCGCCGCCCCCGCCCTCGCCGCCGATGATCCGCTCAAGATCGGCTTCGTCTATGTCGGCCCCATCGGCGACCATGGCTGGACCTACCAGCACCACGAGGGCCTCAAGGCCGTCGAGGAAGCCTATGGCGACAAGGTGGAGACAACCTATATCGAAAGCGTCTCCGAAGGCCCCGATGCCGAGCGCGTCATCCGCCAGCTCGCCGCCAGCGGCCATGGCCTGATCTTCACCACCTCCTTCGGGTTCATGGACCCGACCGTGAAGGTCGCCAAGCAATTCCCGGATGTGATGTTCGAGCACGCCACCGGCTACAAGCGGGCCGACAATCTCGCCACCTACTCCGCCCGCTTCTACGAGGGCCGCTACATTGCCGGAATGATTGCCGCGCGCGTGTCGAAAACCGGCAAGGCGGGCTATGTCGCCTCCTTCCCGATCCCGGAAGTCATTCGCGGCGTGAACGCCTTCCTGCTCGGAATGCAGAGCGTCAACCCCGATGCCACCATCTCGGTCCAGTGGGTCAACTCATGGTACGATCCGGGCAAGGAAGCCGATGCGGCCAAGGCCCTGATCGCGCAGGGCGCGGACATCATCACCCAGCATACCGACAGCCCCGCCCCGCTCCAGACGGCGGCGAATGCGGGTATCCCGGCCATTGGCCAGGCATCGGACATGCATGAATTCGGCAAGGAAGCGCAGTTGACGGCAGTGATCGACAACTGGGCACCCTATTATGTCGAACGGGTGGGCATGGCGCTCGACGGGTCGTGGAAAAGCACGGATACCTGGGACGGTATCCAGCCGGGGATGGTTCAGATGGCCCCCTATTTCAACCTGCCCTACGATGTCGCGCGCGATGCCAAGCTGATGGAAGACAAGATCCGCGTCGGACTGCTGCATCCCTTTACCGGCCCGATCACAGACCGCGACGGCAAGGAGCGCATCGCGGCAGGTGAAACCGCCGATGACGGTATGATGGCCACGATGGACTTCTTCATCAAAGGCGTGGAAGGCGATCTGCCGAAGTGACTGAAAAAATCATTTTCGCAGAAACGGAAATCTTCCCGAAACGCAAAGATGCCCATGTTCACGGGCAGGACGCGCAATGATCGCCTCGCTCGACCATCTTGTCCTCACGGTGAAAGACATGGACGAGACCATCGCTTTCTATTGCGATGGTCTCGGCATGGAGCGGGTGGTTTTCGGCGAGGGACGGTTAGCCCTCGCCTTCGGGTCGCAGAAGATCAACCTGCACCGCGCCGGTCACGAATTCGATCCGAGAGCGGCAAACCCCACCCCCGGCTCCGGCGATCTGTGCTTCCTGCTCGACGTGTCGCTCGATACCGCGCGGGAGCGCCTGCAAGCCGCCGGAATCGCCGTGGAGGAAGGCCCCGTCAGGCGCAGCGGGGCGACCGGCCCGATCCTCTCGCTCTATATTCGCGACCCCGATGACAACCTGATCGAGCTGTCTATTCCCGATCCAGCCAGCGTGTAAGCATCGCCGATACGGCCACTGCAACCCCGATACCGGCGGCATTGGCAAACGCATCCAGCCACGAGAATTCGCGGGTCGGCGTTATGTTCTGAGCCACCTCAAGCGCCAGACCGACCAGAGGCAACCCCACAAGCGCCAGGCCGCGCCATGCGGGCCAGCCGAGCGCGGCGAAGAAAGCCAGCGCGAACCATCCGCTGAAATGGATGATCTTGTCCCAGGAACCGACCGTGAATCCGAGGCTGTTCCCTGACAGCACGGAACCGAATGCGACGATGACCAGCAGGACAGCGAAGGCAAAACGGGCCGCGCTCCTCATCCCAGCGCCAGTAACCAGCCGAGCGGTACCGATAATTCCAGCGATACGCCGAAGGCGATCAGCACCCGCGCCGGAATGCCCCTGAACCGCCGCCACAGGATAATGCCCAGCACCACGCAGAGCGCGACCTCCGCCGCCCCCGCCGCCATGCCGTGATGGTTCGGATCCCAGTAGCTGACCGGACTGGCATAGATCCAGTCGCTGAACGGCCATAAATGCGGATGTCCGTCATCATGGTGCAGCGGCAGGTCAAGGATGGCATGTACCAGCGCCGCCGCACAGAACACCCATACAACCGTCCACCCCAGCGCATATCCCACCGCCACACCCAGCGCGAAGAGCGGGATCGAATTGGGGATCGCGAAGATCAGGTGCCATTCCGGCGCATAGTATTTCTCGGTAAAGATCGTCCGCATATCCGTTCCGAGGACAAACCGCTCCCAGAGAATCATCCAAAGGATCGTCACGTCGGGGACCAGAGATCCCAGAACCAGCGCGAGATTGCGCCTGCGCGCACCCGGCTTTGCCAGCAGGGCGGCGGCAATCAGGGTATGGGCGGGTGTATTCATGGGCAAGCGTATCCGAAATCCACGATGCGCTCCCCGTATCATTGGGGTGGTGCGATCACCACTCGAATAAAGCACGGCCAGGGGGCATCATTTCAGCAGCGCCTCGATCCGCTCCAGATGGGCGACGAATTCGGTGCAGAACACGATCCTGAAGGCTTCCGGGTCGTAATAGGCATTGGGGTCGTCACACTCCTCGACCGCCACCGTGACCGGACGCGACAGGCGCAGTTCCCTGTTGAGACTGCGAACCTCCGCAGCGATGATCTCCGATACGGGCAGAGCCATATCACCGGCGAAGGTCAGGGCCGGTCGTCCTGCGATTTCCGACATCGTGTCCATGACGGCCCCCCAGCTTGCCGCCGCCTGATCGTATTCCCCGGCACAGGATTCCGCGCGCTCCTGCGGCAGGCCGACATCCTCGGCAAAGCTCTCCCGATTTTCGGGATCGGCACCGTAGAGAATGCAGGCCATGTTATAGAAACGCTGTTCGTCCGGCCCATGGGTATCCCACCACAGGATTTCACCGGCTTCCGCATCGCGGATCATGGCCTCGCCCTCGAAGCCCGCCGCCATGTCGAGCGCGAGGGACCGGGCGGCGGCGTCCTCGAACAGGGCATCGACCAGAAAGATCGAGAACACATCCGCCGCGTCCTCCTCCTGCCCGAAGATCGGCACTTCCTCGGTATGGATGATCGCATGGCCCAGTTCATGATAGACAATCCCGAGGACATTCGCCTCCACGAAGGCGGACATATCCTTCGCGAGGGCAGATGTTATCGGCAGCAGCAGGGCAGTGGCGCACAGGAGAGTCTTCAGCATGTCATGATCCCTGTCAGAACCGCACACAGAGGCGCAGCGCGTCGAGAACGGCGAGGTGGATGGTGCGGCTCGATATTGCATCGCCGATGCGATGGAGCGCGAAGCCGCTTTCAGGCCGTGCCTGCGGACGGCCCTCGGTCAGCGCCTCCAGATCGGTCACGCCGTCATTGGCGGATGCCGCGCGCAGCGTGTGATAGAGGGCATCGGCAGGGGTCGTGCCGTAATCATAGACCACCTGCCCTGCCTCGGTCTCGCTCGTCTCGCCGGTCAGCTCATTCCCGGTGACCGCGACCAGACGATTGCCCTCGGCGCGCACGGAGCGCAGCATCTCATCGAAACGCACGGGAATATCATTGGCGCGCACCCATCGCCGCCAGATCACCCGCTCGGCATAGGCCTGTTCGGTCGCGAGGCTTTCATCGACAGTGGCAAAGCGGATCGCCGCGCCCTTCCGGTGGCAGAATTCCGCCGCGCTGAGAGCCACATGCCGACCCGTGCCGTCGATGACCAGCACATCCTCGCCCACCGCCACCGCGCCGCTCAGGATATCCCATGCGCTCGTGACATGCTCGCTGCCCGGCAACCAGTCGAGATTGGGGATGCCCCCTGTCGCGATGATGACCATATCGGGGTCTTCGGCCAGCACATCGGCCTCTTCGGCATAGAGGCCCGTCCGCAGATCGACACCCAGCCGATCCAGTTCGGAGACGCGCCAGTCCACGATGCCGACGATATCCCTGCGCCAGCCCGCCTCCGCCGCAAGCAGCACCTGTCCCCCGGCGCGGGGGGCGGCCTCGAAGATCGTGACATGGTGTCCGCGCTCGCCGCAGACGCGGGCGGCCTCCAGCCCCGCCGGACCCGCCCCGACGACCACGACCCGCCGCCGCACCGGGGCCGGGTCGATAATCTGCGGCAGGACCGCCTCATGCCCCGTCGCGGGATTGTGGATACAGGCGGGCCGCGCCGCACCCATGCAATGGGTCGCGCCCACGCAGGGACGGATGCGCGCCTCCTCCCCCGCCGCCAGCTTGGCCACGAGATGCGGATCGGCGATATGGGCGCGGGTCATGCCGACCATATCGATCAGTCCCTCACGGATCGCATGGCGGGCCGAGGATACATCGGCGATCCGCGCGGCATGGAAGACCGGCAGGGAGACCTCGCGCTTGAAGGCCGCCGCGTTGTCCAGCCACGGCGCGATGGGCGAGGCCATGCCGGGCATATTGTCATCCGCCAGCCCGGCCATGGTATCCATGCGCCCGTAGATCGCATTGAAGAAATCGAGCGTTCCGGCGGCCTCGAACCGCTGCGCGATGGCCGTACATTCCTCGAAGCCCAGACCGGCCTCATGCCCCTCATCGACCACGAAGCGGAATCCGACGAGGAAATCCGTGCCCACCGCCGCACGGATCGCGTCATAGACTTCCAGACCGAAGCGGCATCGGTTCTCCAGTGATCCGCCATAGGCGTCCGTGCGCCGGTTAGTCTGCGGCGAGAGGAACTGTCCGATCAGATGCGCGCCCGCCAGTGTCTCGATACCGTCGAGACCCCCCTCCTTGCAGCGCAGCGCCGCCTCGGCAAAGCCCCGCACCACACGCGCGATATCATGTTTGTCCATCTCTTTGGGGATGCTGCGATGCAGGGTCTCGCGGACGACCGAGGGAGCGATGGTCGGCAGGCGCGCGCCACCATCGGCCTCGCCCCGCCGCCCCAGATGCGTAATCTGGCACATGATCGCGGCCCCTCGCGCGTGGACCCGCTCCGACATCGCCTGCAAATGCGGGATCACCGCATCCACCCCGACATTCAGTTGCCGGAACACCGACGGCGAGTCGATGGCGACATTGGATGAGCCGCCGAACATGATCAGCCCGATCCCGCCGCGCGCCTTTTCCTCCTGATAGGCCCGGTAACGCTGTTTGGGCATCCCGTCCTCCTCCAGACCGCAGGCATGGCTGGTGGAAAGAATGCGGTTGCGAAGCGTGAGATGGCCCAGCCGGAAGGGCTGAAGCAGCGGATCGGTCGAATGTGCTACATCAATCATGCCCCCACCATGCCCCAGTGACGCGACAAGGCAAGACCCGGAAACGCGGGGAATCACCGAAGGAGAACTGTCGGCGGCGACGTTCAGTGAATTGTCTCAGGCTACTGAAATCCTATGTCAGAAAATCGCGTCGTATCCTGCCGGGAGTACAGGACCACCCGACACAGGCGCTCTGGAAAGCCGTACACGTATCTTGCTATTCCCTCATCGGAGAGATGAGTAAAATTCACGCATTGACTCATCTTTCGTCCGTCCCCGCATGGTCTCCGGGAAGTCAGGAGACCTATCATATGAACAAAGATATTACCGATCTCAAATCCCGTGAACGGGTCAAGGAACTCGATGCAGCCGCCGGAGCGTCGCTGCGTCGGCTTCGGCTCGCCAAAGGCATGAGCCAGACTGTTCTGGGCGAAGCAGTCGGCCTTACCTTCCAGCAGATCCAGAAATACGAAAAGGGATCGAACCGCATCAGCATTTCGCGCCTCTGCCAGTTTTCGGAAATCCTCGACTTCTCTCCCGTGCAATTCTTCGAGAACCTGGACTCGATGACCAGCAGAGAGCCTGATGCCGTCGCACGGCTGATGACGATGATGTCCTCGCCGCAGATTTCCTCGGTGGTCGAGAACCTGTCGAATATCGGCGACGATGTGCTGGTCGCGAAGATCAGCGCGTTGATCGAGACGGTCGCCGGAGAACGCTCGTCCAAACGCAAGGACTACAGCCCGGCCCCCCGGCCCGCCCGCAAACTCGCTAGCTGACCGCGAATGTCCTTTTGAGATCGTCGCAGGTCTCACCGGCGCGTTCGAGAAGCCATTTCGAGAATGTCTTGACGGCGTAGTTATTGGCCGAATGCTGGATCATCGCATGGGCGCCCAGCGGGAACGGGTCCGTATCCGTGGCCGGGACAAGTGTGCCGCTGTCCAGTTCGCCCCTCGCGTAGCAGAGATTGGCAAGGGCAATGCCCCGTCCGGCGGTCGCGGTTTCTATCGCCGCCGCATCGGCGTCGAAAACCACCCCGCGCTCCAGTGCCTGGAGCATGGCGGCATGGTCGATCCCGGCGGCGCGGCTCCAGCATTGCCAGTCCCATTTATCGGGAGAATTGATCAACAGCCTCCGCTCGGTGACTTTCGAGGCCGGAAGCGGCACCCCGCCGAGATATTCGGGCGAACAGACCGGCAGCAGCCATTCCCTGATAAGCTCAACCGTGCTGGCCGATGTCGGTTTTTCCGGGTCTCTGAGATAAACGATCTCGATATCGTAGAGTTCGTCATGCCGCTCGATCAGGGGCGAGAAGGACGAGAGTTGCACGTTGATGTCGGGATAGACCCGCTCGAAATCCACGATCCGCCTCAGAAGCCAGCGCAAAGCGAAACTGCTGGAACAATAGATCGTCAGGGTGGTCTTGTTATCGCGCACTTCCCGCACGGCACGGGCGATCCGGTCGAAGGATGTCGATGCCACCGGCAGCAGGTGTTCTGCCTGCGGTGTCAGCTCGACGCCGCTGTGAACACGCCGGAACAGCAGGATGTTGAGATGGTCTTCCAGCACACGCACCTGATGGCTGATCGCACTCTGGGTGACGTTCAACTCGGTTGCGGCACGCTTGAAGCTGCGGAGCCGGGCAGCGGCCTCAAAGGCACGCAGGGCGGCAAGAGGCGGTAACTGTCGCAATCCCGGTTCTCCGTTTCAGTTGATTTAACAACCGTCGGTTATTTGCAAATTCCATACAATTCTTTTTCCGCCATGTGTGTGAAATTTTGTCCGCATTCATCGCAATGAGGCCGGGATGGTCGCCGGTTCGAGATAAAGTTCCTCGAACCGATAGATATCGTGGGCCGTTTCAATGGCATATCCCAGCGTATCGTCGGGGATCGGCTGAATGCCGGAAACCCGCTCCATGACGAAGAGGATGCGCGCATCGCTGACTGCTTTCGCGAGGGAAGTGTCGGAAATCCACCCCGGCCAGGGCTTTTCCAGATCATCGCGGATGCCCGGAAAGACCATGAGGACCGTTTCCTTGTCCGTGCCGTGCCGGTCGGCCAGCAGATACCGGCAATGGGCGCGGGCCACCTCGCCGAAACCGACGATACCGACCCGCGCGGGAATGAGCGGATAATCCGCGAAGGCAAGTGCTGTCCCCATCTCAGGCCGCAACCCTCTTCTCGACGATCTCCGCCTTCGGATGGCGGAAGACTTCCAGTGTTCGGGCCTCCGCCAGAAGCCGGTCACAATCGTCATCGACGGGGAAGTCGCGCTCACGCATCCAGGCGTCGGAGTAGAATTCGTCGAGATATTTCTCGCCGCGATCAGCGGCGATCGCCAAAACGGTGCGGTCCGGTCCAAGCTGCATCGCAACATGCATGGCCGTGAAGAGCGATGCCCCGGACGAGCCGCCCAGCAGAACGCCGAACCGCTTTCCGATGATCCGCGCCGCCGTGAAGCAGGGTGCGGTCTCAACCAGATAGGCGTCATCGACCACCGCTTCATCGAGATTATCCGGCTTCCATGCCAGCCCCATACCCGTCACAGCGGTCTTTCCTTTCTGTCCGCCGAACACCACCGATCCTTTCACATCGACACCGACAATACGGGTCTTCGCGCCGAGATGGCGAAGCCCCGTGCCGATGCCCGTGATCTGCCCCGCCGTCGAGACCGAGGCGACAAGGGCATCCGGCCCGCCGTCGAAAGCATCATGTATCTCCAGGGCCGTAGAGTCGAGATGTGCCTCGGCATTCCACGGATTACTGTACTGGAATGGCATATAGGCTCCCGGAATGGTCTCGGCGAGATGCCGCGCCCGCGCGATCCGCGCTTCCTGATAGGTGCCGTCCGCCGGGTTCATCTCCGTGACGATATCGGTCTCGCCGCCGAGCGCGCGGACCATGGCGACGTTCGTGGCATTCGTGCGCGGGTCCATGACGATCACGCAGCGATAGCCCTTCACGGCGCAGGCCATGGCCAGCGCCACGCCCAGATTGCCGGAGGTCGATTCAACCACCGTGCCGCCGGGCTTCAGCAGGCCCGCCGCCTCGGCGCGCTCGATCATGTTGAGGGCGGGACGGTCCTTGATGGACCCGGCAGGATTGCACCCCTCAAGCTTGACGAAGAGCGTTGCGCTGCCTGCGGGAAGCAAACCGTCCAGCGCGAGGATCGGCGTGTGGCCAACCCGGTCGAGAATCGAGGAACAGATGGTCATTGCAGAGCCTCCTGGCTGCGGGAAAAACGGGAATCTTCGTCAGTGGGCATGGTGCGGAGCACGATCCATCCGGCGAGGGGAAGAAGCGCGGCCAGCCACAGGGCGGGCACCACTCCGAACCCGGCCACAAGGGCCGTGAGACCGCCGAGAAAGATCGCGCGCAGGCTCATGATCCAGCATTGCAGGAATGCCCCGATCCGACCGATCTCGGAAGGGACGGCCCGGTCCATGAGCAGGGTCTGGCGCAGAATACGGACGACGGCGTTCAGCAGGCCGAACAGGATCGCGACCGTCAGGAACGCGGCCTTCGTCGGCAGCAATGCCTGCATGATGGCCACCGATGCGAATAATCCGACGAGAACGCGGATCATCGCCTCCAGCCTGCCGGTCGGGATCGAGACGGTAAGGATGGCCCAGCCTCCGAGGATGGCCCCCACTCCGAACAGCACCTCGACAAGCGCATAGACATCGCCGCTGAGCGACAGGAGCTGTGACAGGGCAACCGGATGCAGATAGGTGTAGAGGATCACCGTGACATAGGGCAGCGACCCCACCATCAGGATGATCGACAGCCGCCGTTCGCGCATCATGATGGCGATGCCGCCCCGGATATCCTGTAACGGGCTTTTCCGTACCATCGCGGCGGCATTGGCGGTGTGATTGATCGCCGCGATGCAGAGGATCGCAATCGCGACGCAGACGATGTTGAGCAGAATGATCATCGGCAGGCCGACCCGCTCCATCATCAGGATCGCGATCCCTCCGGTCATGACGGCGGCGACCTGATTTTCGATTTCAAGGATGCTGTTCACGCGCCTGTAGGCCGACCCGTCATAGAGTTCCTGCACGAATGCCGTCCTCAGCGGGATGTTGATCGCGTAGAAGGCGGCACCCATGAGATAATAGAGAACCAGCGCCGCCTCGCGGGGGACATCGACCAGAGCCAGAAACAGCACAGCCGACAGACCGGCGATAAAAGCGGCGCGCAGCCCGATCATGAAGGATTTGCGCCGCAGGCTGTCGATGAATGCGCCCATCCAGGGCGTCATGATCGCAAGCATGATATTGGCCGATGTAATCAGCACTCCGAAGAGAACACCCCCGCCGGTCATGCTCGCCAGCATCCACGGCACGGCGATCATCGCCACGCCGATTCCGACGGATGCGAAGGCATTCGACAGCAGCAGCAGCAGCAATGTCCTGTCGAGCGTCTTCATGCCGCCTGCCTCCGCCTGAGAACATCGAGCGGGATCGAGCAGTCAGGCAGAGGGCCGGAATAGAGATGACGGCTGGTCTTCTTCGGCAGCAGCCTGCCGCTCATTCCGGCATCGATGACCAGATCGCGGGTGACGGGCACATCAGGACGCCATGACAGCAGCTCCAGGTTTTCGTCCGAATAAGCGATGCGAAAGGTGGGAATCCAGTCAAAGCCCAGCCGCTTCGCACACCAGAAACGATGATGCCCGTCGAGAAGAATACCGGTCCCGGCCTCCACGAGCAGCGGGTGCGTCCACAGGCCGGATCGCCGGATCCGCTCCAGCAGAACGCCCGCCCGCTCGCGGTCCATCTCTTCATGCCGTCTCAGAACATCCAGCGGCTCTATCGCGAAAACCCCGCCTGCCGAAACATCCAACTGTCCACCATCCATATCGCTCTCCGCCGATATCCTGCGAATTGCCGCAGGTTTTGATGGAGAAACAATGAAGAGGGGACCACAGGTTGAGCAAACGCTTTATATCGTACGTCATATGAGAAAGATTCATACCCGGTCCGATCCGCGCCCGGCGTCGCATTCCGAAAACCGGCGGCCATGCGCCGGATACACCGCAAACACTGAAGCCCGATGCTGTCAGGGCATTGTCTCAACGTAATTGAGGCCGCCCCCGGAAGGGACGGCCTCTTCGGCACTGTCAGAAAAAACCGCCCGATACGCTTCAGGCACATCCGGGAACGCCTGAACCCTTACGTGCCCGGCAAGCGGAACGTCACCCGTTCGGGGGGCAGGCACAGCGAGTCGTTGCAGATCTGGATCGTCAGGTCCGCCGACCCCGCGCCCGGATTGCGCTGCGCGGTAATCGCCGCCTGTCCGTCGATGACCGCCAGCGGCTCGCTCTGGAACCCCAGATTGACCGTCTTCGCAGGCGGATAACGCACCGCCGACACTCCGGTCCCGCTGAGACTCGTGGGGATCAGATCAGGACTGAGCGGGCGATCCGAATTCGCGTGCCAGCCGGGGCCGAAATCGAGATCCACCCGCATCGTCTGTCCGTTCAGCGACAGGCGCGCCCTGGCCACGCCGTTGCCGAGGGGCCGCGCGGGACCGGTCTCTCCGTTCAGATGCATGGCGGCGGCATCAATGGCCGACATGCTGGCGGTCGGTGCTTCCTTCAGCGAAGCCCCCATTGACGCGAGCAGCGTATCGGCCCTGTCACGGAAATCCACGGCGCGGGCATCATCCGCAATCCTTTTCGACAACCGCGCATACAGGGCCAGCGCGGAGGCATTCCCCGTGGGCGTCGCGCCCTCGATCACGTCATAGGAGCCGCCCAGAGGGCCGGGATTCTGCGACATCCGCAGGGATGCGCCCGGCCCGTCCGAGAACCGAGCATGGGTCTGGTCGGCCAGCTTCGCCGCCTCATCCAGATACCGCCTCTGCCCGGTCGCATCGTAGAGCGCCAGCGCCCCCAGCCCCAGCCAGACATAATCGCGCAGGGTGCCCATCTCCAGCGGCCCGTCCGCCCAGGCGCGGGCCAGATCGCCCCCGGCTCCGAGCATCCGTCCGCCCACGAAATCATAGGCTCGTGCGGCGGCGGCCAGATAGCGTGGCTCCCTGAACGCCACCCCCGCGTCGGCCAGCGTGCGGATCATCAGACCGTTCCACCCGGCGATGACCTTCGTATCGGTCAGCGGTGCGGGCCGACCCGCCCGCGCCGCCCGCATCCGCTCCAGCAGCGGGTCCAGCCGCGTGAAATCCGTAATGCCCGCCGGATCGAGATGCGCGATGGACCCTGTTGGCACCGTGGGTGAGCGGTCCAGCCCCAGGATCGCCCGTGCCGTCTGGCCCTCACCGCCCAGCGCGGCGTCGATCTGGTCCGGGTTCCACGTATAGAATGCGCCCTCCTCCATCTCGCCACCCGGCGCGATCAGGCTGTCGGCATCCTGCGCGGCAAAGAAGCCGCCCTCCGGGGCCGTCATCTCGCGGATCACGTAATCCATCGCCCGCCGTGCGGCGCGCTCGAAGGTCGGATCACCCGTCACCTGCCACGCCTGCACCAGCGCCTGTCCGATCAGGGCCTGATTGTAGAGCATCTTCTCGAAATGCGGCGTCAGCCACTGGGAATCGACCGAATAGCGGTGGAATCCGCCCCCCACCTGATCGTGGATACCCCCGGCCACCATATGCCGCAGCGAGGTCGTCGCCGCCTCCAGCGCGCCCCGGTCCCCCGTGCGCTCGTAGCGGTCGAGCAACCAGAGAATCGTCGTCTCGTTGGGGAATTTGGGAGCCTTGCCGAATCCTCCCTCAAAATCGTCATGGCTTTCCAGCGTCTCCGCCGTCGCCTGCGCGAAGACCGTCTCGTCCACCTCCGCCGCCGCCGTCCGGCGCAGCGAGATCAGCCGCACGAGTTCGGAGACCGATTCCGCCTGGTTCGCCATCGCCGCGCGCCCCTCCGGGTTGCGCCAGTCATCGGCCATGCCCAGCAGCGCATTGCGGAACGACTCCGCAGGGGCATACCCCATCGACACGATGGGCGAGCCGTCGGGCATCAGGAACACATTGTTCGGCCACCCGCCCCGCTGATCGAGAATCTGGGTCGCCAGCATGTACTGGGCATCAATATGCGGCAGGGTCTCGCGATCCACCTTCACCGCCACATAATGCCGGTTCAGCACCGAGGCGACCTCGCGGTTGTCGAAGCTCTCCTCCTCCATCACATGACACCAGTGACAGGTGGCATACCCCACCGACAGGAAGATCGGCACGTCCCGCCGCCTCGCCTCCGCCAGCGCCTCGTCGCCCCACGGAAACCAGTTCACCGGATTATGCGCGTGCTGGCGCAGATAGGGCGAGCGTTCGAGGATCAGGCGGTTCCGATAGACCGGCGCGCCCCCCGCACCGAGATACTTCGTACGCGGCGGCACCACCGCAGGCACGCTGGCGAGGCTCTGCAATTCCGCCGCAGGCGCGGCTCCCGGCAGCGGCTCGGCAAAGGCGGGAGCGGATGCGACGAGCGCAAGGACAAGGGCAAGGCGTGAAATCATGGCGGGGCCTCCGATTGGCATTGCATCCAACATAAGGCCCCGTCCCCGGCGTGGCGATGCGGCGGGCCTCTCCTGTCATGAACGTGATAATCGGCGATATCGCCCTCACGGGGGCGGCGGCTATGCCCCGTGGCTGCGATCATATCCGTTCATCGGCGGCGAGGCCCAATCGGCCAGCGCATCGTTCACGGGACGATGCATCTCGACCAGCAGCGGATGACATGCCGCCGTATCGCTGCTGTGTTCGGCATCGCAGGCCCCGCCGGGGCAGGCAGACAGGCCCCCGATCAGGTCGATCTCCGCGAAGAATTCCAGATAATCACCGGGCCGCACCGGGGTCGCCTTCATGAAATACTGCTGTGTATCGCGGGTGAACCCCGTACACATGAAGACGTTCAGCACGTCATGCACATGGGCCTCGATGGCCCGCGCGTCCTGCCCCGTCTCCGCCGCAAGCGCCCGCGCGAGATTGCTGTGACAGCATTGGTGATACGCCTGTCCACTCAATACCATCGCCGTATACGGATCGCAGCGCGTACCGATCACGTCATGGACACTGCCCCCGAATTCATCGAAGCCGTACCAGTCCAGCGTATCGTCGATGATCGTCGCCATGGGTCGCATGGCCGGAAAACTGCTCCACATCCGGTCGCCCGTGCTCAGATGCGTCCCATGCAGCGCGCGGGTCTTGCCCGCATAGAACCGCTCGGTCAGGTCATGGGCGTTCCAGAGGTTCAGGTCGCCCACCTGCGGCCCCTCGACACTGACGATCCGAAAGAACGTCCCGGCAGGCACATGGAATGTCCGTGCGTCACGCGGGGGCACCAGCACCTCCCCCGTTTTCCCGGCCCCCTCCCGCGCGCGCCGGTACAGCGCCAGATCGGGCGGCGGCAGCGTATCGACCGGATAGCAGATCACCGGCTCGATCCCTTTGCGCGCCCCGGCATCGGCAGGAGCGGCATGGTGCGGGGTGTTGAGTTTCATGAAAGTCTCCGGGGTCAGTGCGATAATTGCTGTAACAATCGCGTCGTGCGCGCCAGCCGCTCGCCCAATCGCGCGGCCACCAGAGCATAGAACGCCGCGCGGTCCAGCGCCATGTCATCCAGCCGGTCCTCATCAATCACCGCGAGGTCGCAGGCGGTCTCCGCCACCACGCTCGCGGTTCTCGGCAGGCCCGTGCAAAAGGCGATCTCCCCGATCATCGAGCCGGGCATATGACGCCGCACGACCAGCGGCTCCGGCCCGTCCGTCGCAACCTCCGCCCGCGCGGTCCCGCTGCACAGGATAAACATCGCCGTCGAGGTGGACCCTTCCGCGAACAGCCTCTCCCCCGGCGCAAGCGAAACCGTCGGCACCAGCGACCCGATGATCGCATCCACCCCGGACGGCGCCGTCTCCGGGGCCATGGCCAGCACCCGGTCCTCCGCCGCGCGCAGGGCATCGTCCAGTGTCTCGGCCATTTCCGTCACAGGACCGCCCTGCCGCGCAATCAGGGTCGCCGCCCCGGCAGGCACCGCCGACAGTATCAGATGCACCCCGCGCGCATCGCAGGCTTCGGCGATCTGCCCGATACTGCGGATCGCAGAGACATCCACCCCCGCCACCCGCTTGAAATCGACGATCAATTCGGAGACGCCCCCCGCCGCGATATCATCCTCCACCCGCTGCGACAGGCGATAGGCCGATCCGAAGAAGATGAAACCGGACAGCTCAAGGATCACGATGCTCTCGCCCGCCGCCGTCAGCCGCTCCTCCTCGGCTCCCGCCCGCTCGATCACCGACCGCCGTGCCACACCGGAGGTCCGCGCCCTCACCGGATCGAGCCGCGCATAGCTGGCCACGAACAAGACCGCCGCCGCCCCGATCCCCACCGCGATCGCCGTCAGGAACCCGACCGTCATCGCCGTCCCGAGGATCAGCAGCAGCACGGCGAAATCCCGCGCCGGAAAGCTGCGCCGTTCGGTCCACAGCCACTGCACCAGCAGGTCAATGCCCAGAAATCCAACGAGAGTGGCGAACAATCCGCGTGGCAGCATCTCCAGAACGCCCTGCCCCATCACCACGGCGGCGAGGCTGGCAAGGGCCACTCCGCCCGCCGAAAGGACGACCGGCAGGTTGAAGCGCGCGGCCAGCAGGCTGTTCCCGATCAGGGGCCAGCCCACCAGCCCTCCGCCCATCGACGCGGCAAGGTTCGAGAGACCGACGGCCCGCAAATCCGCATCGAGATCGGTACGCCGCTTCAGCGACACCTCAAATCCCGACATATTGAGCAACGACCCGATGAGGGTCAGCGCCACCACCGCGAATACGAGCGGAAGCTGCGCCACCATCATCGCCGGATCGACCTGCGACAGCATCTCGGTCAGGGAATAGCGCCCCCCTTCGGGCTGCGGAAACGGCCCCAGCAGCCAACCGCGAGCCGATGCGCCCGCCATGTCGATCCCGGCGATGGACAGCCACAGATAGAACCCGGCCCCGACCGCCAGAACGCAGAGCGGCAGCGTCAGGTCGCTCCTGAAAATCCGGGTAGCCAGCACGATCCCCCCCGCCAGCACCAGCCAGGGCAACCATCGCATGACCGTATCGGGAGCGAGCAGTCCCGGCAGGTCCGTGATATGAATCGACCGGTCCAGCAGCAGGCCCACGGCTCCCGTCGTCAGCAGATATCCGGTCGCCGCGAGAAATCCGCCCAGCACGGGATAGGGAATGTACCGCGCCAGATAGCCCACCCGCATCCGTCCGGCGGTATAGACCGCGATGCCCGTGATCGCCGTGATAAGCGCGATGAGTGCTGCGACCGTCGGCCCGTTCAGTGCATCGGGGTCCGCCGCCGTCACGCTCGCCAGACTGCCCGCCAGCAACAGGGCAGTCGTATCCTGTGGACTGGCGAGAGCGGGAAGACGATGCAGCAGCGCCCCGACCACAACCATGATCGCCGACCCGATCAGAGTCATCACGATGGCCGGTCCCAGAAAGGACGACAGCGGCCCGGTATAGATCAGCGCGACGAAGGAAATGGCGAACACGATACCCAGCGCAGCCACGCAAAGCGCCCCCGCCACCGTCGGTAAAACCCGGGATATGGCGTGTGGACAGGCTTCCTGCGAACTCATGCCATATCCCGGAACTCACTACATACAGGAAACCCGAAGACACAATGAATGCAAACCGCAACTGATATTGTGCTGCACATCACACTCATGCGATATCTTCAGGGCTTCTCCACCACATCACCGCCCGACTTCTTCCACTCGCCGAAACCGCCGAGCATATGGCTGACATTCTCCAGCCCCATCTCCTGCGCCACCTTGGCCGACAGCGCCGAGCGCCAGCCGGAAGCGCAATAGAAGACGAAGCGGTCGCCGGAGTGGAACCTCTCCTTCGCGTAGGGGCTTTCCGGGTCGATCCAGAATTCCAGCATCCCGCGCGGGCAGTGGAAGGCCCCCTCGATCATCCCGTCCCGCTGCAACTCGCGCGGGTCGCGCAGGTCCACGAAGGTCACACCCTCCTGCCCGTGCAGGGCCTTTGCTTCCTCCACCGTCAGCGTCTCGACCACCTCATTGGCCTCGGCCACCATATCCTTGACCCGTTTCATCGCGCGCCCCTTCCAACAACCCCTCGCACCGTCCCGCCACAGGCCAGACCCCGCCCCGGAACAGCCCCGAACGTGACAGTTGGCAGGATGCGCGTCAACGCACTGCATCCCTCCTCGTATTATCGGTTTGGAAGGCCGCTGTTGGCTAAAACCTGCCCTTCAGTCTCGCAACTATAGAAACACTCAGTAGCTGCGTTGTAAAATTTCTTCACTCCGAAACGGATCACCAATTAATCTTTCCAACTCGCCTGAGATCAACGCGCCGCAGTCCCCATCTACTCGCTATCC
>CAKZUT010000214.1 GCA_937922185.1 uncultured Neomegalonema sp.
CGCACGGTCGTCAGGCCCGGCTCCAGTTCCGCCGATCCGCGCAGATCGCCGATCCCGACGACCGACAGATCGCGGGGCACCTCCAGCCCCGTCGCGATGGCCGCGAAGACGACACCATGGGCGATCACGTCATTGCCGCAGACCACTGCCGTCGGCGGATCATCGGCCAGCAACCGCAGCGCCAGCGCCTTCGCCGCGCCCATATCATAGGGACAATCGAGCACCCGCGCCCCCGGAACCGTGACCGGGATCGCCCGCATCGCGTCCATCGCCCCCTCAATCCGGTCCCGCGCCCGGTCATTCGCCTGAACTTCGGGGAAGAGAAAGGCGATATCACGATGGCCCAGGCCGGTCAGATGTTCGGTGACCAGCCGCGCCGCATGGCGGTTATCCGCACCGATACAGGGCAGAGCGGATGCCGCATCGTAATTCCAGATCGAGATTACCGGCACACCGCGCCGCTCCAGCATGGTCAGCGGCACGCGGTCATGGGCAAAGCCGATCAGCGCCACCCCGTCGATCCGCCGTTCCAGCAGGGACCGCACGATTCCCGTCTCCAGCGACAGATCATAGCCATGGGCGGCGATCAGCATCGTCCGGTCATGGTCGCGCAACCGCGCCGAAAACGCCTCGATCATCTCCGCGAAGATGGCATTGTCGATGGTCGGCACGATCAGGCCCACGGTGCCGGAAAAGCGGTTATGCAAACTGCCCGCAACCCGGTCGCGGATATAGCCCAGATCGCGCGCCGCCACCTCGATCCGTCGCCGGGTCTCCGCCCGCACCATATCGGGCTTCGCGAAGGCCCGACTGACCGTTGCGATGGAGACGCCCGCCCGGACGGCCACATCGACGATACCGGGGGGGCCTTTGCGTTTTTTTCCTGTTGCCATGCGCCATGATTAACCAAAAATGAAAACGTTTGCATTCGCGTTTTCATCGGCTAGCGTTCTCTCTCAACACGTCCGCAGAGGCGTGAACGGGGAGAATGACACCTATGGAATTTCTGGGCTATTTCGGCGGCGTGTTCGAGCCGGTGGCGATGCTGCTGTTGCTCGGCGGGACCGTGGGGGGACTGATTCTCGGCGCGACGCCGGGATTGTCGCCGACCATGGCCGTTGCCCTGCTGATCCCCTTCACCTTCCATCTCTCACCGACCCACGGGCTGATCCTGCTCGGGGCGGCCTATACCTCCACCGTCGCCGGGGGCGCGGTCAGCGCGATCCTGCTCAAGATACCCGGCGCCCCGGCCAATATCGCAACGGCACTGGACGGGCACGCGATGGCCAGACAGGGCGAGGGCGCGCGGGCGCTGCACCTGTCCTTTCTCGCCTCGGGCATCGGCGGCGTGATCGGCGTCCTGCTGCTGATCTTCCTGACCCCGGTTCTGGCCCAGTGGGCGCTGGCTTTCGGGCCGTCGCACCTGTTCTGGATGGCCATTCTGGGGGTCACGCTGATCGGGTCACTCGACTCGAAATCCTTCGTGAAGGGGCTGTTGTCAGGCTGTATCGGCCTGTGGCTCTCGACCATCGGCTATGACGACATGCAGGGCGTCCCGCGTTTCGTCTTCGCCGATGCCCTGACGGGGGGCATCAATATCATCGCGGCGCTGATCGGCCTGTTCGCCATTCCGCAGGTGATGGAGATGTTTTCCAAAGGCCGCCGCGACCTGACCATCGAACAGGTGGCGGTCACGAAACACAAACTGTCAGACTCCATGCGCGAGATCGGACGCTCGGGCCGCGCGTTGTCCATCGGCACCGTCATCGGCTCGATCATCGGCCTGATCCCCGGCGTCGGCGGGCAGATCGCCGGTCTCGTCGCCTATGACCAGACCCGCAAGCTCTCGCCCCACAGCGCGAAGTTCGGCACCGGGCACCCCGAAGGCGTCATCGCCGCCGAATCCGCCAATAACGCCATGGTCGGCCCCTCGCTCGTGCCGCTGCTGACCCTTTCGATTCCCGGCTCGCCGACCGCCGCCGTCCTACTCGGCGGACTGCTGATCCATGGCATCTTTCCCGGCGGCGATCTGTTCGAGCGCCACCCGGAGGTCATCTGGACCTTCATCAACTCCATGCTGCTGGGCCAGATCCTGATGGTCGTCTTCGGCATCTGGATCGCGGCCTCGGCGGCGCGCATCGCGCGGGCGCCCATGCCGATCATGGCGGCGGCGGTGCTGATCCTCGCCGTGTTCGGATCGTATTCGGTGCAGCAATCCATGGGCGATGTCTATGTGATGCTGTTGCTCGGCATCGGCATGTTCGTGCTGGAGAAATTCGGTTTTTCCGCCGCGCCACTGGTACTCGGCCTGATCCTCGGCCCTATCGCGGAGGCGAATTTCATTCAGGGGTCGATGATCGCGACCGCGACGGACGGATCGCTCGCCTATTTCTTCGGCGGCACGTTGAATCTGGTGCTGGTGGCGCTGGTCGTGGGGTCGATCCTCTACAGCTATCTGTCGAACCGTGCCACGACTGAGGCCCTGCCGAAAGCGATGGAGGCCGGAGAATGAGGGCGGTCGCTGAAAACGGCAGTCTCCCGCCTTCCTCCCGGAAAGGGGCAGGCGCAGAGCCGAACAATACGTCACCGAATGCCGGGAGCGGATACCCATGACCACCACCCGCCTTCAGCATACCGTCCCCGCCCTTCTCGTCCTCGCGCTCGCGGCCATCGTGGCGTGGCTGAGCTTTACCGAGGAACCGAGCGACGCCTTCCTGTTCCCGCGCATCATCTCGATCTTCTTCGTCGGCCTCGCCGCATGGAACGCCTGGCGCGCCATGGCCGGACTGACCAGAGTGGGGACAGGGATCGGCGCGGGCACGGCCCTGAATGTCCTGCCGGGGCTGATCGTAGCACTGGGTTTCGTGTTTTTCGGCGCGACATCCCTTGGCTTCTACGCGGCGGGAACGCTGGCTTTCCTGCTGATCTACACGCTCTATGATCCCGTGCCGCTCTACAGCCTCACAGGCTGGATACGCAGGATCGCGGTGACGCTGGTATTCATGGGGGTGATCTACGCCCTCTTCGCCCTGCTGTTGCAGGTGCAGACACCGCGCGGCATGTTCTTCTGACCACAACCGAACACGACAACAACGATAAAGACGAAGGGAAGAAACGATGAAACGACTGCTGACCGGGCTGACTGTAGCCCTCGCCTCCTTTGCCATCACCGGTGCCGCCTCCGCCGCTGACACCTATCCCGAACGCCCCATCGGGGTGGCCGTGTCCTACGGGGCCGGTGGCGCGACCGACTTTCAGGCGCGCATTGTCACGATGGTCGCCGGCAACGAAGACCTGCTGGGCCAGCCCATCTATATCGTCAACAAGCCCGGCGCCGGGGGCCGCGTCGGCTGGAACTGGCTGGCGACACAGGCCGATAATGACGGCTACACGATGGGCGCTTACAACGTGCCCCACTTCATCGCCCAGTCGATCAAGGGCGGTGTGAAGTATTCCGCCGACAGCTTCGAGCCGATCGCGAACTGGGGTGAAGATCCCGCCGTCGTCGTCGTCGGCAAGGACAGCGAATTCGACACAATGGAAGACCTGATCGCCTTCGCAAAGGAAAACCCCGGCAAGGTCACCACCTCCGGCGCGGGCCTTTTCGTCGGCCACCACATCGCCGCGCTTCAGATCGAGAAGGCCTGCGAGTGCAAGCTGGCCTATATCCCCACCAAGGGCGGCGGCGCAGCGGCCATGAAAGCCGTAATCGCGGGAGACGTGAAGGCCGGGATCAACAACCTCTCCGACGCCTATCGCGCCCGCGAAGCCGGGAACGTGAAAATCCTCGGCGTTGCCGACGTGAAGCGGAACGAGGAATTCCTGTCCGACGTGCCGACCCTTCAGGAAGCGGGTCTCGACGTGGATAATTCCTCGGTCAACTACCGTGGCCTGATGGTGCCCAAGGGCACCGACCCGGCGATCATCGAAACGCTTGCCGCAAAAGTCCCTGAGATGTTCAAAAACAAGCGCGTGGCCAAGCGCATGAAAGCGGGCGGTTCGCCCATGAACATCATGACCCGCGAGGAAGTGCAGAAAATGTGGTCCGAGCGCGAGGAGTTCCTGAAGGAACTGCTTTCCGGGCTGTAAGGCTCTCACTGACACTGCCGCTACAAACCCGCCCCCTCTCCCTCCGGGAGGGGGCAAGGTAAGGGGCGGTTATCCACAGAAGACCAGACACTGTTCCTGTGGACAGCCCCTCACCCCCTCTCTCCTGAAGGAGAGGAAGCCTCTCGC
>CAKZUT010000215.1 GCA_937922185.1 uncultured Neomegalonema sp.
AGCGTTCCGAAATGGCCGCTTGCGAGGATGTAGACGTAGTAGTGTTTTTGCATTTGACGCGCGTCAACTTCAGCCGATTGTTCATGTGCCGGAATAGATGCCCGTTTTCACGGGCATGACGTGAAAGATCACCTAATCTTCCCCTTGCTCTTCCCCTTATAACTCCGCGTCCCGCCTTTACCCGCTGTGCTGCGTCCGGACTGCCAAGCGGCTTCCTCCTCGGCCAGACGGATTGCGTTTTGGCGTGCCATCGGGTCGCCGGCCACCACCAGTTCCACCGCCTCCAGCCGCTTGACCTCGTCGCGCATTCTTGCGGCTTCTTCAAACTCAAGGTTTTCGGCCGCCTTAATCATCTCCTTGCGCAGGTGGTCGAGGTGTTTGGTGAGGTTATCGCCGACCAGCTCTCCCTTGCCCGCTTTGCCTTTGATCTGCACCGTGACGCGGTCTTTTTCGTAGATCGAGTCCATGATGTCGGAGATGTTTTTCTTGATCGATTGCGGGGTGATCCCGTGTTCCTCGTTATAGGCGACCTGCTTGGCGCGGCGGCGGTCGGTCTCGGCGATGGCGCGCTCCATCGATCCGGTCATGCGGTCGGCGTAGAGGATGACCTTGCTTTCGACGTTACGCGCGGCGCGGCCTATGGTTTGGATCAGGGAGGTTTCCGAGCGTAGAAAACCTTCTTTATCCGCATCCAAAATCGCCACCAGTGCGCATTCGGGGATGTCCAAGCCCTCGCGCAGCAGGTTAATGCCGATCAGCACGTCGAACGCCCCCAAACGCAAGTCGCGGATGATCTCGATCCGCTCGACCGTGTCGATGTCGGAGTGCATGTAGCGGACGCGGATGCCCTGTTCGTGCAGGTACTCGGTCAGGTCTTCGGCCATGCGCTTGGTCAGGGTGGTGACGAGGGCGCGGTAGCCTTCCGCTGTCACGCGGCGGCATTCATCGACCAGATCATCGACCTGCATCTTGACGGGGCGGATTTCGACGGGGGGGTCGATCAGGCCCGTCGGGCGGATGACCTGTTCGGTGAAGACGCCGCCCGTGCGCTCGATTTCCCACTTGCCGGGCGTCGCGCTGACGAACACCGATTGCGGGCGCATGGCGTCCCATTCCTCGAATTTGAGCGGGCGGTTGTCCATGCACGACGGCAGGCGGAAACCGTGCTCGGCGAGGGTGAATTTGCGGCGGTAATCGCCCTTATACATCGCGCCGAGTTGGGGCACGGTGACGTGGCTCTCATCGGCGAAAACCAGCGCGTTGTCGGGGATATACTCGAACAATGTGGGCGGCGGCTCGCCCGGTGCGCGGCCCGTGAGGTAGCGGGACTAGTTCTCGATGCCCTGACATACGCCCGTGGCGGCCAGCATCTCCAGATCGAAGGTGGTGCGTTGTTCGAGGCGCTGGACCTCCAGCAGCTTGCCTTCGGCCTCCAGCTGTTTGAGGCGGACCTCCAGCTCGGCCTTGATCTTGTCCATCGCCTGATTGAGCGTCGGGCGGGGCGTGACGTAGTGACTGTTCGCGTAGACGCGGATTTTCGGGAGTTTGGTGTAGGTCGATCCGGTCAGGGGATCGAATTCGGTGATGTCCTCCAACTCCTCGCCAAAGAACGAAAAGCGGATCGCGCGGTCGTCCATGTGGGCGGGCCACAGCTCGACCGAGTCGCCCCGCACGCGAAAGGTTCCGCGCCCGAAAGCGGCGTCGTTGCGGCGGTATTGCTGGGCGACAAAGCCGTTGATGACCTCGCGCTGGTCATACTGGTTGCCCGCGAGGAAATCCTGCGTCATGGCCGAATACGTCTCGACCGAGCCGATGCCGTAGATGCACGAAACCGAGGCGACGATGATGACATCGTCCCGCTCCAACAGCGCGCGGGTGGCCGAGTGGCGCATCCGGTCGATGTTCTCGTTAATCTGGGATTCTTTCTCGATATAGGTGTCGGTGCGGGCGACATAGGCTTCGGGTTGGTAGTAATCGTAGTAGCTGACGAAATATTCGACGGCGTTGTTCGGGAAGAAGGATTTGAACTCGCCATACAGCTGCGCAGCCAAGGTTTTGTTGGGGGCGAGGATGATGGCGGGGCGCTGGGTCCGCTCGATGATCTTGGCCATCGTGAAGGTCTTACCCGTTCCGGTCGCGCCGAGCAGCACTTGATCTTGCTCGCCCTGGCCGACGCCCTCGGACAGTTCGGTAATGGCGGTGGGCTGATCCCCTGCGGCGGTGAACTCGCTGACCATCTCAAAGCGTATCCCGCCCTCCAGCTTCTCGCGGTCGGGGCGGGTGACGGTGGGCAGCGTGATCGGCGCGGGGGCGAGGTCGGGGGTGTCCATCGGGCGGTGCTCTCCGGTTTGGTCGCGCGTTACGGACGGAAAACCGGTTCCCACTTTTCCTGCCCGCGCTCCTGTCTTGGGTGACAAGATAGGGTGTGGGGAGGGCAGTGTCACGCCCGCGCTCATCTATGCTGAGAACCCCTGTCTGCACAAAGCACAAGCGACCGTCCGAGGGTGGGAGTGGGCTGCGCTTTGCGCAG
>CAKZUT010000216.1 GCA_937922185.1 uncultured Neomegalonema sp.
CGTCACGACCTTCGCCGTGGCCAATCTGGTCGTCGGCCTGATGGTCAACTCGATGCAGGATGCGGTGGAGGAAGACGAGGGTGCATCCGATGAGCGCCATGAAATCCTTGATGCCCTGCGCGCCCTTGAAGCCCGCCTCGCGCGGATCGAGGAGAAGATGGAACGGGACTGATCCCAACGGCCCTAAACTCTGACTGTTCTTCCCCGGATGCACTGCAACATGCAATGTTGCTGTGCTGGTCCGGGGCCGGGTTCTGACGCGGAGAGACCCCGGACCAGCAGCGCAGGACTGCGTCCCGCGCAGCATCCGGGGATGCACAGTAACGGTCAGCCATAAAGGCGGTTGGTATGACAGTATCTATCAGTACCCGGCTTCCGCGTTTCTGATACAGGCGTGACGCTCAAGAATGCGTTGCGTGGTGGTCGCCTACTCCGCCGCATCCCGATAGGCCGGGGCGACGGGGGGCGCGTAGCGGCGGGCAAGCTGCTCCGCGCGGGTCGGGCGGCGGCGTCCCGTGCCGCTGCGCCTGCGTCGGGCCGTCAACTGCTTGCCACGCAACCGCAGCAGGTGCCGCAGCGAATTGAACGCCATGCGGATATCATGCTCCACCGCCATGATCGACGGCGTGATCAGCAGCACCAGCAGCACCCCGAAGCCCAGCCCGAAGGCCAGCGTCACCACGGTCGGCTTGAGAAACAGGGCCTGTCGCGACGTCTCGAACAGCAGCGGCGTCAACCCGCCCACGGTGGTCAGCGTCGTCAGCACCACGGCGCGCAGGCGGTCGGTGGACCCGTCGATGATCGACGGAATCCGCCCGCGTTTTTTCGCATATTCGTCGATGGTCGTTACCAGCACGATGGAATCGTTGATGATGATCCCCGACATCCCGATCAGCCCCACCACCGAGAACATCGAGAGCGACAGGCCCATCCAGTAATGCCCCCACATCGCCCCGATCAGGCCGAAGGGGATGACCAGCATCACCACGAGGGGCCGCGTCCAGGACGCGAAGACCCAGGCCAGCGTCAGGTAGATGCCCGCCAGACACAGCATGAACCCCGTGAACGCATCCCCCAGGAAGGCCCGTTCATCCTCCGCCGCCCCCGCCGTGCGGTACTGCACTCCGTATTCGGCGGCGATGGCGGGCAGCAGCGCCCCCTCCATCACGTCATAGACCGCCGCCTGCACGCCCGGTGCGTCATCGATCTCGCCCGTTACCGAGGCGACCCGCAGCCCGTCCTGCCGGATGATCGAGGCAAAGCCCTGCCGCGCCCGCACATCCACGATCTCGCCCAGCGTGACGATCATGCCGTTCGGCGCGCGGATCTGCGCGTTCTCCAGATAATCCGCGCCGATCTCGTTCTTCGGCGGCTCGACCCGCACCGTCACCTGCCGCGCATTGCGGGCGAATTCCGCCGCGTCGATCCCCGTCAGCCGCGCGCGCAATTCGCGCCCCAGTCCCTGCGTAGTGAAGCCCAGTGATTCCCCGCGCGGGGTCAGCGTCAGCACGAGTTCCACCTTGTCATAGACGAGGCTGTCATCGAGGCCCGAGACCCCTTCCACCTTCGACAATCCGGCCTTCAGCGCCTCGGAGGCATCCTTGAGCGTCTGGGCATCGGCTCCGGTGAATTTCACGTCGATGGCGTCGCCCCCCGGCCCGGCCCTGGCCGAGCGCAGCGAGAACAGCTCGACATTCGGGGCGACCGTGATCTCGTCGTCCCAGTCCGCCTGGAACTTATAGGAGGAATAGGGCCGCTCATCGGCATCGATCAGCGCGGCCTGAAACCCGCCGATCAGGTCTTTGGGCTTGTTATCCCCGGCGGAGAACCGCCACCCGACCGTATCTCCGAGCGTCGCGGAGGCGAAATCGAGCGGCTTGCGCCCGTATTCCTTGCCGTAGCGTTCGTTGACGACCAGCAGCGCGCGGTTCATCTCGTCCAGCATTGCCTTCGTGTCCTCGCGCGTCGCGCCGGACTGCATGATGACATTGGCCGAGATCGTTCCCTGTTCGGGGCGTGAGAAGAATTCCCACCGCACCGTGCCGTCCACCAGCATCGAGATCGAGAACATCAGCAGCGATATCGCGGCGGCGATGGTCACATAGCGCAAGCGCACGATCCAGGTGATGAAGGGCCGGAAAAGCCGGTCCCGGAACCACTGGAACCCCTTGTTGAACTGCCTGCTGGGCCAGTCATACCACGGTGCGGCATTCTTCGCGGACAGCGCGTGTTTCATATGCGCGGGCAGGATCAGAAAGCTCTCCACGAGGCTGGCGATGATGACCGCGACGACGACGAAGGGAATGGCGGCGATCAGCGATCCGAAACGCCCGCCCACCGCCGCCAGCCCCGCGAAGGCGATGACGGTCGTGATCGACGCGCTGACCACCGGCGCGGCCATGCGCCGGGCCGCCGTCGCCGCCGCGCTGGACGGGGAATGCCCCTTCCGTCTGAGGGCATCGGCATGTTCGCCGACGACGATGGCATCGTCCACGATGATGCCGAGGCTGATGATGAGCGCGAACATCGAGATCATGTTCAGGGTCTGCCCGCTGGCATACATGATCCCCAGCGTCGCGGCGATGGAGATGGGAATCCCCGCCGCCACCCAGAAGGCCGTGCGCGCCGACAGGAACAGGAACAGAAGGATCAGCACCAGCACCAGCCCGCTCAGGCCGTTGCGGACAAGCATGTTCAGCCGGTCGGCGATGGGTTCGGCGCGTGAGCGTCCGGTCACGATTTCCACGCCTTCGGGCACGGTGGAGCGCATATCGGCCACCACCCCGTCCACCAGCGCCTGAATCTCCAGTGCATCGCCGGATGCCGCGCGCTCCGCGCTCACGACGATGGAGGGCTGTCCGTTGCGGAACACCTGCACCGCATCCTGAAACCCCGCATCGCGGATATCGGCAACGTCGCGCAGCGTAAGCTGCGTTCCGTCGGGCAGGGTGCGGATGGGCGTCGCGCCGATTTCGGGGATCGAGCGCCGGTCCTCGCCCGCGCGCACCCGCTGCGCCCGCGCATCCACATCGCCCGTGGGCACCCCCGTCACCTGCCGCGTGACGGCATCGGCCACTTCGGTCAGGGTCAGGTCATGGCGCAGCAGGGCCTCGGTCGCGGGCTGTACGGTGATGATGGTTTCGGGAATGCCCTTCACGGATGTCTGTGACACCCCGGCCTGAAACAGCCGCGCGATCATCTCATCGGCATAGGCGGCGAGGCGATCCACCCCCACATCGCCCGAGATCGCGATATCGACCACCCGGTCGCGAAAGACCCCCCGCGTGACCGTCGGGTCTTCGATATCATCGGGCAGGGTCGTCGCCGCATCCACCGCCGCCTGCACGTCGTCGGCGGCCTGTCCCATGTCATAGCCGTCCTCGAAGGTCAGCACGATGCGCGCCGATCCCTCGCGTGAGGTCGAGATCACCTCCTCGACTCCCGTGATGGCCAGTAGCGCGGGTTCCAGCACCGTGACGACGCCCTCGTCCACGTCCTGCGATCCCGACCCCTGCCAGGCCACGCCCACGGTGACGGTATCGCGCACGATATCGGGGAAGAACTGCGCGCGGATATTCGTCGCGGCATAGGCCCCGGCCAGCAGCATCATCACCAGCAACAGATTGGCCGCTGTCCGGTGCGAGACGAAATAGCCGAGGAATCCCTTGCCCGCATCGCCGGGTCGGTCTTTTGCGCCGATCATGGGCCAATCCCGCTGCAACAGTCCGGTGAAAGGACAGATAGGAAAAAAGCGTGCGTCATCCCGAGGCCCCCGCCGGTTTGGCTGGCCGTTCGCCACCTTCGGGCCGCTTCCCGCCTTCGGGTCGCTTGCCCCCTTCAGGCTTGCCGCCGGGTCGTCCGCCTTCGGGCTTGCCACCTTCGGGCTTGCCGCCGCCGAAGCGTCTGGCGCGCCGTTCGGCGGCTTTCTTCTTGGCTTCCTCCTGCGCCACGAGTGCCTCTTCGGGGTTCTGCACCTTGATCCCCGGCCCCAGTTGCGGGCGCAGTTCCGTGACGATCCGCTCGCCGAAAGGCGCGTCGCCCACGATCAGCGTCTCTTCCATCCGGCGCAGGATACGCACGCGATGCTCCTCCAGCCGGTTTCCCTCGCCGATGACGTAGATCAGCCCGTCCTCGGTCGCCGCCCGTGCGGGGATTTCGGCTACCTGCGTCAGGGGGCGCTCGGTCACGGCCACCGAGACGAAATCCCCCGGCCTGAGCGGTGTGTTCCCGTCTGACAGGACGGTCGCATAGACCGTGCGCCCGCCTGCGTTTCCGGTAATGGCCGCGACCCGCGCCAGCACGGCCCCCGCTGCGATATCGCGTTCGCCCAGCGACAGCGTGACCGTCGCCCGCAGCGGGATGAGCGCGCCGCTCTCGTCCAGCAGGCGCGAGAACTGCGCGTTCGATACCCGGAACGCCACTTCCAGCGCCGACAGGTCGATTACCCTGCCCAGCGTCTCATTCGTCCCGACCAGTCGCCCCAGTACGGCATCGGCCTCGGTCATCACCCCGGCAAAGGGCGCGCGCAGCGCCGTATCGGCCACGTCCCGGCGGGTATCGGATACGGTATTGCTGGCCCGCTGAATCGCGAGGCGCGCCTGTTCCACCTGCTTGCGGGCGTTCGAGAGCGCCTGCCTGCGCGTGATGACGCTCTGCTCGGCGGAGGCCAGCGCAAGCTGATCCGTCTCCACCGCCGTCTTGGCCGCAAGGCCGCGATTGGCCAGATCGACCCGGCGTTTCAGGGCATCGCGGCGCAGATTGAACTGGCTCTGTGCCGCCGATAATTCCGCCTCGGCCAGTGCCACCGCTTGCACGGCCTGACTTTCGCGTGAGCGGGCATCGGCCAGCGAATTTTCCGCATCCGCCTCCCGCGAGCGTGTGGTGGCCGGATCGATCCGCAGCAGCAGCGACCCTTTCGCCACCGCCGCGCCCTCGCGGAAACTTTCCGCGATATCGATCACCCGCCCCGGCTGTGCCGCGCGCAGTTCGAGAATGCGGCTGGCCTCGACGGTGCCGAAGGCGGTCAGCACGGGGGTAACGGTTCCGGGGTCGAGACGCATATCGCGGATGGTGTAGACGCGCTCGGGGGCGGGGCGCTTGGGTCTTTCCACCGCCGCCTTCTCCCGCGCTGCGGAGAATTTCGACACACCGAAAGACAGCACGCCCGCCGCGAGGGCGAGGACGATGATCGTACCGACAAGACTTCGCAGCAGGAATCGCATGGGCGCAATGTATCCTGTTCCAGTCGCCCCCGTGTATCCGGCGATCAGAGTTAGCAGGGATTGCCGGAAAATGCGCGGCTTCCGGCACACTTTCCGACCCGACCTGATCGCCGATTACACTCTTACGGAGGATGGCATGGGTTTCCGTCGTTTCAACACGGTATGTAGCACAGGACGCGACACGGACCATCGCTGCATGATGGCCGGGGCGGCTCTGCCCCCTTCCGCCGGGTGCCCCGACCGCAGAATCCCGCGCGCCGGTCAATCTGAATGAAAATCCGGTTATTCCACGCGGATGCGCGCCCGTGCGGCCTGTCCCGTGGCGTCGATCACGGCAATCGAGAGAAAGCCCGGCCCCTGCGGCGTCATCGCCACCTGCCGCGCGAAGGGGTCGGCGGTCAGCGGCGCCCCGTCCACCAGCCAGCGGAAGGGCGGTGCGCCGCCCCCCACTTTCAGGGCCAGCGGATCGCCTGTCTCCCAGTCCAGCGTCGCCCCGTCGGGCGGAAAGGCGATTGCCGGAGCCGTCTGCCGCGCCGCCGGAGCCGACCGTGCGCGAAAGCGCCGCAGGGGGGGCGGCAAGTCGGCATTGGGCAGGCGCAACACGCTGCGCGGGGCCGGGGCCAGCGGATCGGGCACGGGCTTTACCCGCGCGAAGGCCTCGAACAGAACGGGGGCCGCCGTCTCCAGCCCCAGAATGCCCGGAGAGGGTGCCCCGTCCGGTCGTCCCAGCCAGACCCCGATCACATGCCGACCGTCGAACCCCACTGCCCAGGCATCGCGATGCCCGTAGGATGTGCCCGTCTTGAAGGCCAGCGTCTCCCGCGCCGCCGCTCCCGGCACCGGCGCTCCGGCGAGGATATCGGCCACCTGCCACGCGGCTTCGGGGGTCAGTACGGGCGCAGAGACCGGGCTGCCTCCCACATTGTCCGGGGCCTCATTTCTCTTCGTGCAATCATCGACCATTCGGGCAGACCCCGCGTCATAGGCGGGGCAGGGCATACTCTCCCGCAAGACCAGTCCCTCGCCCCCGCGCGCGATCGCGGCATAGATCTGCACCAGATCATGCAGCGTCATCCCCAGCCCCCCCAGCGCGATCGCCAGCCCCGGCGCATCCTGCAACACGGGCCTTGCCCCCGCCCGCCGCATCCGTGCCACCAGCCGCGCGGGGCCGACCCCTTCCAGCGCCGCGACGGCGGGGATGTTCAGCGACAGGTGCAGCGCCTTGCGAATACTCACGGTGCCGTACCATTGCCGGTCGAAATTCAGCGGCGCATAGCGCCCGAACACCGTGGGCCGGTCATCGATCAGCGTTTCGGGATGGGCCAGCCCCTGCTCGAAGGCCAGCCCGAAGATCAGTGGTTTCAGCGTCGATCCCGGTGAGCGCAGGGCGCGGCTCATATCAATGAAGCCCTTGCGCCGGGTATCCATCAGATCCGCCGACCCCACCCGCGCCAGGATCTCGCCCGTGTCGTGGTCGGCCACGATCACCGCCGCCGAGACCGCAGGCCCCAGCGCCCGCGCCCGCTCGCGCAGCAGGGTTTCCAGTTCGCCCTGCACCGTTGCGTCCAGTGTCGTCCGCACCGCGCCATTCGCCACCCGCACCCGATCCGCCAGATGCGCCGCCGATTGCGAAAAACCGCGCCGGACCACGGGCACCGCCTCCGTCCGCGCCGCCCGCGCATCCCCCGGCGGCAGTGTTCCGGCCCCCACGGCCCGCGCCAGCACGCGATCCCGTGCGGCTCTTGCGCGGCCCGGATGACGGTCGGGCCGTCGTCCCTCCGGCGATTGGGGCAGGGCCACCAGCAAAGCGGCCTGCGCGGGGGTCAGTCGCCCCGGCTCCTTGCCGAACCATGTCAGCGCCGCCGCGCGCACCCCTTCGATATTCCCGCCGAAGGGGGCCAGCGTCAGATAGAGATCGAGGATCGCATCCTTGTCCAGCCGCCGCTCCAGCGCCAGTGCCAGCCGTATCTGTCGCAGCTTTGCCCGCACCGAGCGCGTCGGCGCATCTTCCAGCAACCGCGCGACCTGCATCGTGATCGTGGACCCGCCCGAGACGATCCGCCCCGCCCGCGCCGAGGACCACGCCGCCCGCAGCATGGCCCGCATATCCACCCCGCCATGCTCCCGGTATCGCTTGTCCTCATAGGCCAGCAGCAGCGCGATATAGTCCCGGTCCACCTGCGCCGCCGTGACCGGTAACCGCCATAACCCGCTCTCCACCTGATACGCGCGCAGCAAGGTGCCGTTCCGGTCCAGCACCGTGGCCGAGACGGCGGGCGTCAGCGAGGGAAGTTCCGTCGTTTCGATCCAGCGGTCGAGGCCCGTCCCGCCCATGCCGAGGGCCAGGGCGGCGGCGAGAACGGTATATTTCACTCCACGACCTTCACTGTCCCCGCCGCCGTGCGCGCGCGAAATTCGGGCCGGTACATATCCTCCACGATGGCCGCCGGATGGTGGAATACCCCCGGCGAGATGGCGCGCACGATATAGGCGAGGCTGAAATCGCTGCGCCCGTTCACCGCCGCAATGAAGCGATCCGAGCGGAATTCCGCATGATCCGCCTGCGCCGTCTCGGGCAGCCAGTCGAGCGAGGCGATATCGCCCGCACGCAGCAGGGACGGGTTGTCGATCTCGAACCCGGCGGGCAAGGCGTCATCGACCATCATCCGCGCCTGTGCGCCGCGCTGCACGTCGATATCCAGCACCACGACCAGCCGCGTGTCCCGCGCCACCTCACCGGGCGACACGTCCTCGCCCTCCATCGTGTAATAGGTCCGCGTGATCGCGTAGCCGTTGCCCCCGGCGGGTTCCGGCTCGGTGGGGACGCCGAAGGTCGTCAGCATCGCGCTCGCCGCTTCCGCGCCGGTATTTTCCAGCACCAGCGGCTCTCCGGCCCGCACCTCCAGAATCGGGCCGTCCATGGCCTGACCATTGACCCGGATCGCGGAGGTCGCGGCGTCTTTGAGCAGCGCATTCGCGGCCAGCAAGGCCCAGACCTTTTCCTGCGTCGAGCTATGGGCCTTCTCCGCGAAGCCGTCCGCGATCCGGGCCGACAGGTCGTCGATATCCACCGCCTCCGATCCGGCCTCCAGCCCCAGCGTCAGGACGCCTGCGGTATCGCGCAGGGCCGTGCCATAATCCGCGCGCCAGCCCGACATGCGCCTGCCGGTCCCGGCGGAGGCCAGCCGGAACATCGTATCCGCCCGCCGTTGCTCGCCATAGAGGGCCAGCGCGGCCCCGAGCTGTGCCTTGGCCAGCGATGAGCCGAACGCCTCACCCTTCGCATCGGCATAGTAGCGCAGGTCACCGATAGCCGCGCTTCCCTCGCGGGCCAAGACCATCAGCGCATAGGCCAGCGCCTCGCCCCCCGCATCGAAATCTCCCGCATAGGAGACCTGATTTCGCAGATTGCCGAGTGCCGCCTCGAAGGCCGCGTCGGGCACGGCATAGCCTGCCTCGCGCGCGCGGCTCAGGAAATCGGTGACATAGGCATCGAGCCAGAAATCCCCGCTCGACGGTCGCCAGAGGCCAAACGCTCCGCTCCCCGTCTGGTTCGACACAATGCGCTCGATAGCCCCGTTTACGCGGGTTTCGATCCCGTTGTCGCCGGGGGCCAGCCCCAGCGTCTTGGCCACATCCGAATAATACAGCAGCGGCATCGCCCGCGAGGTCATCTGCTCGGTGCAGCCATAGGGATAGAGGTCGAGCTGATTGAGCATCCCGGCGGTATCGAATGTCGCCAGCGGCCCCACCACGAGGCTTGCCCGTCCCGTTCCGGGCACCAGCCCCGCAAAGGCGCTGTCGCTGATCGTGAATGTGCCGCCCTTTGCCGAGAGCGGAATCCGGTTCTGCCGCGCGATCATCGGATCGTTTGCCCGCACCGGCAGGCGGATGGTCTTCGTCAGGCGCTTGCCGCCCGGTGTCGTCGTCACCAGCCTGATCTCGGGATCGCCGACCGTCTGTGCCGTCACCGGGATCGACAGCGCCACCTGCTCGCCTTCGCCTAACGTGACGGTCTTTTCCGTCTCGCCAAGCGTCAGTTCCGCATCCCCGTTCAGCACCACCCGCGCCTCGCCGGTGTCCCCGAATGCATGGGCCAGTTCCACCAGCACCCGGCTTTCATCTCCCGGCGCAAGGAAGCGCGGCGCGCTGACGCTGACCACCACCGGATCGCGCACCAGCACGTCCTTCTGCGCGCTGCCCACGGCATCCATGGTCCAGCCCGTCGCCATCAGACGCACGGTGCCGTTGAAATCGGGTAGATCGAAGCTGACCTTGGCCAGCCCGTCGCCATCCGTCTCCACGACCCCCGAGAAGAACGCCACCAAATCCTCGATGGGCGGCGGGGCCGCAGAGGTTCCGAGCGCGCCGCCGCCGGACCGGACCTGCCCCATCGCGCCGTCCAGCCCGTCGATCAGGCGTCCATAGACATCCCGCATCTCCGCGCCCAATGCGCGCTGGCCAAAATAGAACTCCGGCGCTTCGGGGAACGCGAACCCCGTCACGTTCAGCACGCCCGAATCCACCGCCGCGACGGTCACATAGGCGCGCGTTCCCGCCTCCAGCCCCGCAATGGTGACGGAGGCATCCAGCGGCCCGCGCGGATCGGCCTCGTCGCCGGTCACGAACGCCATGTCCAGCACCCGGTCCCCCGGATCGACCGGCAACCAGGCCAGCCCCATGGCCCGCGCCGGATTGCGCTTTGCTGTCTCATCCATGGGCCGCAGCAGAGTGGCCACCACATAGGCCCCCGCGCCCCATTCCCCGGTCACGGGCAGGGCGATCTCATGCGCGCCTTCCGCGATGATCTCGCGTTTCGTGGCGATCAGCCCGCCGCTGAGCACCTGCACAAGCAGCGTTCCCCCATGGCGCGCCTCCACGCGCAGGGTCGCTGTTTCGCCGGTGGCATAGGTCGCCGCGTCCAGCGAGACATTCAGGATATCGGGCGTCCCCGATCCCGCGACCGGGGCGTACCATCCGGCGGTAAAGCGCGTGCTCGTCGCGATGGTCGGATCGTCCTTTGCCGAGACACGCAATTCATAGCGGCCCCATGCCACCGCCGAGGCGATACCGGCGGGAGCATCCGCCGCGATATCGACCGCGCCGCCCGCGATGCGTTCGCGGGTCGTGATCGGCTCGTAGTCCCAGCGTCCGTCTATCATGTACCATTGATAGCGCGTCTTCAGGCGCGAGAGCGTCCAGACCGCTCCCTCCATGGCCACGCGCTTGCCGTCATGTCCGATCGCGATCGCCTCGAACTGCGCTTCCCCGCCGTTGCGGATCGTCCCGTCCGAGAGGGTGCGAAGCCCGATCTGCGCCCGGTCCCCGGCCAGCGGCATATCGAGCCTGCGCTCCACCGGGCGGCTCGATCCGTCCCGTACCCGGATCACCGCCGACAGGGATAGCGGACGGCTGGACCGAACCCCTTCGGGCAGGGTCAGCGGCACCGAGGCGCGCCCCGCTTCATCCGTCCCGAAGCCCGGTTCCAGTGTCCGCACCCATGTCGTGCGTTGCTCCTCCTCAAGCCCGAACTCGAAATTGGGGTAGGCGTCCAGTGTCCGCACGGCCCTGACCACGGCCTCGCCCTCGATGGGCAGGGCTGCGGCGGGCGCGCCGTAGAGATAGGCGACCTCCACCCCGATTGCGGGCGTGTCCGCAAGGCTCACCCGCCCCTCCGGCGCGCTCAGGGCGACATCGATCCGCTGGGGCAGGAAATCCTCCACGAGGAACGGCAGACGCGCCAGCGCCGCGCCGTCAGGATCGGCATGAACGCGCATCGTCCATGTCCCGCGCATGGCCGTCGCGGCGAGGCCGACGCTGAACGCCCGCCCGCCCGCGCCTGCATCCGCGACTGTGCGGCGCGTGTGTTCTACCCCGTCGGGCCGCTCCACGATCACGGTCAGGGGCAGGTCGCTGACCGCTTCCGCCCCGTTATCGCGGGCGAGGATGGTCGCATAGACCGTCTCGCCGGGGCGATAGGCCCCGCGCTCGGTGGTGGCGAAGATGTCGATAGGGCCGGGGGCCGCGCGCCCCTCCACGCCCCGATCCGACAGGTCGAAGCCCGGTGTCGTCAGATCGAGAAAGGCGAAATCCCCCGCCCCGCGTTCCGCCGTCAGCAGGGCGGGGGCCGACCCCCGCTCGCCGCGCGTCAGGCCGGGGGCGAAGGCGGCATAGCCCTCCGCATCCGTGATCGCCTCGCCCAGAACCTCGTTATTGCGCGCCAGCAGGGTCAGGGCCACACCCTCCCGCGTTTCGGCATCCGACAGGCCATGGACGAAGACATGCAGCCCGTCATCGGCCAGCGTCGTCGTCAGGCCCAGATCGGTGACGACGAACCACTGCGTCGCCGCATCCTCCCAGTCCTCGGTATCCCCCGGTGCGCGGGCGACGGCCACATAGACCCCCGCCTCGAAATCCCCGATAGCCTCGGCCAGCGGCAACCGCGTGACCACATCCTCGTTCAGCCGCCGCTCGACCGCGCCCGTCCCCTCCCAGACCTGCTTGCCGAGCTGATCCATCAGATCGTTCTCGCGATAGGTATTCAGGCTCGCCGTGAAGAACCGTTCCTGTATCGCGCGCAGGAGATTGCGGTCATCGACCCGGTGAATCCGCAGATCCAGTTCATCCAGATTGACCGTCGTGACCGGCAGCGCGGCCTCCGCCGTCTTCGGCAGTACATAGGACCGCCCCGTGAATGACACCGAAGGCGCGCGGTCGCGCACATAGACGTCGATTGTGATGTCTTTCAGCAGGCTTTCGCCGGGGGCGGCGGCGGGCAATCCGCTGCGGAACGTGATCCCGTAGGTCTTGCCGTGTTCCAGCCCGTCGATGCAGACCTGCCGGTCGCTTGCCTCAACGGGAAGGTCTTGGCCGACCACCCGCACATACGGCTCGGGGTCGATGCCCACGGCCACGCCCTCGGAAAAGACCGCACAGAAGCGCGGGGCGGCGGCATCCGCCGAAACCGTGTGGTCGATGACCCGGAACCCGTATTTCGCGCGGGCCTCGGCCAGCCGCTCGCGCGTCGTGCGGCGCGGGGCCAGCGCCTGAGACATCTTCAGCAGGTCGATCCCCTCGCGCCCCCGGCCCTGTGTCGCCAGCGCCCCGGCAAGCTGGTTCAGGGCTGTGGCGCGCATCTGCGGCTTCTGCGCCCGCAACACGCCGTTCAGCGCCGCCGAGGTCGCCGCCTGTTTCATCTGCCAGTCATTGCCGCTCCGGTCCGCATAGAGGCGACCCAGATCGAGCCATGCGTCGGGGGCATCCGTCAGCACCACGATCCGCCCGAGGGGGCGCTCGGCATCTTCACTGGCCCCGGCGGCGGCCCTGACCAGCGCGGGCAGGTCGCCCTCTCCGTCAAGGGGATAGCGCGCGCCGATCCCCTGCGCCTGCTGTGCTGCGGCCCGGAAATCGGCGGGGCGCAGCATATCCAGATCGGCGGCGACCGCCCCGGCATTGGCCAGCACGGCCTCCGGCGTTTCCACCCGCCTGCCGGAATCGGCGGCTTCAAAGGGTTTGCGCTTACTGGCCTTCGATTTCAGAAAGCAGGCACCGTTGCCGGTATTGTAGGTATAGCCGGTACAGTCCTTCTCGCGCAGGCAGGCCCGTTCGCACACGCCCTGTTCGGTATTGAAGATCGAGCGGATATCCCCGCCATAGAAATCGACACCCTGCTCCACGATGAAGCGCGATGCGGGCACCGGCCCCTCCGCCGATGCCGCGACGGGCAGCAGGGCCAGCAGCGCCCCCGTCAGAATACCTGCGATCCGTCCTGCCATCCCGGTCTCCATACTCTGCTACACAAGGCACCTTTCGCGATTTCCGCGTCACAGACAAGTCGCGCACAGGTTTATCGCATCCCGGTCCCGATCCCGGTTCACGAGCACGGCGCTTTTGTGGCAATCTGTGCGGAAAGGACGATCTTTCCCCGTGACGATGCATAACGGAGACGCCCCCGATGACGCGCCTTGCCCTCGCCCCGGCCTTTGCCCTCGCCTTTACCCTTGCCCCGGCCCTCGCGCAGGAGGCGGTGCAGCCGGAGAAGACCTTCGCGCTCGATCCGAAACCTGCCGTGACGGGCACGACCTATATGGTCGCCGCCGCGCATCCGCTGGCGGTGGAGGCGGGAGAGGCCGTGCTGGCGGGGGGCGGGACGGCGGCGGATGCGCTGGTGGCCGTGCAACTGGCCCTGAACCTCGTGGAACCGCAATCATCGGGAATCGGGGGCGGGGCCTTCCTGCTTTACTGGGATGCGGCGACCCGTCGCCTGACCTCGCTGGATGGGCGCGAAAAGGCCCCTGCGGCGGCCACTCCCGATTACTGGCTGGGCGAGGACGGCAAGCCGGTCGGCTGGTGGGATGCGGTGATCGGTGGGCGCTCGGTCGGGGTGCCGGGTACGCTGAAACTGCTCGAAGAGGCCCATGACCGCTGGGGGCGGCGCAACTGGGCCGGTCTCGTGCGGCCCATTGCCGAAATGGCCGGGCGCGGGTTCGGGATCTCCCCCCGGCTGGAAGCCTCCATCGCCGGAGCCACCGCGCGGGGCCTCGGCGATTTCCCCGCCGCCCGCGCATATTTCCTGACCCCGGACGGCACGGCGAGGAAGGCGGGCACCACGCTTCGCAACCCCGCTTTTGCGGCCACCCTGCGCTCGGTTGCCGCCCGCAAATCCGCCGCGCTCCACCATGGCCCCCTCGCGGGCGAGATCGTGGCGGCGGTCAGAACCGAGAAGAACCCCGGCATCCTTACCCTCGCCGACCTCGCCTCCTACGAGGTGATCGAGCGCGCCCCCGTCTGCGCCCCCTATCGCGGATACGAGGTCTGCGGCATGGGTCCGCCGTCTTCCGGCGCGCTGACGGTCGGGCAGATCCTCATGCTGCTGGAGCATTTCGATATGGCCGCCTATGCCCCCGGATCGGGGCGCGAGGCCGAAGGGCGGCACCTGCTGGCCGAGGCGATGAAACGCGCCTATGCCGACCGGGGCCTGTACATGGCCGACAGCGATTTCGTGCGGATGCCCGGCGGTCTGCTCGACCCCGCCTACATGACCCTGCGCGCCCAGGGCATCGACCGGTCGTCGGCGGGGGGCAAGGCGACCCCCGGCAACCCTCCGTGGCGTGAGGCGGCGCTGTGGTCCCCCGATACCGACCCGGATCGCCCCGGCACCTCGCATATCGTGGTGCGCGACGCCTACGGCAACGCGGCCAGCATGACCACGACCATCGAGACGGGCTTCGGCAGCCGCGTGATGGTCGGCGGTTTCCTGCTGAACAACGAGCTGACCGATTTTTCCCGCGCTCCCGAAGCCGACGGGCGGCCCATCGCCAACCGGGTGCAGGCCGGAAAACGCCCCCGCTCCTCCATGGCCCCGACCATCGTGATGAAGGACGGCAAGCCGATGCTGCTGATCGGCTCCCCCGGCGGCTCGCGCATCATCGCCTATGTCGCGCAGTCGCTGGTGGCGATCCTCGACTGGAACATGCCGCTGGCGGATGCGCTGGCCCTCCCCCACACCGTCAACCGCAACGGCGAGAAAACCGACGTGGAAGAGGGCGCGGAGGCGCTGGCCGCAGGCTTGGAAGCACTCGGCCACGAAGTCACCATCCGCAACCTCAACAGCGGCCTCCACGCGATCAGGATCGACGGCAGGACACTGACGGGGGCCGCCGACCCAAGGCGCGAGGGCGTGGCGATGGGGAGGTGATCGACCCGCTACCCGGCGGGTTGCACATCGTCCTTGACGCCCGTGGATAACTCGACCGGCGACAGGCCCGGAAACGTCGCGACCAACTTAAGCTCTCCCCCCATCGCCTCGATGTAGGAACGCAGGGTCGAAACCATCATGTCCTCGCGCCGCTCCATTTGCGACAATGCCCCCTGAGTGATCCGAAGTGCATCGGCGACCTGCCCCTGTGTCAGGGACAGGGCCTTGCGCGCTTCCCTGATCGTTCTCATCCGCAGGGCCAACTCGCGTCCTTCGCGGTCGATCTGCACCCGCTCCTCGGGCGTCATGTCATGCAAGACGATATCCCGCCAGTCGCTCATTGCTCAGTCCTCTTGTTCGCGTACTCATCGAAGCGAGTATCGGCCACCCGCACGAGCC
>CAKZUT010000217.1 GCA_937922185.1 uncultured Neomegalonema sp.
AGGCCGGAGACGCCGTCCATGGCGTTGTCGATCCGGATGCCGTGCCAGTGGATCGAACTCGGCTGCGGCAGGGCGTTCTCGAAGCGCACGCGCAGCCGCCCGCCCTGCTTCGCGCGCAGGACGGGGCCAGGGGCCGTGCCGTCATAGGCCCAGATATTCGTTTCCGGCAGGTCGCCGCCGAGCGATACGGTTCCCGGCGCGGCGCGCAGGACGCGAGCGGGGGCGGCGAAGGATGGGACCGGCGCGACAAGAAGACCGGCGGTGGCGGCGAGCAGGTGGCGGCGGGTCGGCATCGGGGAACGCTCCATAGGTGAAAGGCGGGTCTTCCGCCGCCCGCGCATGGATGCGAACCATGCATCGGCGATGGCCTGAGCCGCCAGTATGGACCTTCCCGCCACTGGAAGGTCAAGCAAGCACGAGCGGATCAGAGAATCTGCCGCGCCAACATCCAGATCCCCCTGCCCGCCATGACGAGGTTCTCGCTGAGCGAGATGAAGCCGAGCGGCACGTTCGAGCCGCCGCCGACGCAGGCGCATTTCAGGTCGCGCTTCTCGACATAGACCGCCTTGATCACGCTGACCGCTCCGACGGTGCCGATGAAGAGGCCGACCGGCGCCACCAGCCAGACCAAGGGGCTGTCCGTCCCGATCAGCGCCGCCATGCCGACCCCCGTGTAGAGTTCGAGAAACGGATAGGCGTAGCCGTAGGGCACGTAGCGCCGTGCGAGCAGATCGTAGCCGAGGAACCCGTTCACGAACCCCTCCACATCCATCAGCTTCTGGATCGCGAGCGCGACCATGGAGATGGCGAAGAACCACTTGAACCATGTCAGGACCGGAAAGCCCTCGTAGAGATTGAGGATGACCGCCAGCGCCAGCAGCGCCGTGGAGGCGAAGATGGCGATCACCGGTCGATAGGTCGTCTCGTCCTTGCCGAGCACCTTGTACCCGAAGTGCTTCTTCAGGTCCGTGTACCCGCCGATCCGTTTCCCGTCGATCCAGGTCTGCGGGGTGGTCTCCACGCCTTGGGCCTCCATGAAGGCGTCCACCTCGTCGCGCGTGTCGAACGTGTTGTCCTCGACCTCATAGCCCTTGCGCCTCAGCAGCGAGAGGGATTTCAGGCCGAAGGGGCAAAGGTGCCCCGGCATCGCCATGCGGTAGAGCGAAGCGGTCTTGCCGGTTGCGCGGCTCTTCTCGCGGGCGACTTCTGGCCCGTCGACAGCAAGATCCGACGACGCGTCCGTGGTGGTCATGGTAGTTTCCTTTCTCGCGGCGGCCCGTGTCATTCGGCCTTGTTACGTTCCGTTCCGGGGGCTGCATCGCCGTTCGCTTCGATATCGGTGATGTAGCGTTTCATCTCCGCGACCTCGCCGCGCTGCGCCTCGATGATCGCCTCGGCCAGTTCCTTCACGCGCGGATCGGAGATGTTCGCGCGCTCGCTGGTCAGGATGGCGATGGAATGGTGCGGGATCATCGCCTTCATCCACGCGACATCCTCCACCGTTTCCTGGCTGCGTACCAGGAAGACGCCAAGCGCGAAGGCGATGGTCGCGCCTGCGAAGATCGCGGTATTCATGGCCTTGCTGGTATACATGCCGAGCATGAAGGCCAGCATGATGACCGCCATCGCGCCGCCCATGTAAAGGGCCATCCACATCCGCGTCTGCGAGAAGAAGACATGATCGAGGGCGTAGGTGTTGAGGTACATGAGACCGTACATCACCACCGTCGAGGTGACGATCATGGCGAAGAAGCGGAAATAGGACATCGGATGTTCCGGTTCGTTTACGATAGGGCCTCAACGACCTTCCCGCGCTGGAGGGTTCCGGCGTTCCGAATTTTCTTCTTGACCTTCCAGTTGCTGGAGGGACTACGGATGCCCCATGGAGAGATCGAATGACCATAGGTGAGGCAGCGACCATCACCGGCCTGCCCCAGAAGACCATCCGGTATTACGAGGAGATCGACCTCGTCCGTCCGGACAGGGGCGCGAACGGCTATCGCAACTTCTCGCGCAGCGACACGCACAAGCTCGCCTTCGTCGCGCGTGCCCGTTCGCTCGGGTTCAGCGTCGGGGAGTGCCGGGCGTTGCTGTCGCTCTACGAGGACGACAATCGCGCCAGCGCCGATGTCCGCCAGCTTGCGGGCGAACACCTGATGCAGATCGATGTCAAGATCGCCGAACTTCAGGCGATGCGCCGGACCCTCGCCGATCTCGTCGAGCGATGCCGGGGCGATCATCGGCCGGATTGCCCTATTCTCGATGAATTGGCCGCCCATAAGGCGGCGTTTCACAAGGAACCCGTATCATGATCCAACAGAGACTTTCGCGGCGCGCCGTCATGGCGGGAGCGACCGCGCTCGCGTGGAGCGCATCGCCCGCCCTCGCCGCTTCGCGCCCGTCGATCAGCGTTATGAAGGATCCCAATTGCGGCTGCTGCGAGGTCTGGGTCCGCATTCTCCGCGAGGAGGGATTCGACGTCGAGGTCACGCCCATGCCTCCCGACCGCATCGCCCGCCGCAAGAGCGCGCTCGGCGTTTCGCGGCGCATGGCGTCCTGTCATACCGGGGTCGTCGATGGTTACGTGATCGAGGGTCATGTGCCCGTTGCCGACATCCGTCGCCTGCTCGAAGAGCGCCCGGACGCGATCGGCCTTACCGTGCCGGGAATGCCCTACGGCTCGCCCGGAATGGGGCCGGAGGACGAACGCGAGGCTTACGATGTCATACTGATCGAGCGGGATGGCGACACGTCGGTCTTCTCCAGCTACGCTGCCGGGGAAAAGGCCTGATGCTTCGGGTCGCAACGGCTTTTGGCGTTATCGTCCTTGCAGGTCTTGCGACGGCGCATGCGTTCGAGAAGACCTACGATCCCTTGCGCAAGCTGCGCGTCGAGCAGATGTCTCCCGCCGACCCGCAGAACGGTGCCCAGATCCGCGAGGGGGCCGCGCTCTATGCCGAATACTGCGCGGCTTGCCACGGCGGGGCGCTGGAAGGCGCGGAGAACTGGCAGGACAACAACGAGGACGGCACCTACAAGCCCCCGCCCCACGACGATTCCGGGCACACATGGCACCATTCCGACAAGGTGCTGTTCGAGTACGTCAAGCTCGGCGGCGAGAAGCTGTTCGAGGATTATCCCGACATCATCTCCGCGATGCCGGGTTTCGGGGATAGTCTCTCGGACGACGAAATCTGGTCGGTCCTCGCCTTCATCAAGGCGAGCTGGTCGGAGGAAATGCGCGCTTCGCAGGAGATGGCATCGAAATACGATCCCCTGCCCGACGAATACCGGCCATCCCTCAACTCGACGGGGATCGCGGAATGACAATCTACTTGACCGGATTGGCGGTACATCCAACTGGCTGCATCCGGCGATCCCTTGCCGGTGGCCTCGCTGCACGAGGCCGTTATGACTTGAATCTGCCTTCTTTTTCCGGGATATATGCGTCCTGATGAAACGAATCGTGCGCCTTCTCTGTTCCTTCCTCCTGATCTTCGCCGTCACCCTGTCGGCGAGCGGGATGGTCCATGCGGCAGGGGGGCATGAGAGCCATATCGCCGCGATGTCGGCATCCATGGCTGCACCTGATTCCCACGATGATCATTCCTCCGACGAAACCCAGACGTCGCACGGGGAGCATGGCGACGAGCGGACGACCGATCTGCTGTCCTGCTGTGCGACGATGGCCGGTGCCTGCGCCGGATTCATGGCGTTTCTTCCGACTTCCACGACCCAAGAGCCTTTGACGGGCACCGTCGCGTCGTATCCGATCCTGAAATTCCGTCTGAGCGGGATCGATCCCGACAGCGACTTCCGACCTCCGCGAGCCTGAACGAGCCAGCGCCGAAGCGTGGCTTCGGTTTGACTGAACCGTTCAACTCACACGAGGATTTTTCCGATGAAATTCGCTATTTTCGCGCGCGGCACCGCCGCGTCCGCTGCGCTCGTCGCGGCAACTCTGGCCCTATCCGCAAGCGCATGGGCGCAAACCAGTCATGGTTCGACCCATACCATGCAAGACGGCACCGTCATGCAGGGCATGAGCCACGACTCCGGTCATGGCAATGCCACCATGTCGGGTGGTGGTCACGGCGGCGGCCACGGTGCCGCAGAAGGCATCGGCCACGCCGGTGGCCATGCGTCACGCACGATCAACGTGACCATGGGCGATAACTACTACGAGCCTGAGACCATTTCCCTCGCTCACGGTGAAACCGTGCGCTTCGTCATTACGAACACTGGCAGCTTCCTGCACGAGTTCAACATCAACACGGGCGCGAGCCACGAAGCGCA
>CAKZUT010000218.1 GCA_937922185.1 uncultured Neomegalonema sp.
AGCGCCGCGCGCAACATCGCCCCATCGTGTGCCAGAAGGCGCGCCGCGATCAAGCCGTTCCACGCACTCGCGCCCCCATCAGGGCCGATTGCCGCGCGCACCGCGTCGATCCTGTCCAGCGCATCCGGGGCGATATAAACGAGGGAGGCACAGGCGCGCGCCCCACCCAGCGCCCCCGCCGCCTCGGTCAGCGCCACGATATCACCCGACAACCGCAACGCATCGGCATAGGCGAGCGCGCCACCCCGGCGAACGCGCCAGTGGTCGGCCAGAAACCCGTGTGCGACCGTCTCGCCCATGGCAGTGCGGCCCAGCACCAGCGGCTCGATAGCCAGCAGGGTCGCATCCTCCGCCATATCCACCGCCAGCTTGCGCCGCATCCGCCCCCCGTCGAACAGGATCGTCTCCTGCGGCAGCCAGTCGAGCCGCGCACCCGCGCCAAGCGTCAGCGTATTGACAATGCGGGCATCCTCGCCTGTTGAACGATAGAGGCGTTCGGCTGTCTGGGTAGTCATGGTCAGGGCCGTTCCGGAGGCGGCATCGACAGTATTTTCGAACACATCACCTCCCGTCACACCCCCTGCCGTATTCAGCAGAACCGCCTCGAACCCATCCCCGCGCGGCACCCGTACCTTGCCCGATCCGCTCTGGAACAGGCGATCAAGCACGGTCGCATCGCCGCGCCGCTTGGCCGCGATCCGCACCGTGCCCCTGGCCCGTTGCAGGGTCGGCTCAAACGCTGAGACTGCGTCTGACATCGGCCTCCACCATCTCGTCGCGCCGCCCCTGCATCACGATCTCACCCCGGTCCATGACGTAGAAACGGTCGGCCAGATCACGGGCGAATTCGAAATATTGCTCGACCAGCAGGATCGCCATATCCCCCCGCCCGCGCAAGTAATCGATGGCCCGCCCGATATCCTTGATGATACTCGGCTGGATGCCCTCGGTCGGCTCGTCCAGCACCAGCAGTGTGGGCCGCGTCACCAGTGCGCGCCCGATGGCAAGTTGCTGTTGCTGGCCGCCCGACAGGTCACCGCCCCGCCGCCCCAGCATCTCCTGCAAGACGGGAAACAGGTCAAACACCTCCGGCGGAATGCTCCGTTCGCCCTTCGGCAACCGCGCGAATCCGGTCTCCAGATTTTCGCGCACCGTCAGCAGCGGAAAGATTTCCCGCCCCTGCGGTACACTCGCCAACCCCAGCGCTGCCCGGCGGTCGGAGCGCAGCCGATGGATCGGATCGCGGTCCCACACGATCTCGCCATTCGTAATGGATTGCCGCCCGACTATGGCGCGAAGGAGGGAGGTCTTGCCCACCCCGTTACGACCCAGCAGCGTCGTGACCTCGCCCTTCGCAGCGGTCAGCGACACCGCGCGCAGCGCCTGCGCCGCGCCGTAATGCAGATCGACGTTGGATACGGTCAGCATGTCATCGCCCCAGATACACTTCGACGACCTGTTCATTTGCACTGACCTGTGCCAGCGACCCTTCGGCGAGAACCCGCCCCTGATGCAGGCACGTCACCCTGCAATCGAGGGCGCGCACGAATTCCATGTCATGCTCGACCACCACCACCGCATGATCCCCCGCCAGATCGCGCAGCAGAGCGGCGGTGCGGGCCGTCTCCTCATCGGTCATCCCGGCGGCGGGTTCGTCTATCAACAACAGCTTGGGGTCCTGCGCCAGCAGCATCCCGATCTCCAGCCACTGCTTCTGTCCGTGGCTCAGGTCCGCAGCAAGGTCCAACCGGCGATCCTCCAGCCGGATCAGCGCCAGTAACTCGGCCACCCGCGCGGTATCGTCTGCCCCGGAGAACAGCGTGGCGAAGACGCCCCGGTCATCGCGCAGCGAAAGGAGGATATTGTCCTCGACCGTATGCGTCTCGAACACGGTCGGTTTCTGGAACTTGCGCCCGATGCCCAGCCGCGCCGATCCTGCCTCGTCGATGCGGGTCATGTCATGGCCATCGAAGCGGACCGTGCCACCATCCGGGCGCGTCTTGCCCGTGACGATATCCATCATCGTCGTCTTGCCCGCCCCGTTCGGCCCGATGATCGCGCGTAACTCCCCCGGTTCAATAGCCAGCGTCATGCCATTAACCGCCTTGAAGCCGTCGAAGCTGCGGCTCACACCATCCAGTATCAGCAGACTCATGCGCGCAGCCTCCGCTCGTTCGGGTCCATGCCCCGCATACGCCACATCCCGTCGATCATGCCGTCCCAGACACCCAATACCCCGCGCGGCATGAAGATGGTCACGAACACGAACATCGCACCCAGCACGAACAGCCACGCCTCTGGGTACAGCCCCGTCAGGATCGTCTTCGACGCCGCCACGATCACCGCGCCGATGGCCGCCCCGACCAGCGTGCCCCGCCCGCCGATGGCGACCCAGATGACGATCTCGATGGAATTGGCGGGCGAGAACTCACCCGGATTGATGATACCCACCTGCGGCGTATAGAGCGCCCCGGCCAGCCCCGCGAGCATGGCCGACAGAACGAAGACGAACAGCTTATACCCCTCGACCCGATAGCCGAGAAAGCGCGTCCGACTCTCCGCATCGCGGATCGAGATGATCACCTTGCCCGCCTTCGAGATGACGACGGCACGGCAGATCAGAAACCCCACCGCCACGGCCAGCGCCGACAGCACGAACAACCCGATCCGCGTATCCTGCGATTGCAGATCGTAGCCGAGCACATCCTTGAAATCCGTCAGGCCGTTATTCCCGCCGAAGCCCATTTCGTTGCGGAAGAAAGCCAGCATCAGGGCATAGGTCATCGCCTGGGTGATGATCGACAGATACACCCCCGTCACCCGGCTACGAAACGCGAAATACCCGAAGATAAAAGCCAGTAACCCCGGCACGAACAGCGCCATGAGCGCCGCGAACCAGAACGTGTCGAACCCCCACCAGAACCACGGCAACTCCTGCCAGTTCAGGAAGACCATAAAATCGGGCAGGTCGGGGTTTGCATAGACACCCCGCTCCCCGATTTCGCGCATCAGATGCATCCCCATCGCATATCCGCCAAGGGCGAAGAACGCGCCATGGCCAAGGCTGAGGATACCGCAATAGCCCCAGAGCAGATCGAGCGCGATGGCGAGGAGAGCGAAGCACAGATACTTGCCGATCAGCGAAACGGCATAATCGGGCAGCATCCCGGTCGCGTTGAGATAGGGAACGCCGACGGCAACGGCGGCAAGGACACAAAGAAAGATCGTCCCGCGCGTATTGAGCAGGGTTTTCCGGTTCAGCGTCGCTGTATGCCCGCTCCGAGGTGCCGGAACGGCATCATTGCCCTTTTCCATGCTCATTGCTCCACCGCCCGGCCCTTGAGAGCGAACAGACCACGGGGGCGTTTCTGGATGAACAGGATGATGAAAATCAGCACCAGCACCTTGGCCAGCACCGCGCCGCTGAAGGGTTCGAGAAACTTATTCGCAATGCCCAGCGTGAACGCCCCCGCGAGCGCGCCCCAGAGGTTCCCCGCCCCGCCGAACACCACGACCATGAAGCTGTCCACGATATAGCTTTGCCCCAGATTGGGAGAAACATTGTCGATCTGACTGAGCGCGACCCCCGCCAGACCCGCGATTCCGGCCCCCAGACCAAAAGTCATCGCATCGACCCATCCGGTGCGGATGCCCATATCGGCGGCCATGGCACGGTTCTGGGTGACGGCCCGCATTTGCAGGCCGAGCCGGGTGCGCTTCATCACGAATAGCAGGAAGGCGAAGATCATCAGCGCGAACAGCAAAATCCACAATCGGTTCCATGTGATCGTCAGGCCGCCCAGCTCGAACGCCCCGGACATGAAGGACGGGTTGCCGACCTCGCGATTATTCGGGCCGAAGATCGTGCGTACCGCCTGCTGAAGGATCAGACTGATCCCCCATGTCGCGAGCAACGTCTCCAGCGGTCGCCCATAGAGGAACCGGATTACCCCCCGCTCGATGCAGATACCGACCAGCCCGGCGGCAAGAAACGCCAGCGGGGCCGCGATGAACAGAGACATATCGAACAGATAGGGCGCAGAGCTGCGGATAAATTCCTGCACCACGAAGGTCGTATAGGCCCCGATCATGACCAGCTCACCATGGGCCATATTGATGACGCCCATGACGCCGAAGGTGATGGCAAGCCCGATAGCGGCGAGCAACAGGACCGAGCCGAGCGACAGTCCCTGCCAGATATTCTGGCCATAGCCCCACAGCCGCAGGGAACGGTCGATCCGCTCGATCCCCTGCGCCGTAGCCGCGCTCAGGGCCGGATCGTCGGATGTGAATCCCGCCAGTACCGTGCGCGCCGCATTATCGCCCCGCGCGGCCAGACGGGCGATGGCATCGCGCTGGGCGTCCACCGTCGCGTCCCCGACCTTCAGCATGATCGCGGCCCGCGCATCGCGCATTTCACCGGCAACACCCTCATCCGTCTCAGCGGCCAGAGCGGCATCAAGCGCAGGAAGCGTGGAGGGATCGCGGGTCCTGAAAAGTTGACCGGCGGCGTCGAGCCGCATGGCGCGGTCGGGGGAGCGCAGGGTCAGATTGCCGAGCGCGGTATCGATCATACGGCGCAGCGTGTTGTTGACTTTCACCTTCTTGACCGCGCTCTTCCTCACGTCCTCGATGACCTCGCCCGAAAGCGGATCAAGAAGCCGGAGCATCCGTTTCGGCATCTTTTCGGCGCGTACGACCCTCCGGTCCGATTTGCGCCAGTAGATATCCCCGCCTCGCAACGCCCTCAGCACGGGCGCGACTGCGGGATCGCCGGTCGCCGCCAGTGTGGAGACGGTTTCGGCGATCCCCTGGAAATCCGCGCCTGCGAACCGCGCGATGTGGTCACGGATCACGGTTTCATCGCCAGTCTGACCGTACGAAGGCCCCAGCATGAACATCTGGAGCAGACCGACTATGGCAATGATGGAGCGGATGACACGGATCATTTGGTGAAGAACTCCGGGAATGAGAAAGGGAGGCGCGGATCACCCGCGCCTCCCCGTGTGGCAGGGCGCAGATCACATCGCGCTGCCGCATTTCCCGGTTTCGGTATTGAAGTTGCCGCAGTTCATCGGCGCGCGCCAGTCGGAGATCAGCGGCGCGGAATCAGGCAGGAAGTCCGACCACGCATCACCCGGAACCAGACCGGAGGTCTCGTAGACCGTCTCGAACTGGCCATCGTCCTGAATTTCGCCGATCAGCACAGGTTTCGTGATGTGATGGTTCGGCATCATGGCCGAATAACCGCCCGTCAGGTTCGGCACCGCCACGCCGACCATGGCCTCGATGACCGCATCCGCATCCGTCGTACCCGCCGCCTCCACGGCTTTGATCCACATATTGAAGCCGATGTAATGCGCCTCCATCGGATCGTTCGTCACGCGGGTGTCGTCGCCGGTAAATGTCTGCCATGCCTCGATGAATTCCTCGTTCGCTTCGGTATCGGCGGACATGAAGTAATTCCACGCGGCCAGATGCCCGACCAGCGGCCCGGTATCGAGACCGGCCAGCTCTTCCTCACCGACCGAGAAGGCCACGACGGGGATATCGGTCGCCTCGATGCCCTGATTGGCGAGTTCCTTGTAGAACGGCACATTGGCATCGCCGTTGATGGTCGAAACCACGGCGGTTTTCTTGCCCTCGGACCCGAACGCCTTGATATCGCCGACGATGGTTTGCCAGTCGGAATGGCCGAAGGGCGTGTAATTGACCATGATGTCTTCCGCCGCGACACCGTTATCCTTCAGATATTGTTCGAGAATCTTGTTCGTCGTGCGGGGATAGACGTAATCGGTGCCCGCCAGAACCCACCGTTCAACACCCTGATCGGCGAGGTAATCCACCGCCGGGATCGCCTGCTGGTTCGGGGCCGCACCGGTATAGAACACGTTGCGCTGACTCTCTTCGCCTTCGTACTGGACCGGGTAGAACAGGATCGAATTGAGTTCCTCGAAGACCGGCAGAACCGACTTACGGCTCACGGAAGTCCAGCATCCGAAGGTGGCGACGACCTGCTCTCCCTCGATCAACTCGCGCGCCTTCTCGGCGAAGAGAGGCCAGTCGGAGGCCGGATCGACCACGACCGCTTCGAGCTTCTTGCCGAGCAGACCGCCCTTTGCGTTCTGCTGCTCGATGAGCATCAGCATCGCATCTTTCAGGGTCGTTTCCGAGATCGCCATCGTCCCTGACAGCGAATGAAGCACACCGACCTTGATGGTGTCTTCCTGTGCAATGGCGGTCTGACCCGCCATTCCCAACGCTGCAATCATCGAAAGTAGTCTGGTTTTTGAGAGCCGCATCACTCACCCCATCTGTTTGCATCGCAACAATCACGCTGCAGTGCGATAATTTAGGCAGGTGAATTTTATCAACTCAAGCAATAATTTGAGAAAAAATATTTCAATAAAATCAATGAAAGCAGCTTTTAGTGTGGTTAAAAAATATGCATATATATTCGTAAGTATAAAAATTAGGCAGATGATATTGCAATGCTGTAGGGCTATCCGAGTCGCAGACACCTTATCCGCACGCGCACAGTGCCTGACGGCGCATATCAGCGTAGGTCACATCCCTTATCGGGAATGATGTAACTGGTGACACGGCACCGCGTCTGTGTTCGGGGTATCTCGAAACGCCCGGCAGGCGGTGGGCCTTATCCGGCCTGGTCAGTCGCAACGGTATCTCGCTACAAGATGCTGTTCTCTCGCTTTAACCGTCGAAGCACTGTTGCTCGTGCTCCAGCTCGAAATGAGCACACACCGGCGGGATCACAGCGTCGAGACGAGGTGTCCGCCATCCACAGCGATGACCGATCCCGTCATGAACGAGCCGTGATCCGATGCCAGCATCAATAACGGCCCGTTCAGTTCTTCCATCGCCCCGGCGCGGCGCATAGGGCTGCGCTTCAACAGCTTTTCCCCTGCATCGCTTTCGAGAAAATCGCGGTTCATGTCGGTGGAGAAATATCCCGGTGCGAGGGCATTGACCCTGATGTCATGGCGCGCGAGTTCCAGGGCCATGATCTTCGTCATGTGGATTACCGCCGCCTTGCTGACCGCATAGGCCGCCGCCCCGCCGATAGGCCGCTCTCCGGTGATGGAGGCGATATTGATGATCGAGCCGCCCTCGCCTGCCCCGATCATGCCCTTGCAGACGGTCTGTGCCACGGTCCATGCCGCCATTTGATTCAGAGCAAAGACGCTCCGCATGTCATCATCAGTCGCATCCAGAAACGATGTGCCATGCGCCATACCCGCATTGTTCACGAGGATCGTTGGTGCGCCCACCGCGTCGGTCAGCGTTGCGACACTTGCCTCCACAGAGGCGGAATCCGTCACATCAGTCCGCAGGACGATCCCGCGCCCGCCCGCCTCTTCGATCTCCGTGGCGAGGGAAGTCAGATACCCCTCCCGCCGCGCGGCAAGGCCCACGGTGCATCCGGCCGATGCGAGGGTCAACGCGAAATGCCGCCCCAGCCCGGATGAGGCCCCCGTGACCATCGCCACACGACCCTCCAGCCCGAACCAGCCGTTTGCGATCACCGTCATGTCGTCTTCTCCTCCCACGCGCAGAGATCGTTGATCAGGCATTCCGAACATGCGGGCTTGCGCGCCTTGCAGGTGTAACGCCCGTGCAGGATCAGCCAGTGGTGAGCGTGCTGTGCGAACTCGACCGGCACATTGTCCTCGATGGCCCTTTCCACGGCGACCACATCCTTGCCCGGCGCGATCCCGGTGCGGTTACCAACCCGGTCGATATGGGTATCCACGGCCTGTGCCGGGTGTCTGAACCACATATTCAGCACCACATTCGCCGTCTTGCGCCCGACCCCCGGCAATGTCTGCATCGCCGCACGGGAGGACGGCACCTCACCGCCGTATTCGTCGATAAGCCGCCGGGACAGCTTGATGACGTTCTTCGCCTTATTGCGGTAAAGGCCGATGGTCTTGATATGCTCGATCACCCCCTCTTCCCCGAGGTCCAGCATCTTCTGCGGCGTGTCGGCGACGGCGAACAGGCCGCGTGTGGCCTTGTTGACGCCCTTGTCCGTGGCCTGCGCCGACAGGGCGACCGCGACAACCAGCGTGAAGGCGTTGGTGTGCTCCAGCTCGCCCTCCGGCTCCGCGCAGCGTGCCTGAAACCGCGAGAAAATCTCGTGAATAGTGCCAAAGGAGAGTTGCTTCGCCATGCTACGGTGCTACCCCGTTCGCGTCCTTCGACGCAAGGTCGGGTCTGGACAAGGGAGAGGCCGGCACATGGAAATCGAGAATGATGGCCTGCTCGGCGCATGGCTCGTCGGTCCCGATGGCGGCGCGCAGAGCCTGGGCTGGGGGCATCTGGACGATGATGTGCAGGAAGGCGCGTGGCGCTGGATACATCTTCATCGCGACGGCAATGGCACCCAGAGCTGGCTTCTTGACGGCGACATCCCCCCCAATCCCGTTGCCTGGGCCTTGATGGCCGATGATACCCGACCCCGGTTCACCGAGATCGAAGGAACCGGCCTTCTGTTCCTGCGCGGGGTCAATCTCAACGAAGGGGCGGAGCCGGAGGACATGGTTTCCCTGCGCCTGTCCATTGATCGCCAGACCGTCGTAACCGTGGGCCTGCGCCGCCTGAACACCGTGGATGCCCTGATGGAGGATTTCGCCCATGGCGACGTCCCCGCCTCTCCCGGTGCGTTCGTGGAGCGGCTGATCGGGTATCTGCGTGAACGGGCCGAGCCGGTGGTCGATGAACTGGAGGAGATCATCGGCCGCCATGAACTTGATGCGATCAACGAAAAGGGCGTGCCCTCGGTCGAGACGCGCAACGCCTTCACCGATGCCCGTCAGGATGCGGTCATCCTGCGCCGGTATATCGTGCCGCAGGCCGAGGCGCTGCGGACGATTCTGCGCCATGCGCCGCCATGGCTCCATTCCGCCGACGTGATGGAGGAGGAAGCCGCCGCCCATGACCGGATCGTGGAAGACCTCGATTCGGTGCGCGAGCGCGCCGCCGTTCTTCGTGATGAGATGAGCGCAAGGCTGGCCGAGCGCATGAACGAGATCATGCTGGCCCTCTCCATCGTTTCGGTCGTCTTCCTGCCCATTACCTTCGTGACCGGCCTGTTCGGCATGAATGTCGCCGGACTGCCGCTGTCCGAAGTGCCATGGGGATTCTGGGCGGTCTGCGGGTTCATGCTGACATGCACGGCCCTGACGGCATTCATGCTATGGCGGATGCTCAGACGCTGACACCCGGATGGGCAACGAGGAGGATACGCATCATGGCCGATCAACCCAATATCCTGTTCATGCAGGTCGATCAGCTCACCATCGACGTCCTCTCCTGCTATGACAATGACGTGGCGAAGACGCCCCATCTCGATGCATTGGCGGAACGCGGAGTGGTCTTCCGAAATGCCTATTGCAACTATCCCCTCTGTGCGCCCTCGCGCTTCTCCATGGCCGCCGGGTTGCTGGCATCGAGAATCGGAGCCTATGACAACGCCTGCGAGTTTCCCGCCTCCCTGCCCACCTACGCCCATTATATGCGCGCGCTGGGCTATCGTACCTGTCTCTCCGGCAAGATGCATTTTGTCGGGCCGGACCAGCTCCACGGTTTCGAGCGACGGCTAACGACTGATATCTACCCCGGCGATTTCGCATGGACGGCGGACTGGCGTGTCGAGGGGTTCGAGGGGGCGACCGATATCCGTATGCTCACCACATCGGGTCTGTGCGCGCGCAGTGTCCAGATTGATTATGACGAGGACGTCACGCACAGGGCTGTCCAGGAGATCTACGACTGCGCCCGGTCCACCGAGCACCGCCCGTTCTTCCTTCAGGTTTCGTGGACCCATCCCCACGATCCGTATCTATCCCTGCGAAAACACTGGGATCTCTACGACCCCGCCGATATCCCTCCGCCGCGTACCGGAATGCCGAGCCATAATGAGAACGACCCGCACAGCCTGCGTGTCCTGCGCCAGCATGGTCTCGCGGATGCGGATATTCCTCCCGAAACGGTCCAGCGGGCGCGCCGCGCCTATTGCGGCACCGTTTCCTATATCGACGATAATATCGGCAAACTGCTGGAGGCCCTGCGCGAGAGCGGTCAGTCGGAGAATACCGTTATCGTGTTCTGCTCCGACCATGGTGAGATGCTGGGCGAACGCGGATTGTGGCTGAAGAAGACCTTCTTTGAGCCTGCCACCCGTGTGCCGCTTGTCATCTATGCGCCCGACCACCTCAAGCCGGGGCGCTGCGATACGCTGTGTTCGCTCGTCGATCTTCTGCCCACTTTCGCGGCCTTCGGATCGGGCGGCGCATGGGACGGAGCGGTCGAGCCGCTGGACGGGTCCGATCTGACCGCAATCGCCGCGAGCGGAACCATGGATCGTAAAGTCTATGCTGAACTTCTCTGCGAGGGCATTCTCGCCCCGATCTTCATGCTGCGTCGGGAAGACTGGAAATTCATCACGAGCACAGGCGATCCCGATATGCTGTTCGATGTCAGGAATGACCCGGACGAGCGCCACAATCTCGCGGCCTCTGCCGATCACGCCGATATCCGCGCCGGTTTCCTTGCCGAAGCCCACGCACTCTGGGACAGCAACGCCCTGTCGAACGATATCCGCAGGAGCCAGCGTCGCCGCCTGCTGATCCGCGATGCCCATCGGCGCGGCGAGGCCCCTGACTGGGATTTTGATGCGGGTGGCGAAGACGAGGGACGATGGTATCGCGGCAAAGGCAACTATAACGACTGGGCCTTCGACTATTTGCCACCGTCCGATACGAAAGGTGATGACCGCGCGTAAGGCCGCACTGATCCATCCGCCGGTATCTTCGCGGCAACGCTGTTGCATGGTTGCGCCGCAGCATTACATCGTGCATACGCGCGCAAACCTCATCTCCCCTATCGGATATCGATATCATGGACATTCGCAACATCGCGATCATCGCGCATGTGGACCACGGCAAGACGACGCTGGTGGATGAACTGCTCAAACAGTCGGGCGCATTCCGCGCGAACCAGGCCGTTGCGGAACGGGCGATGGATTCCAACGATATCGAACGCGAGCGCGGTATCACCATCCTCGCCAAATGCACCTCGGTCGAGTGGCGTGATGCACGGATCAATATCGTCGATACTCCGGGCCACGCCGATTTCGGCGGCGAGGTCGAGCGCATCCTGTCGATGGTCGATGGTGTCGTCCTGCTGGTCGATGCCGCCGAAGGGCCGATGCCGCAGACGAAATTCGTGACCCAGAAGGCGCTGGCACTGGGTCTCAATCCCATCGTCGTGCTGAACAAGGTTGATAAGCCCGACGCCGAACCCGACCGTGCGCTGGATGAGGTCTTCGATCTCTTCGCCGGTCTCGACGCGAATGAGCAGCAACTCGATTTTCCCGTTCTCTACGCCTCGGGCCGAAGCGGATGGGCCGATACTCAGCTTGACGGGCCGCGTAACAGTCTCGATCCGCTGTTCGATCTGGTCCTTGAGCATGTGCCCGCCCCGGCGGTCATCGCGAACAAGGACAAGCCGTTCCGTATGCTGGCCACCACGCTTGAGGCAGATCCGTTTCTGGGCCGCATCCTCACGGGCCGGGTCGAGGACGGGACACTGACGCCCAATACATCGATCAAGGGCATGTCCCGCGACGGCACCGAGGTCGAGCGTTTCCGTGTCTCGAAAATCCTCGCCTTTCGCGGCCTCGCCCGACAGCCTGTCGATGAGGCCGTTGCAGGAGATATCGTGGCGCTGGCCGGTATGACGAAATCCACCGTCGCCGATACTCTCTGCGATGTCACGGTAACGGAGGCCATCGAGGCCCAGCCCATCGATCCGCCCACCATTTCTGTCACCTTCGGCATCAATGACAGCCCCTATGCGGGCCGCGACGGCGACAAGGTACAGTCCCGCGTGATCCGTCAGCGCCTGATGAAGGAAGCCGAAACCAACGTCGCCATCAAGATCGCCGACACGCCCGGTGGTGATGCTTTCGAGGTATCGGGCCGGGGCGAACTCCAGATCGGTGTGCTGATCGAAAATATGCGGCGTGAAGGGTTCGAGCTGTCTGTTTCGCGTCCTCGTGTCGTCTATCGGGAGATCGATGGTCAGCGGCACGAACCCATCGAGGAAGTCACCGTCGATGTCGATGACGAATATTCGGGCGTCGTGGTCGAGAAGCTGGCCTCGCGCAAGGGCGAACTGGCCGAGATGCGATCTTCCAATGCCGGCAAGACCCGTATCGTCGCCCATGTGCCCTCACGCGGCCTCATCGGCTATCATGGCGAGTTCCTGACCGACACGCGCGGCACCGGAACACTGAACCGCATCTTCCACGAATGGGCACCCTTCAAGGGCAAGATTCAGGGTCGTCGCACGGGCGTTCTGGTATCAATGGAAACGGGCATGTCCGTTACCTTCGCTCTCTTCAATCTCGAAGATCGTGGCAAGTTCTTCATCGGCGGGGGGGAAGCCGTCTATAACGGGATGATCCTCGGAGAACATAACCGCGACAACGATCTCGACGTGAACCCGCTCAAGGGTAAGAAGCTCACCAATATCCGGGCGTCCGGCAAAGATGAGGCCGTCGTGCTGACCACACCGACCCGGCTCAGCCTCGAACAGGCCATCGCCTATATCGCCGATGATGAACTGGTTGAGGTGACACCGAACCACATCCGCCTTCGCAAGCGTTATCTCGATCCGCATGAGCGCAAGCGTCACTCACGTGCGGTTGAATCTGCATAATGCGAGTCGCCTCTTATCGAGTCGCATTATGCGAACGAAAAATGAGAGCCGCTACACCTCATATCCCCGACCCGCATATAATCGAAGGAAACAACTACAGGTAAAATTCTGATATATGGGCACTTCTTTTTGTCTGCCCGGTTAACGGTACCGGCTGATTAACCTTGGCATCCCATTTGCTACGTTACGTGTACGTCAACCAAATGGCGAATAGATAGAGAAAGAGTGCGATATGAAACACCATGTAGATGTGCATGTCGGGCAGCGCGTCCGTCGTCGTCGCTGGATGCTGGGAATGACGCAGCAACAGCTTGGCGACGCGGTAGGGATCAAGTTTCAGCAGATCCAGAAATACGAAACCGGCATGAATCGTGTTTCCGCAAGCCGTCTCTATGATATCGCAACCGCTCTGGATGTGCCGGTTTCCTTCTTCTTCGAGGGTGTCGGTGTTGAAGGTGGCGTCGAGATCGGAACCGAAGGCGAAATCGCCGCGAATTCTAACGGCGGCACGGCACCGACGGATATCTTCTCTGAAAAAGAGACGCTGGAACTTATCCGGTGCTATTATCAGATGCCAGAGGAGCCGCGTCGTCGCCTCTTTGAACTGACTCGCTCGCTTTCCCGCGCAGCGGCCTGATGAACCGAGCCGGATATCGGCGGAAGTGAGAGCACGATGACTGCAACCGTGATGACAGAATGTCTTCCGATTGCTCATCGGCTCGCGAATGCGGCACGGCCCATTGCATTGAATTACTTCCGCTCATCCGGGCTGGGAACAGACAACAAGGCCGGTGAGGGAAACGGTTTCGACCCCGTCACTCTCGCGGATCGGGCCATAGAGCGCGCCATGCGCGATATCCTCGCAGCCGATCGTCCGGGTGACGGCATTATGGGCGAGGAATACGATGATGTGCCGTCGCACAGCGGCGTCACCTGGGTACTAGACCCTATAGACGGTACCCGTGCCTTTCTCTGCGGCCTGCCGAGTTGGGGCGTTCTGATCGCCGCGAATGACGGCGAGAGGCCCGTTATCGGCATCATGGACCAGCCCTTTATCGGCGAGCGCTTCACGGGAAGCCTGCTTTCCGAAGACCGCCATTCGGTGCTTGATGATGCCAGCGGCAAGCGCGTCCTCGCGGTTCGCGGTACCACCGCCCTTTCCGACGCTCTGATGTGCTGTACGGCACCGGATATGTTCACGGGCGACGAGGTTCCGGCATTCGCCTCTCTCAGCGGACAGGTACGCCTCACCCGTTTCGGCACCGATTGCTATGCCTATGCCCTGCTGGCCATGGGACAGATTGATCTGGTCGTGGAATCCTCGCTCAAACCCTACGACATTCAGGCACTGATGCCTGTGGTTCAGGCGGCGGGCGGTATCGTCACCGATTGGCAGGGAGGGGATGCCCGGCACGGCGGACAGGTCATCGCCGCCGCGACACCGGCCTTGCACGAGGCCGCGATGTCTGCTCTCAACGGGGCATGATCGAAGAATACGGCCCAACGCCCATCGAGTCTTTGCGCGAAATCATGCGCCGCCTGCGCGATCCCGACAGCGGTTGCCCGTGGGACATCGAACAGAATTTCGAGACCATTGCCCCCTACACCATCGAGGAAGCCTATGAGGTCGCCGATGCGATCCGCTCCGGCGACCGCGAGGCTCTGCGCGGCGAGTTGGGCGATCTGCTGCTTCAGGCCGTTTATCACAGCCAGATGGCCGCCGAGGAAGGCAGTTTCGACTTCGATGATGTCGCGCGCGGCATCGCCGAAAAAATGATCCGCCGCCACCCGCATGTCTTCGGCGACACCAAGATCGAGAGTGCCGAAGCACAGACCACCCACTGGGAAGAAGTCAAACAGGCGGAGCGAGCCAAAGACCCCGACGACAGCGCGCTTGCGGGCGTGGCCCTCGCCCTCCCCGCCCTCATGCGCGCCCAGAAACTGCAACGCCGCGCGGCACGGGTCGGCTTCGACTGGCCCGATCATTCGGGCGTACTCGACAAGATCACCGAAGAAGCCGCAGAAGTCGCCCAGGCGCAGGCAAGCGGTAACCCCGCCGAAATAACGGAAGAATACGGTGATCTCCTCTTCACCATCGCGGTGCT
>CAKZUT010000219.1 GCA_937922185.1 uncultured Neomegalonema sp.
GCCTCTGGCCGCAAGGTCGACCTTCAGATCTTCGTCCGTCCCGGCGATGAGACGCGCTGCGACTATGCGATGGATGCGCTGAAACGGTCGATGAAGTGGGATGAAGAGGTTTATGGCCGCGAATACGATCTGCCGCTGTTCATGATCGTCGCCGTCGATGACTTCAACATGGGCGCGATGGAGAACAAGGGGTTGAACATCTTCAACACCCGCCTCGTCCTCGCCTCGCCCGAAACGGCGACCGACGCCAATTATCTCGCCATCGAAAGCGTCATCGCCCACGAATATTTCCACAACTGGACCGGCAATCGCATCACCTGCCGCGACTGGTTCCAGCTTTGCCTCAAGGAAGGGCTGACCGTCTTCCGCGACCAGCAATTCTCCGAGGATATGCGCTCGGCGGATGTGCTGCGGATCAAGGAAGTCGCCAATCTGCGCGCCCGACAGTTCCGCGAGGATGCGGGGCCGCTGGCCCATCCCGTGCGCCCCGAGGAATATATCGAAATCAACAACTTCTACACGGCCACCGTCTACGAGAAGGGCGCGGAGGTCGTGCGGATGCTCCATACCCTCGTCGGTCCGCAAACCTATCGCAAAGCTCTCGACCTCTATTTCGAGCGCCATGACGGGCAAGCCTGCACCATCGAGAATTTCGCCGATTGCTTCGAGGCGGCCTCAGACCGCGACCTCACCCAATTCCGCCGCTGGTGGAGCCAGGCCGGAACCCCCCGCATCCGGGTGCGGCTGAGCCATGAGGGAACCGAAACCACCCTCACCGTCACCCAGAACACGCCCGCCACCCCCGGACAGGCCGACAAGCATCCGCTGCATATCCCCTTCGCCGTCGGATTTCTCTCGCCGGAGGGCGATCCGCTGGCCCTGACCGGCCCTGACGGCACCGCGCGCGAAACCCATATTCTCGAACTCACCCGCCCCAGCGAGAGCTTCACCTTCGAGGGTGCGGCGACCACCCCGATCCCCTCGCTCCTGCGCGGATTTTCGGCTCCCGTCATTCTCGATTATCCCCATACGGATGCCGATAAGGCCCTGTTGCTGGCCCATGACACGGATGCCTTCAACCGTGCCGAAGCCGCCCGCGATCTGGCCCTGAAATCGGGATTGGAACTGGCGACCGGCAAGGCGCAGCGGGTCGATCCGATTCTCCCCGACGCCCTCAGAACGGCTCTTGAGCGCGGCGGCGACCCCGCCTTCCTCGCCCTCCTGCTCTCGACCCCCGGACAGGAAGAGATCGCCGCCTTCCTCGCCGCCGAGGGCGAGGTCGTTGATCCCGAGGCCGTCTACATCGCGAAAACCGCTCTGGACACGAAGATCGCCATGATCGCCGGGGAGCCGTTGCTCGACGCCTACCACGCGAACGCGACGCCGGGGGAGTACAGCCCCGATGCCGCCAGCGCCGGAAAGCGGGCGCTGCGAAATACCGCCCTCGCGATCCTCGCCAATCTGGAGGATGGACCGGCGGAATCGCTGGCCGTGATGCAATTCGGCGCAGCGCAGAACATGACCGACAGCGCCGCCGCCCTCGCCACGCTCATCCGCATCGGCGGTCCGGCGGCGGATGCGACCCTCGACGAGTTCTACGCGCGCTGGAAGGATGACCCCCTCGTCATCGACAAATGGCTGACCCTTCAGGTTGCCATGCCGCGCGAGGATTCACTGGAACGGGCCAGGGCACTGCGCGCCCGCGACGACATCGACTGGCGCAACCCCAACCGTTTCCGCTCGCTCATCGGGGCCTTCGCCTCCAACCACTGGCGTTTTCACGCCGCCGATGGTTCCGGCTACGATTTCTTCGCCGAGCAGATCGCATGGCTCGACGGCGTGAACCCCCAGACCGCCGCCCGCATGGCCACCGCCTTCGAGACTTGGCGGCGCTACGACGAAGCCCGTCAGGACAAGATGCAAGCCGCCATGCGCCGCATCCTGAACCGAGAGGGCTGTTCCCGCGATACCTACGAGATCGTCAGTCGGTTGTTGGGGTAGTCGTCGAAACCAGTGTCATTCCCGCTCAAGCGGGAATCTCCCTCCACCTCGCGAGATGCCCTCTTTCGAGGGCATGACAAAGCTCCTGCGATCACTCGCTGATGAAATCATCCATCACGACCACCGGCGCGAACGGGGCCGTCGCCGGATACCGCGCGGCGACTTCCCTTGCGATGAGAAAATCGCGCATTACCGGCACGCCCTCCAGCGCGTCGGGCCGGAACCGGCGGCGAAAGGCGGTCAGCGCCTTGCCGAAATCCTGCAAGTCATAGCCCACCGTCGCCATGGCCCGGCTCAGTTCCATAATCCCTTCAGGGTCCAGAAACCGCCCCGGCTCGCGCTCATCCGCCGCCTCCGGCCAGATGGCCAGCCCTGCACGGGCAAGGCGCGACCAGTCGAACAATTCACCGGGATCTTCCTTCCGGCACGGCGCGATATCCGAATGGCCCAGCACCCGCTCCGGCGGGATCGACCACCGCTTGACGATCCCCGCCACCAGAGTTTCCAGCACCTGCATCTGCACTTCCGGGAACGGGCGATACCCCCATTCATGCCCCGGATTGACCATCTCGATCCCAATGGAGCAATCGTTGCACAGCGGCCTGCCGCCCCATTCGGAGACGCCCGCGTGCCATGCCCGATCCTCCTCGCGCACCAGCCTGTACAGCGCGCCGTCCTCCTCGATCACGTAATGCGCCGAGACCTTCGCCTCCGGGTCGCACAGCCGTTCAATTGCCGCCGCCCCGCTTCGCATTCCGGTATAATGGATCACCACCATGTCGATGGGGCCGTCCCGTGCATCGGTATTCGGAGACGGTCGGTCCAGAGGGGCAGAATCGGTCATCGCTTCGCCCTCGTCGCCCGGCGCGCCTTCGGGGCCGGGGTCGCAGGTTTCGCCTTTGCCCGGCCCTCACCTGCGGGATCGGTTCTCACGTCGTTCTCGCCCATCTGGTCCTTCAGGATACGCTGGCGGATTTCCTCCACCTTGCCCTCATCGAGCTGTCCGAGCTGGAAAGGGCCATAGGATACCCGGATCAGCCGGTTCACGACAAGCCCGATGGCCTCCATCGCCTTCCTGATCTCGCGGTTCTTGCCTTCCTTCAGACCGATGGTCAGCCACGCATTCGCGCCCTGCTGCCGGTCGAACTGCACCTGCATCGGCTGATAGCGGATGCCCTCGACCACGATCCCCCTGAGCAGCGGTTCCAGCATCGCGTCGGTGATGCGGCCATGCACACGCACGCGATACCGGCGCGTCCAGCCCGTGGAGGGCAGTTCCAGCTTGCGCTTCAGTTCGCCGTCATTGGTCAGCAGCAGCAACCCTTCTGAGGTGATGTCAAGCCGCCCCACGGGCATCACGCGCGGCATATCGGAGGGCAGGTCGTCGAAAACGGTCTTGCGACCTTTCTCGTCACGTGCCGTCGTCACTTCACCGCGCGGCTTGTGATATTTCCACAGGCGCGCGGGTTCGGCCTCGCCCAGCGGATTGCCGTCCACGACGATCCGATCCTTTGCCGTCACGGTCACGGCGGGGGTATCGAGAACCTTGCCGTTCAGTGAGACACGTCCTTCCGCGATCATCTTTTCCGCATCGCGGCGCGAGGCGATACCTGCCCGTGACAGGCGTTTCGCGATCCGCTCGGGTTTGTCATCATGGCTCATGCCGCTGCGATAGCAGATGGGAACCCGCTGCGCTATGCTTCGCTCGCCAGTTGGAGACCCGCCATGCCCTTCACGACTTTCATGCCCCAGGCGCTCGACGCGGCCCGCGCGGCGGCGGACAGGGGAGAGGTGCCCGTGGGGGCGGTGATCGTCGCGGCGAACGGGCAGGTTCTGGCCGTGGCGGGCAACGAGACACGGGCGGATAACGATCCCACGGCCCATGCCGAGATACTGGCCATCCGCCGCGCCTGCGCCCTGATCGGATCGGAGCGGCTGACCGGCTGCACTCTCTGGGTCACGCTCGAACCCTGCCCCATGTGCGCCGCCGCCATCGCCCATGCCCGCATCGCGCGCCTCTGCTACGGTGCGAGTGATCCCAAAAGCGGCGGCATCGAGACCGGACCACGCCTTTACACGCACGCCAACCTGCATCACAGCCCGGAGGTCATCCCCGGACTGGAGGAGGAAGCCTGCGGCGATATCCTCCGCGACTTTTTTAAAAACAAGCGATTACAGTTAGATAAATGAATATACTACACTAATATATTAACAATGATCTATAAGCATAAACAAAGACTGAAACAGAGCCGTATTTCATCTTCCCGACAAGGGGACTACTTACCGAATATTTCAGATTGCCTTTGTTTGGGCGCAGTTGAAGCTCATACAGCATTCAAGCGTTACACCTACTCCATCTCCACTCAAGGCGGCCTTCAGGGGCCGCCTTTTTTTGGCGATTATATACAATGCAAACAGGCTCGATTGAGCCGTGATGCGCGCCAGCCCGTTCGGA
>CAKZUT010000220.1 GCA_937922185.1 uncultured Neomegalonema sp.
CAGCTTCCCGCGCGCGGCCAGCCTGCCAACCTCGGCCAGCTTCCTGATGACGGCATCGTTCGCCTTGCCCTCCTTGCCCTTGCGGTCGAGGATGTGCAGGCCGCCGAAGAAGGGCAGGTCGTCGCGAAACTCCCCCGCCGGGCCGACATTATGGGTCATCGGCAGCTTATATTTGACCCCGATCATGTAGTCGTCCGCGCCATGGGACGGGGCGGTGTGGACGAAACCCGTGCCTGCCTCGTCGGTGACGTGATCACCGGGGAGGAGGGGGACGTCGTAGTCCCATTCGCCGTTTGCATCGGCTGCGCCGTTGAAAGGATGGGCCGTGATCATCTCGCGCAATTCATCCGCGCTGACCGTCCGTACCTTCTCATACGCATCGACCCGCGCGGCCCTGAACACATCGGCGGCGAGGTTGTCGGCGACGAGCAGCATATCGCCTTTCGCCGTCCAGTTCTCCGGCGCGGCATCGGTGACGTGATACAGGCCGTAGGAGATCGTCTCGCTGAAACAGATCGCGCGGTTCTGAGGGATGGTCCACGGGGTCGTGGTCCAGATGGCAACCGCTGCATTTTCAAGGTCTTGTGATCCGGTCTTCACAACCGGAAACTTCACCCAGATCGTATGGCTCTGGTGATCGTGGTATTCGACCTCCGCCTCGGCCAGCGCGGTTTTCTCGATGGGGGACCACATCACGGGTTTCGACCCGCGATAGACCAGCCCGTTATCGACCATCTTCAAAAACTCTTCGGCGATAACGGCTTCGGCAGAGAAGCTCATGGTTTCGTAATGGCCGGGCCAGTCGCCGATGACGCCGAGGCGCTGGAATTCCTCCATCTGCGTGCCGATCCACTCGCCCGCGAATTCGCGGCATTCCCTGCGGAGCTGGTTGACCGGCACCTCGTCCTTGTTCTTGCCCTTCTTGCGGTACTTCTCCTCGACCTTCCACTCGATGGGCAGGCCGTGGCAGTCCCAGCCCGGAACATACCGGCTGTCATAGCCGAGCATCTGATGAGATCGGACGACAACATCCTTCAGTATCTTGTTGAGAGCATGGCCAATATGCAGGTTGCCGTTCGCATAGGGGGGGCCGTCATGCAGCTCGAAAGGCTCGCGCCCCGCCGCCGCCTTCCTCTGGGCCTCGTACAGCCCGATCCGGTCCCAGTGGGCCAGCCATTCCGGCTCGCGTTTCGGCAGCCCCGCGCGCATCGGGAACTCGGTCTTGGGCAGGAACAGCGTGTCCCGGTATTCGGGGGTCTCGGCCATGGCTCGCATCTCATCGTATGAAGCGGGATCGGCCCGTCTTGCGGGCGGGATTTGTATGGCGGGCAGGGCGGGGAAGGGCAAGTCCCGTGATTCATGAACCTCCCGGCTTTCTGCGGATTATGTGCCTTCGACCGTTGCGCGGGTGCATCACTCGCCCTGTGCAACGTCTACGGAAGGTCGGAGGAAGGCTTTGAATGACTTCATAAATCACTTTAAGAAAGCCAAAAAGCTGTTTTGTATTGCATAGTTGGAAATTTTCCTTAATGTAGGAAGTTAGACGAGGGGGCGATCAATGATCCCTTCGGCAACACGAGGATCGAGTAATGGACAAATTTCTGAAAGTGACATCGCCTCTCGCGCTCGTTGCCGGGATGGCTGGTTTCGGGCTGTCGGGCGCTGCGTTCGCATCCGGCCCCGGCGACTACGAGAACAGCAACTGGATTACCCCCCCGATCGTACAGAGCGCCCCCTCGGCGTCGCAGCCTGTCTGGGCCGATCTCGGCGGGACAGTCGAACCGGTCGCTCAGGCTCCCGAATATGAATACCTGCCCCCCGTGGAGACGACCGCGCAGGTCGAGCCGCTGGCCACGCCGGACATCACCTATTCGCAAGCACCCGCCACGGCAGCCTCGACTTCCGGGTACGAGACCACTCCCGATGTGAGCTACGGATCGACGCAGACCTATTCGACGCAGCAGTCGTATAGCGGTGTCGCGCCTCATCCGCACCCGCATCCCCATCCGCATCCGCACCCCCATGCGCCGGTGCAGACCTACACAGCACCCGTCTATACGGCCCCGACCTATGTTGCGCCGCCGGTGATCCAGAAGCCCGTGCCCGTCTACCAGCCGCCGCAGATCATCGAGAAGCGCGTGCCTGTCTATCAGCCGCCCCAGATCGTCGAGAAGCGGGTGCCGGTGTACCAGCCGCCGCAGATCATCGAAAAGCCGGTCTATCGTGACCGTCCCGTTTACCGGGATCGTCCCGTCTATCGGGATCGCATCGTGGAGAAGAAGGTCTATGTGGACCGCCCCATCGAGCGCAAAGTCTACGTGAACCGCCCGATCTATATCGACCGTCCCGTCTATGTGCCGAGGCGCGTGCCGGTTCCGGTTGACCGTCCGGTTCCCGTGGATCGTCCCGTCTATGTCGAGAAGCGCGTTGCGGTTCCCGTCGTGCAGCGTGTGCCGGTGCCCGTTGACCGCCCGGTCTATGTGGAAAAACGTGTCGCTGTTCCGGTTGACCGTCCGGTCCCCGTGGATCGCCCGGTCTATATCGACCGCCCGATCCAGACCCCGGTTTTCCAGTCAGTCGCCCAGAACTTCGGCGGATGCAATGTCGCACCGGCTCCCGTCACCATCCAGGCACCGTCCTATGGTCACGGAACAGGGTGCGGCCACCAGGGCAGCTATGGCCATTCCTACGGCACGTCGTCGTCCTATATCGCCCCGTCCTCCTACACGGCTCCGGTCGTGAGCGGCGGTTATGAGTATCATGGCGGCGCAGCATCGCTCGGCCATGGTGCGGGTCTGACCCTCGGTGGCTACGGCGCTCAGGATTGCTGCTCCGGCTATACCGGCGGTGCGCTCTATGGCGGCTTCGGCTTCGGCGGCCATCATGCCACAGGCGGTCACTCGAAGGATGCCTTCAAGCATCTCTCCGACCGTATCTCGAAAATCTCCGCGCGGATCGCGGACGGCCAGAACGCGGGCACTATCACCGCAGCAGAAGCGGCCAGCCTGCGCTCGAAGATCCAGACCGTCTCTAAAGAACTGACCTCGGCCCGCAAGGACGGTCGGTTCGAGGAGAAGGAAATCGAGATCGTCGCGGCCAGTGTGCGGCAGCTCGCCGGGCAGATGAAGATCGCCAAGCGCAATGAGGAGATCGTCTCCGAATACGCCAAACATGCGCGGCACGGCGTCGTCGGGGGCTTTGGCCATCACGGCATCACGGCGGCCCATATCCGCCCCCATTACGGTGCGGCGAGTGCCTATCTGCCGAGCGCGCAGTTCCCCGCTCTTCAGCAGGCTCTCCCTGTTGCCTATGGCTGGGGTGGCGGTCTGCCGGGCTTCGGCAGTTTCTGACAGTTTCCCTTCCCGCTGAGGCGGGAGGGGTATCCCGGTCCTTTGCGGACATACCGATGTTGATCACCTTGACGGCGCAGGCAACTGCGCCGTTTTTTCGTGGCAGGGTGTCCTCGTACAGCGGCGTGAGGGTCGCCGGTGTCAGATCGCCGTCGCGCTCTCGATCCCGATATCAGAGGACTGAGTGGCCCGTCCGCGCAGGAACCAGGGCAGGCGGCACCAGCGAGGCTCCAGATCCTCGGGGACACCTTCCTCGCGCAGGGCCGGGATCGACCAGCGCGCGCGGTCGCGCAGGATCGCAGCATAGAGGTCGAGCGTTCCGGGGCGGTTATAGACCCCCCAGTGACAGGCCCGACGTGCCTCTCCGCCGATGACCGCACCCCGTTCGGCCAGCCATTGCCGCGTATCGGGATGGTCGATCTGCATGTCGATCCAGTTGCGACGCCCCTGTCCAAGGCCGGATGCGCCGATCCCGATCTTGCGGCGCAGGGGCATGGCGGGTGCGAAATGCTCCAGCAGGGCGTCGAAAACGTCATTCTCACGGGCGAGCATCGCGAAGACGCAGGGGCCACCCCGGCGCGTGACCGCATCCACATCGGCCAATGCGCCCCGCGCCACGAAAGCCAGCTCCGCAGGCCCGAGCATGATCGCGCGGCCCATGGAATCGAGCAGGTCGTGGCGACGCCGCTCGGCGGCAAGGCGCATGGCACAAAGAACGACGCGCGCGCCGAGGCTGTGGGCGACGAAATCAATGGGACGACCCGGATGCACCCGAGCCAGCAATTCTACGGTTCTGAGCAGCGCCCGTCCTGCCCGCTCGGCATGGGCATAGGCCGTGCAGAACCGTCCGAAGCGCGCTCTGGGGCGGCTGGGCCAGCCGAAGGCGATACATAATCCCTCGTGGCCGGTCTTGTCCTCCGGCGTGAAGCCGAGGCCGCGAGGCCAGCTTTCGGTCTTCTGCCAGCGGTCGGTACGGGGACGGATCGGGTCAAATGCGAACAGTGTCTCGTGGGGATTGACCAGTGGTGCGGAATGGGGGTCGTAGCGATACCCGTGGATCAGGATGACGATGGGAGTGCGTGGCGCAAGGTCAGGGGCCGCGTCGCGGATCGCATCGGAGGTCAGCGCAGGAGTGTCCGCCCCTTTTTCGGGATCGTAAATCCGCGCCGTATCGCCCGTTACCGCTATCCGCAGCATTGCCATATCTGGTGTCCCCTTGTCTCCGGTCGTTACGTCATGTCGGCGCGTTCCGTGATGGTCATGTGTCAGTACGGTTAAGGAGAATTAAGAAATAATCTCATCTTTTCCGCTGGTTGGAGTGTACGCCATCAGAGTGATATAAGACTTAAGATGCAGGGATCGGGCCACTGCGGAACACGATTTGGAAACAATATGTTGTATTATCGAAATAGGGGAGCGCGCGGTGTTGACATCTTTTCTGAAATCCGTCTTTTTGTTCATGTTGTGTTCAATATGACGGAGGCGATGTGCGGCACTGGGACTGGGACGGGATGGTGGAGGCGAACCGGGGGCGGCTGATCGGGCTGCTCGCGGGGCTGTTTGCCATGCTCGGAACCGGGGAGGTCGTGCCGCGTCTGCTGAAGCGGGCGGTGCTGGCGCGGCTGTTGCCGATGGAGGCATCGCTGCGGCGGCTGATTTTTGTCATGGCGCGCGATCTG
>CAKZUT010000221.1 GCA_937922185.1 uncultured Neomegalonema sp.
ACCGGCGGCATTCTCCTCAAGAGCAGCGCCGCCGATGTGTACACATCGGACAATGTTCGACTCGATTAGGGTATCCTGAATTGCACCCGGATCGGTATCCACACCACAGCATGTGTGAATACCGATATCCGCTGATCTCTATAAAGCTCAGCATACTCTGAAAGCCCTATGACGCATCGTCCAGCAGACCGCGTCGCCTGAGCAGGGCATCAGGCTCCGGCCCCCGGCCCCGGAAGGCGATATAGGCCTCCTCGGGGTCTTGCCGTCCGCCCGCCGTATAGATATGCGCGGCCAGTGCCGCCGCCGTATCCGCATCGAAGGCATCCCCTGCCTCCTCGAACGCGCCGAAGGCATCGGCATCCATCACCTCCGACCACATATAGCTGTAATAGCCCGAGGAATACCCGTCGCCGCTGAAGACATGGGCGAAATGGGGTGTCCGGTGGCGCATGACGAGGCCGTCCGGCATCCCGATCCGCGCCAGCGTCTCGCGCTCGAACGCCGCCGGATCGAAATCCGCCCCGATCTCCGACCGATGCAGTTCCAGATCGACGATCGCACTGGCGAGATATTGTACCGTCTCGCCTCCCTTGGCGAAGGTCTGCGCGCGTCGCACCTTGTCGAGCAGCGCATCGGGCATCGCCTCCCCCGTCTCCACATGAAGCGCGAAGGCGCGCAGCAGTGTCGGCTCCATCAGCCAGTGTTCATACAGTTGCGAGGGAAGTTCCACGAAGTCCCGCGCGACCGAGGTGCCCGAAATACGCGGATAGGTGACATCCGACATCAGCCCGTGCAGACCATGCCCGAACTCGTGGAACAACGTGCGCGCATCATCGAAGGTCAGCAGGGCGGTGCCTCCGGCGGCGGGCTTGGAGAAGTTCATCGTGTTCATGATGATGGGCCGGACCTCGCCGTCCAGCTTGTGCTGGGTCCGCAGGCCACTCATCCATGCACCCGAGCGTTTCGACGGGCGGGCGAAATAGTCACCGATGAAGACACCGAGATGCGCGCCGTCCCGGCCCGTCACTTCCCAGACCCGCGCATCCGCATGGTGACGCGGGGCATCGGGCAGTTCGGTGAAACTCAGTCCGAACAGGCGGGTCGCGGTATCGAAGGCGGCTTCGATCATGCGATCAAGTTGCAGATACGGTTTGACCTCCGCATCATCGAGGTCGAGATCGCGCTTACGGAGTTTCTCGGCGTAATAGGCCCAGTCCCATGGCTCGATAGGGTGGTTGCCGCCCTCCTCCGCCGCCAATGCCTGCAATTGCCCGCGCTCGGTCACAGCCCTGATGCTCGCGCGATCCCATACCCGCTCCAGCAGGCCCGCGACATTCTCCGGCACTTTAGCCATCTGATTGTCGAGCTTGAAATGCGCGAAAGTGTCGAACCCGAGCAGGCGCGCGCGCTCCTGCCGCAGCGCCATGGTCTCTGCGATGATCTCCGCCGTCGCCGTCTCGGCCCTTGCCGCGCCCCGGCCCGTGAACCCGCGCCATGCCGCCTCGCGCAGGTCACGCCGCTCGGCGGATTGCAGGAACGGCTCGATGCTCGACCGGCTGGCGGTGATCGCGAATTTTCCCGGCTTTCCCCGATCCTGTGCCGCCTTCGCCGCCGCCTCGATCAGCGGTTCTGACAGACCCGCCAGATCGTCCCGGCTCTCGACCAGCAATTCCAGATCGGCCTCATCGGCCAGCAGATTCTTCGAGAACGCCGCCCCCAGTGCCGCCAGCCGCTCCATAATCGCGGTCATCCGCGTACGGCCCGCCTCGTCCAGTCGCGCCCCGGCCCGCACGAACCCCTCGTGATAGAGCGTCAGAACCCGCATCTGCTCGGGCGTCAGCGTCAGCGCGTCCCGCCCCTGCCACAGGGCATCAATCCGCGCGAACAGCCGCGCATCCATATTGATCTCGGCATTGTTGCGCGCCAGAACCGGCGCGATGCGGGCTTCGATGGCCTGCAGTTCCGGCGAGGTATCGGCACTGCACAGATTGAAGAAAATCGCCGAAACCCGGTCGAGTTTCTGCCCCGCAAGTTCCATCGCCGTCACGGTATTGGCGAAACTCGGCTCTGCCGTATTGCCGGCGATCTCCTCGATCTCCGCGCGCCATTCCGCGATGGCCTGCTCGAAAGCATCGGGATAATGATCGGTCTCGATCCGCTCGAAGGGCGGAATACCGAACGGGGTGGACCAGTCTTCGAGAAGGGGGTTTGACATCGGAATCTCCGGGAGGTCAGGGTCGGGCATAGGTAAGGGTGGCCTGCGCTACGGGCTTGTCGGGTGATCCGCTCACGCTGTGGAGCAGGCAGTCGCCGGTCACGAGACGCCGCCCCAGCTTGAGGATACGCGCATCGCAGAGCAGATCTTCGCGGGCCGGTTTTCGCAGAAAGTTCAGGCTCATATTCGTCGTGACGGTCAGGGCCTCTGGGCCGACCATCGCGAGGATCGCCACATAGAATGTCACATCGGCCAGCAGCATGATCGACGGACCCGATACCGTGCCGCCGGGACGCAGGTGCCGGTCATCGACCAGCAGCCGCATCCGCGCGCCCATCGGCGAAACCGTCTCGATGCGAAGCTGGTCATGGATCTGCGGGAATTCCCGCGCGAGAAAGGCGTCCAGTTCCGCCGCATCGAGAACCGTCCCGCTCATGCGCGGGCGATCTTCTGTTCGCTCGGATAGGCGGCCTCGTACCGGGCGCGCACGAGCAGCAGGACAAGGATGACCGCTCCGAACTGATGCACGATAGCATATAGCAGCGGCGCGCCGTTCAGCACGGTGAGAATCCCCCACAACATCTGTCCCGTCGCCGCGACAAGCACCCAGTCATACCAGCGTTTCAGCCGCGCGTGTCCGCTGCGGCGGCTGCGGAACCACAGCCAGATGATCCCCGCGAACAGCAGATAGCCGATGACCCGGTGATCGAACTGCACAAGCGCCGGGTTCTCGAAGAAATTCTTCCAGAACGGCGTCATCTCGGTCGCCTCCGGCGGCAGGATCGCACCGTTCATCAGGGGCCAGTCGGTATAGCCCCGCCCCGCATCATGCCCCGCGACCAGCGCACCGGCCAGAATCTGGAGAAAAGTCAGCGCCCCGATCACGCCGGTCGCCGCGACCAGCCCTTGAAAACGCTGCCGTCGCGCCACCAGCGTCTCATGTCCGGGTCGCGACAGGCGCAATCCGTTCCAGACCAGCAGCGCGAAGATGATGAAGGCGATCCCGAGATGCACCGCCAACCGATACGGCGCGACATCCACCCGCTCGGTCAGGCCCGAGGATACCATCCACCATCCCACGACGCCCTGTATGAGGATCAGCACCCCCGGCACCAGCAGGCGCATGGTCCATCCCGCAGGAATGACCTTGCGCGCGAGGAAGAGGCCGAAGGGGATCAGATAGGCCAGACCGGTGATACGGCCCAGAAACCGATGCGCCCATTCCCACCAATAGATGCGCTTGAACTCCGTCATTCCCATGTCGTAGTTCATCTCGGAAAACTCAGGTATCTTCTGATACTTGGCGAATTCCGTGGTCCATCCCTCCGCCGATAAAGGCGGTAGAACTCCGGTCACGAGGTTCCATTCCGTAATCGACAACCCGCTGTCGGTCAGGCGTGTCAGCCCCCCGACGACGATCATCAGGACGACGAGACCCGCGACCGCGAATTGCCACATGGCGATACGGTGCCGGTCGCGATCCGGCAGGGCGGCAGAGGCCGCGACCGGTTGCTGTTCCGTGGTCGCATCCTCGAACAGGGCGCGCTGAGTCTTTTTCGCCATCCGTCTCGGTCCTTCCCGGCACACAGTATTCGCCGATCATTTCAGCACCGGGACAATAGGCTTCAGGCAGGCATGCGGCAACCGCTTGCGCGCCCGTGACACAGGATCGGTACAGATCATGTGACCGCAGAATACGCACTTACGGACGGAAAAGAGGCGACCCTCATACGATATAGAAAACTACGGTCAATTCTTCTTATCGGAATGCAATTCACAGAAAAGGTGACGAAATCACTGCATTCTCACGCAACCGGATAATCGTTGAAGCGTATGATGTATTTAACAGGTCGCTAAACCAACTATGCAACTATCCAAGATGTTGCGGTGGTCGGCGATCACTTCAGGAAAGAACCAGCGAGCGAGGTTACGGTATGTCGGATACGATCTATTGCCTCTCCAGCCCCGACGAGCCGGGCCTCGTGCGTATGGCCACCCGTCTCAACAGCGCGTCGCATCACAGCGGCCTCTCGGATCAAACGCTGTGCCGGGGCAATGAGCGGATAGACTGGTCCCTGAAGGTGTGTCACGCGGGTCTGACGATGAAAGCCTTCCACCGCACACTTCGCCGCTATCGCAAGAATCGCGGCAAAGGCGTCTATCGCTGTTCGCCGATGGATGCGCGGGGCGTGGCGATCCGCTACACGACATTGCGCCCCAATACGTGGAGCGCCCCGTCATCGAAGGTGGGTGACGATGTTCTCGCGACCATGCTCATCGTCGCGTTTTTGCTCAGCATCTTCTTCACGCAGGCCGCACAGCTCGGCACCGCGCCGACGCTTGGGATCACCGCCACGGTCCTCGCATCGCTGACCATCGGCGTGGCGCTTCTGCGCGGCGAGGGACGCGCGCGATAAGACGCCCGGATCACTCAGCCTCCGGCGGCCATCCGTGCCGCGCGCAGGGCCGCGAAATCCTCACCCGCATGATAGGATGATCGCGTCAGGGGCGAAGCGGAAACCATCAGAAACCCCTTCGCGAACGCCGCCTTCTCATAGGCCGCGAATTCCTCCGGCGTGATATAGCGCGCGACGGCGTGGTGCTTTTTCGTCGGTTGCAGATATTGCCCGATGGTCAGAAAATCCACATCAGCCGAACGCAGGTCGTCCATCACCTGATGCACCGCCGGGCGTTCCTCGCCGAGGCCGACCATGATGCCCGATTTCGTGAAGATCGTCGGGTCCAGCTCCTTCACCTGCTGAAGCAGGCGCAGTGAGTGGAAATACCGGGCGCCGGGGCGCACGGACGGGTAAAGCCCCGGCACCGTCTCCAGATTGTGGTTGAACACGTCAGGCCGCGCCTCGACCACCACTTCCGGCGCGCCGTCCTTGCGGAGGAAATCCGGCGTCAGCACCTCCACGGTCGTCTCGGGTCGCTTGCGCCGGATTGCGCGGATCGTGCGGGCGATATGATCGGCACCGCCATCATCCAGATCGTCCCGGTCCACCGAGGTCACGACCACATGGTTCAGCCCCAGCCGGGCGACCGCATCGGCCACCCTGGCAGGCTCGAACGGGTCGAGCGCCTCCGGCTTGCCCGTCGCCACATTGCAGAAACTGCACGCACGGGTGCAGGTATCGCCCATGATCATGAAGGTGGCATGACCCTGCGCCCAGCATTCCCCGGCATTCGGACAGCCTGCCTCCTGACACACGGTGGTCAGGCCATGCTCGCGCACGATATCACGGGTCGCGAAATAGCCCGGAGACGAGGGAGCGCGGACCCTGATCCAGTCGGGCCGGGCGACCGAGACATTATCGGCGCGATGCGCCTTTTCCGGGTGACGCAGGCGAGGAGGCGAAATTTCGTTCATGCCTCACACATAGGCCCCCATACGCCCCCCGGCAATCACGAACCCTATTTTGCGACAGCGCCCGTCAGCTTACTGAGCGCGCCCTTGGCCTTTGCCAGTGCCGGATGATCGGCGGGTACGCCATGCTGCGCCGCCACCGCGTCGAGATCGTGATAGACGATATGCGTCTTCCCGTCCTCGCCCTCGTAAAACAGCACACGCAGCGGCAGATCGAGGCCCATGGTGGGCGCGGCCTGCATCAGCGGCGTCCCGATCTTCGGATTACCGAAGATAACGAGCGTTGCGGGCGACATCTCCATATCGGCCTTCTCCGCGCCCTTCGCATGGTCCACGACCGCGAAGACTGTCGCGCCCTTGCTTTCCAGTACCCCGGTGAAGGCATCGACCGTATCCGCAACGCCGGTCGTGGTCGTCTGATGGATCATCCCCTCCATCGCGAGCGCAGGGGTCGCGAGAATCGACAGGGCGAAAAGGCTGGACAGGGCAAAGGCGCGCATTGCGATTTCTCCGGTATGAATCAGTCGGTGGTCGATCCCGTATCTTAGGCAGACCGGTCCCCTACCTGTACGGCTCATTGCATGACGATCACGAAAGACTGATCGCTGCGTCATCGGTACGGATCGCGGCCAGAGCCTTCTCGTTTGCCGCGACGATGCCGCGTTCGGTCACCAGCCCCGTCACCAGCCGCGCGGGCGTTACATCGAAGGCCGGATTGACGGCATCCGACCCCGGCGAGACAACGCGGACCCGCGCCACCTCTCCATCCGCCAGCGCGCCGTCGAGATCGGTCACTTCCCCGGCGGCACGGTTCTCGATGGGAATTTCCGCCACACCGTCGCGCACCCGCCAGTCGATGGTCGGGGTCGGCAGGCAGACATAGAACGGCACCCCGTTATCCGCCGCCGCCAGAGCCTTGAGATACGTGCCGATCTTGTTGCAGACATCTCCGGTGGCCGTCGTCCGGTCGGTGCCGACAAGGCACAGATCGACCTCGCCATGCTGCATCAGATGCCCCCCCGCATTATCCACGATCACGCTGTGGGGTACGCCGTGCTGATGCAGTTCCCATGCGGTCAGGAAACCGCCCTGATTGCGGGGCCGGGTCTCATCCACCCAGACATGCACGTCGATCCCGGCATCATGGGCCTGATAGATCGGCGAGGTCGCCGTGCCCCAGTCCACGGTGGCCAGCCAGCCCGCATTGCAATGGGTCAGCACGTTCACGCGCCCCTTGCGGTCTGCGATCTCGCGCAGCAGGTCAAAGCCATGGGCACCGATGCGGCGATTGATCTCGACATCCTCCTCGGCCATGTCCGCCGCCAGCGCCCAGGCACGGGCGAACCGCCCGGCGGTCGGCAAAGGCAGCAGGGCCGCGCGCATCCGGTCGAGTGCCCAGCGCAGATTGATCGCCGTCGGGCGTGTCGCGTGAAGGGTGTCATACGCGGTTCCGAGGGCGGTATCCGACGGATCATCCCGCATCGCCAGCGCCATTCCATAGGCCGCCGTCACCCCGATCAGCGGCGCGCCCCGCACCCGCATTACCGAGATCGCTTCCGCCGCCTCGTCCATCCGCACCAACCGCCGGGTCTCGAAGTGGAAGGGCAGAACCGTCTGGTCAATGATCGTGACCGTCTCGCCATCGTCTTCTGCCCGGATCGGCCTCCAGGCCACGCCGTCGATCTTCATGAATGCAGTCCCCCGTTTGCATCCATCCTACGAAAGATGCATCGCGTCGTCCATCACGTCATGGTTGCATATTGCGTATCCCTGCCGCGCGCATCGTCTTGCTGAAGCACGGGACCGGCAAGGCCGTCAGTTCCGGGCAGGGGCCTGTACCGTCTCCAGCGCATCGGCGAAGATTGCCGGATCGACATTGCCGCCGGAGGCCGTCACGATCACCGGCCCGTCATCCAGCGCCTCGCCCTGGAACAGCGCGGCGGCAAGGGCTGTGGCACCGCCCGGTTCCAGCACGATCTTCAGCCATTGCCAGGCCAGACCCATGGCGCGCAGGGCCTCTCCGTCGCTGACCGCAAGACCGGAGCCGAACAGGCGTTGCCCGATTGGAAAGGTCAACCGCCCCGGCATGGGCGTCAGGATCGCATCCTGTACCGATATTCCACCCGGTTCACAGGCCAGCCGCTCCCCCGCCGCAAGAGACCGGACGAAATCATCGAAGCCTTCCGGCTCCACGGGCCGCACTGTCAGGCCCGGCGCATCCCGCTCCAGCGCCAGCGCGATCCCGGAGGACAACCCGCCCCCGCCGCAGCAGGTCAGCACCGTCCCGTGTTCCACGCCCTGCTCGCGCGCCTGTACCGCGATTTCAAGGCCGCAGGTGCCCTGCCCCGCGATTACGAAGGGATCGTCGAAAGGTGGCACCAGCACGGCCCCGCGTTCCTCGGCCAGTGCCTGACTGACCGCATCGCGATCTTCCGTTGCCCGGTCGTAGAAGTGCAGTTCCGCACCATAATTGCGAGTGGCCTCCACCTTGGCCTTCGGCGCATCGGCGGGCATGACGATGATCGCCTCCACGCCCATCATCTGACAGGAGAGCGCGATGCCCTGTGCATGGTTGCCCGAGGATGACGCGACCACCCCGCGCCCGCGCTCGGCCTGCGACAATGCCGAAATCCGGTTCCACGCCCCCCGGAACTTGAACGAGCCGGTCCGTTGCAGGCATTCCGCTTTCACCAGCACCCGCCTTCCGGCCAGCGCGTCGATCTGCGGGGCGCTCAGCATCGGTGTCACCAGCGCCTGCCCCGCCAGCCGCCCCCGCGCGGCAATGATGTCGTCATAAGTCATGGCCCATGGATACCGGAACTGTCATCCCCGCACATGAAAAAGAGCTTCGGATTACTCCAAAGCCCTTTTCCACGGAGGGAGATCGTTGTCGTTACTGCTGAAGCATAACCTCATGGGCCGCCGGCCCGAGTCGTGCTTCCAGAGCGCCGCGCATTTTCTTGAGAGCCTGCGTCTCCAGTTGCCGCACCCGCTCCTTCGACAGACCGAGTTGCCCGCCGAGGGCCTCCAGCGTGGACGGCTCCTCCGACAGCTTGCGCTCGGTGATAATCATCCGTTCGCGATCCGTGAGGACGGTCAGGGCATTGGTGATCCAGCCGTGGGTCCGTGCGGTGTCTTCTTCCTCGACGGCGAAATCGCTGGAGATGGGCGAATCGTCCTCGATGGTCTCGACCCATTCACGCCCCTCTTCGTCGCCCTGCGGGGTATTGAGCGAGAAATCCGTTCCGGCGAGGCGCGATTCCATCATCTCGACATCGTGGAGCGGGACGCGCAGGGCCGTGGCGACGGCATTGCGGGTGTCACTGCTCATCACCCCGAACTGACGTCCGTATTCTGCGGATTCGCGTTCTTTCTCGGCGCGCACCCGACGCAGGTTGAAGAAAAGGGACTTCTGGGAGGATGTGGAGCCGGTTCGCACGAGCGACCAGTTCCGCATGACATAGTCCTGAATCGACGCCTTGATCCACCAGACCGCGTAGGTGGAGAACCGCACTCCGCGATCGGGGTCGAAGCGTTCGGCGGCCTTCATCAGGCCGATTGCGCCTTCCTGAATCAGGTCACCCATGGGCGCACCGTAGCGGCGATATTTCGACGCCATGGAAATAGCGAGGCGCATGTAGGCGTTGGTCAACTGGTGCAGCGCCTCCACATCATCCTCGTCGCGCCAGCGACGGGCAAGGCTCAGTTCGGTATCGGCATCCAGCATCGCAGTGGACATGGCCGTGGTGATGACCTTGCGATCTTCCGGGCTTGGGCGGGTGGACTCGGCCATGACTGAACTCCGCAATATATCGATGTATGAACGATGTGTTTCAAAGCACCCGCACCCGCATAAAGTTCCGCATGTGCTTGAACTTTTTCTGTCACGCACCAGTGAACCGGCATGTCCCGATCCCGTACACACCGATCAACCGATTGAAATCATGAAAATATTTCCACTCCGGCATAATCGAATATTTTCCCGCTCGCATCGGGACCGATTGCATCGAGAGTCGCCAGCATCCCCTCGACGGAATGCTGCGGCGTGAAGAGTTTGCCCTCGGGCACCCCCTGCCGGAACGGATCGGACAGGGCCGTCTCGACCGTGCCGGGGTGCAGGCCGACGATCATCGCTTCGCGGTTCACCCGTGCCAGTTCGATCGAGAAGGTGCGGATCACCATGTTCAGCGCCGCCTTGGAAGCCCGGTACGAAACCCAGCCCCCCAACCGGTTATCCGAGATGCTGCCGACCCGCGCCGAGAGAGCGGCAAGGGCCGTCTTGCGACCCTTCGCCAGACCCGGCAGAACGTGTTTCGCGATCAGGGTCGGAGCGATGGTATTCACCGCCAGAACCCGGCCCATGACATCCGCATCCACATGACGCCATGTCTTTTCCGGCGCGATCCCGTCCCCGTGAAGAATACCCAGGGCGATGACGGCAAGGTGCAGCGGCCCGTCTTCCGTCATCAGCGCCACCGCCTGACCCAGCGCCGCCTCGTCCAGCGGGTCACAGGAGTGCCCGCATATTTTGGAGGACGCAAAATCGACAGCGCCGCGTGACACAGCGTGGACGCGCGTGACGCTATCCTCCGCAGCCAGCGCCGTCACGAAAGCGGAGCCGATGCCCCCGCTCGCGCCGAAGACCGCCGTGTTCAGGCCCGTTCCGAAACTCTTCAATCCCATACTCCGCAGGTATGGCCCGGTCACACGTCGTCAATGAATGTTCGTGATGGGTGCCCCCATGAATCGTGACTCGCGCCGATCCGCCGCATCGTCCACCCTCATCCCGAAAGGAGCGTTCCCATGGCCTATACCCTCTATCTCGGCGATGCCGCCTATTCGAGCTGGTCCCTGCGCGGCTGGCTTTTGCTTGATGCATTCGGCATTGCGTTCCGTTCCGCATGGGTACCGATGTACTCGGATGCCTTCACCGACATGCAGACGCGCAATGCCCCGGCCCGCACGGTTCCGGCGTTGGCCTCGTCAGACTGGCCCTTTTACAATTTTAGAGTATAAAGAATGTCAAATTTTATGCAGTTCAGAAACGTCGTGTAACGAGTTATGAAGCTCCAAAGTTGTCAAAGGATCAGTCGTGCAGTTTAGCACTAGTTTTCTTCTTCTTTCTCTGGCCCGCTTTTCAAAAAATCTGGGCATAAATCATCACTGTAAACTTTCCCTTCTTCTTTGTGCTTACCAAATGGCTGGGAAACTAAGATTCATGGGGGCCAGTGGGTGGGAAAAGTAAAAAAATGGAAATAATCAGTTCAGTTCATAAGCACGCGAGCAGAA
>CAKZUT010000222.1 GCA_937922185.1 uncultured Neomegalonema sp.
GGCCGGGTGTCGTCAGCAGGTGCCCGGCCATGGTCATGATAATGGCGATCCCGGCCTTGTCATCGGCCCCGAGCAGGGTCGCGCCGCTGGCCGTGATGATATCGCACCCGACTTTCTCGCCCAGATAAGGCACGGTTTCCGGCGATAATGCCAGATGGGGTGCGTCGGGGAAACGGATCGTGCCGCCGTCGTAATCGGGATGAACACGCGGTTTCACGCCGGTCGCGCAATAGGCGGGGGCGGTATCGACATGGGAGCAGAACCCGATGGTCGGGCCGGTGGCCGTGCCCGGCACCGTCGCCAGCACCACACCGTATTCCGTCAGCGTCACATCCCGCGCGCCCATGCCGTTCAGCTCATCCACCAGCATATTGGACATATCAAGCTGAATGGCGGTGCTGGGCTGGCTGTCCGAGTCCTCGTCGCTCTGGCTGTCAATGGCGGCATAGCGCATCAGGCGCTCTTGCAGGGCGGCATCGAAGGCGGTTCGCATGGGGGATGTCCTCTCTTGCGATAGGGTGCGGCGCATCCGGGGTCAGCGGATCGACAGTTCCATATCCCTGTGGGGGATGCCCGCATCGTCGTATTCCGCGCCGTATTCGCGAAACCCCAGCTTCCGATAGAAGGCGAGGGCGTGGGTCTGGGCACCGAGGCGGATGATCCGGCATCGCTTTTCCTCGCGGACCTGATCGACGATGAACCCGATCACCGCTGCGCCCACGCCATGGCCGCGCAGGCCCTCCGGCACGCAGACCCGCTGGATCTTCGCATAATGCCTGCCCGCATCCTGCCGATATCTATACCGTGCGGCCCCTGCGGGAACGCTGCCCAGACGTGCGAGGATATGGGTGCAGGCATCGTCCTCGCCGTCCACTTCCTCATGTTCGGGCACATTCTGCTCATCGATGAAGACCGCCCGGCGCAGGGCCATGCAGGTGCCGATATCGCGCGGGTCTGTCGCTATGATGATGTCGAGAGTCGTCACGGGGCGCTTGCTCCAACGCACTACGGTCGCGAAGACGCTATCGACCCCGTGCGGGCAGGGCAACGCCGATGACTCCCTGCGGAGGCATCAGTCGAAGACAATCACCTGCCGGATCGCCTCGCCCGCCGCGAGGCGTTCAAAGCCCTCGTTGATTTCCTCCAGCCTGATCTTATGGGTCATCAGCTTCTCGATGGGCATCGCGCCGCTCATCATCAGGTCGGCAAAGCGCGGGATATCGCGCTTGGGCACGCACGACCCGACATAGGAGCCGCGCACCGTTTTCTCCGATACCGTCAGCAGGGTCGCGGGGATCGAGAGTTCCTGCGAAGGATGGGGCAGGCCCGCAGTGACGGCGGTGCCGCCGCGTTTGGCGATATCGAAGGCGAACCGCAAGGCTCTGGCCGATCCGGCCAGTTCCACGGCCACATCCACCCCCGCGCCGCCCGTCATGGCCCTGACCTGTTCGATGGCATCGTCATCGGCGGGATCGACAGCATGATGCGCGCCCAGTTCCAGCGCGAAATCGCGCTTATCCTGCGCCAGATCGCAGGCGATGACCGGATAGGCGCTCGTCGCGATCGCGGCGAGCAGGCCGGAGAGACCGACCCCGCCGAGGCCGATGACGGCACAGCTCTGGCCCGTCTTCAGCCCCGCCGAATTCAGCGCGGCCCCCGCCCCGGTCAGAACCGCGCAGCCGAGAAGCGCGGCCTTGTCGAGCGGGATATCTTGGGCGATCTTCACGGCGCTGCCCTGATCGATCACCACGTAATCCGAAAAGGCGGAGACGCCGACATGGTGGTCCACGGCCTTCCCGCCCCTGTGGATACGTTTCGCCCCTGACAGCAGCGTCCCCTTGCCCCCGGCGATGGCGGCGGGATCGCACAGGGCCGGGCGTCCCTCCGCACAGGGGATACATTGCCCGCATGACGGAGCGAAGATCAGGACGATATGATCGCCCTTCTCGAATCGCGTGACCCCCTCGCCGAGAGCATCGACGATGCCGGATGCCTCGTGGCCCAGCGCCAGAGGCATGTCGCGGGGGCGATCGCCGTTGATGACCGACAGGTCCGAATGACACAATCCTGCGGCGGCGATCTTGACCCGCATCTCGCCGGGGCCGGGATCGTCGAGTTCGGCTTCCACGATGGAAATCGGCTTCGACTGGCCATAGGGGCGCGGCAGGCCCCTTTCGGACAGCATCGCGATACGGGTTTTCATCGGTCAGTGCCTCCGTTCGGGGTCAGGGTCAGATCTCCGGTCCCATCAGCAGGTCGGGCAGCCATGTCACGATGCCGGGGAAGATGCACAGGATGATGATGGCGACAACCATGCACAGCATGAAGGGCAGCGCCCCGCGCAGCACCGTCGAGAGCGGCACATCCGGGACGATGCCGTTGATGACATAGAGGTTGAGGCCCACGGGCGGCGTTATCAGCCCGATCTCCATATTGATCGTGAAGACGACGGCGAACCAGTAGGGATCGAATCCGGCGGCCATGACAATGGGCAGCAGGATGGGGGCGGTCATCAGGATCACGGCGACGGGGGGCAGGAAGAACCCGGCGATCAGCAGGAACACGTTGATCGCGCCCATCAGCACCCATTTGTTCAGCCCCGCCCCGGCAATGGCCTCGGCGGCGCTCTGGGTGATATAGAAGCTGGAGAGCATCTGGCTGAACAGGGCCGCGCAGGCGATGATCATCAGGATCATCACGCTCTCGCGCATCGAGGTGGACAGGATGGTCCACAGGGCTTTCGGGTTCCACATGCGATAGATCAGGATCGCCAGCAGAACGCAGAAAGCCGCCCCCACTCCGGCGGCCTCCGACGGTGTGGCGACCCCGCCATAGAGCGTATAGAGAACCCCGACGATGATGAGGATGAAGGGCATGACGCGCGGCAGGATCGAGAACCGCTGTCCCCATGTGACCTCGCGCCGGTCGCTGAAATCATAGCCTGAGCGCGAGGCGGCATAGATGGACCACGCCATGAACAGACCGGTGAGCATCAGCCCCGGTATCAGTCCGGCGAGGAACAGCCGTCCGATGGAGGTCTCGGTCGCGATGCCGTAGACGATCATGGTGATCGAGGGCGGGATCAGGATGCCGAGCGTGCCCCCCGCCGCGATGGCCCCGGTCGCCACCCCGTCGGGATAGCCGCGCTGGCGCATCTCCGGGATGCCCATCTTGCCGATGGCCGCGCAGGTGGCGGGCGAGGAACCGGAGAGGGCGGCGAAGATCGAACAGGCTCCGATATTCGAGATGATGAGACCGCCGGGAACGCGGTTGAGCCAGCGGTCCAGTGCCTCATAGAGATCCTTGCCCGCCGGGGTCGCCGCCACGGCGGCCCCCATCACGATGAACATGGGGATCGAGAGCAGGGTGAATTCGGCCAGCCCGCCATAGAAATTATCCGCCAGCGAGGAGATGGCGAGCAGGCCGCGATCAAGGACGAGGAAGGTGACGGCGGTGATCGCCAGCGTGAAGGCGACCGGCACACCGATTGCCAGCAGAACGAAGACCATGAGACCGACGAGAAGGCCAGCGGTGCCGGGTTCCATATCAATGCCCCCCCGCCGTCACTAGCGGCTCACCGCGCCATGCGCGGATGATGCAGGCGAGGCATTGCAGGGCCAGAAGGCAAAAGCCGACAGGCATGGCCACATAGGTCCACCATTGCGGAAATTCGGGGGTCGTGTCCGTGGTCCAGCCGCCCTCGAAGGCTTCCCACCAGAGTTCGGTCGATTTCCATGTCATCAGGGCCGCGAAGAGGAAGACGACGGCATCGGACAGGATCGCCATCCCCCGCCGCGTGCGTTCCGGGACCGCCTCGGTCACCAGCCCGACGGCGACATGGCCGCGTTCCTTCAATACCCACGCACTGCCGAGCAGGGTCGCGGCGACCAGCGAAACGGTCACGGCCTCCGTCTGCCACGGGGCCGAGGCTTCCATGACGTAGCGCAGCCAGACCATCTGACACACGAGCACGATGGCGATGCCGAGCAGGCTGGCGGCGACGATAGCCGCGAGGAGGGAAAGGCGGTCGATGAGGGTGAGCATTGGAAGAGGCTTTCTGCTCCCTCTCCCGCATAATGGGGGAGGGCTGGGGAGGGATCTCTGTCGCAAATTGAACATCGCCGGCGGAGAGACCCCTCTCCCAGGCTCCCGCCGGAAACGGGGAGAGGAGTTCCGTCAGCGTTGGGATGAAATCACTCGACGGCGAGGGCCATGTCGATGATGTCCTGTCCGCCTTTCACCTTCTCGGCGAACTTCTTGTAGGAGGTTTCCTGCGCGATCGTGCGCCATTCATCGGCCTGTTCGGCGGTCATGGAGACGATTTCCACATCCGCGTCGGCGAAGGCTTTCTCCATCTTGTCATCCAGACCGGCGGCCTGTTCGGCGAACCAGTCCTCGGCGACCTGACCGGCATCCATGATGGCTTTCTGCTGTTCCTCGTTCAGCTTCTCGAAGCTGGCCTTGGACATCAGGATCGGCTCGTACATGAACCACAGGGCGTGCTCACCCGGAATGGTCAGGCATTTTACCTGTTCGTAGATGCGATAGGAGACGAACGAGCCGGAGGAGGTATTGGCCCCGTCAAGAACGCCCTGTTGCAGGGCCGTGTAGATTTCCGACGAGGGCATTGACTGGATCGACGCGCCCGCACCCTGAAGCATCTGGTTGAAGGCCTTGCCCGCCGCGCGGAAGTTCTGGCCCTTCACGTCCTCCGGTTTGAGGACGCATTTCTCGTTGGAGGCAAAACCGCCCGCGAGCCATGCATCGGAGATAACGATCACGCCTTCCTCGTCCATGATTTCCTTCATGTGGTCGATGAAGGGGCTGTCATTCAGGCGCGCGGCGTGTTCGTGGTTCTTGACCAGACCGGGCATCAGGGTTGCGTCGAATTCGCCGTGGCGGTTGGCGGCATAGGCCAGCGGAAAGGCCGAGATATCGAGTTCGCCCGTGGTCAGCGGCTTCCACTGTTCTTTCGGCTTGTAGAGGGTCTTCGACGGATAGACCTTGGCGGTGACGCCGGTTCCGGCTTTCTCCAGCTCGTCGGCGATGATCTGCACCATCTCGTGGCGCACGTCCTTGGTGTTCCACTGGTGCGAGGCGCGCAGTTCGATATCTTTCGCGGATGCCGTACCTGCGATCATCGCAAGGGCTGTGGCTGCCGTAAGCAGACGGATTGTCATGGTCGTGGTCCTCCCGGTTGTCTTCGATGCCACGCTGTCCCGCACGGCTTGAGAGTAACGATGGTCATTTCGTGCGATCCGTCAAGCGGATGGTTAACGGTCGCGAAAGTGCCGGGAGGTGTCGCCTCCTTTCCGGTGTTGTGATCATCCGGGCGTTAGAAGCGGCGCTATGGAAGCAGATTACGTCATCATCGGCTCCGGCTCGGCAGGCGGAGCCATCGCGGCGCGACTGTCCGAGGACGGCGCGCATTCGGTGCTGGTGCTGGAATATGGCGGCACGGATGCGGGGCCGTTCATTCAGATGCCGGGGGCGCTGTCCTACCCCATGAACATGAAGCGGTATGACTGGGGCTTCTATTCGGACCCGGAGCCGCATCTGGGGGGGCGTCGGCTGCCCTGTCCGCGCGGCAAGGTGATCGGGGGGTCATCCTCGATCAACGGCATGGTCTATGTGCGCGGCCATGCGAAGGATTTCGACCACTGGGCCGAGAGCGGGGCCGATGGCTGGGCCTATTCGGATGTGCTGCCGTATTTCAGGCGCATGGAGAACTGGCATTCGGGGGGGCATGGGGGCGACCCGGAATGGCGGGGCAAGGACGGCCCGCTCTATGTGACAAGGGGGCCGCGCACCAATCCCCTGTTCGATGCCTTCGTGCAGGCCGGGGCGCAGGCGGGCTTCGAGACGACGGACGATTATAACGGCGAGAAAGGCGAGGGGTTCGGCCCGTTCGAGCAGACGGTCTGGAAAGGGCGGCGCTGGTCGGTGGCCAATGCCTATCTGCGCGATGCGCTGAAGCGCCCCAACTGTTCGATGCATCGTTGCTTTGCGCGGCGGATCGTCATGCAGGAGGGGCGCGCGGTCGGGGTGGAGATCGAGCGGGGCGGTGATATCTCGGTCGTGACGGCACGGCGGGAGGTCATCGTGTCGGCCTCGGCGATCAACTCTCCGAAGCTGCTGATGCTCAGCGGAATCGGGCCGGGGGAGCATCTGGCCGAACACGGGATTGATATCATCGCGAACCGGCCCGGCGTGGGACAGAACCTTCAGGATCACCTCGAACTCTACATCCAGCAGGCCTCGCTCCAGCCGATCACGCTCTACAAATACTGGAACCTGTTCGGGAAAGCCTGGGTCGGGGCGCAATGGCTGTTTGCCAAAACCGGCATCGGGGCCAGCAACAATTTCGAGAGCTGCGCCTTCGTGCGCTCGAAACCGGGCGTCGAGTACCCGGATATCCAGTTCCATTTCCTGCCCATCGCCGTGCGCTATGACGGGAAGGCCGCCGCCGAGGGCCACGGCTTTCAGGCGCATGTGGGGCCGATGCGCTCGCCGTCGCGGGGCCGCGTGGCGCTGACCTCCGCCGATCCGAAGGATGATCCGTCGATCCTGTTCAATTACATGAGCCACGAGGAAGACTGGATCGATTTCCGGCATGGCATCCGCCTGACCCGCGAAATCTTCGCGCAGGAGGCCTTTGCGCCTTTTGCGGGCAAGGAAATCCAGCCGGGCGAGGCCGCGCGCAGCGACGATGAACTGGATGCCGTCATCCGCGAACATGCCGAGAGCGCCTATCATCCCTGCGGCACGATGAAGATGGGACGCGCGGATGATCCGATGGCCGTTGTCGATCCCGAATGCCGGGTGATCGGGGTCGAGGGGTTGCGCGTGGCCGACAGCTCGATCTTCCCGCGCATCCCCTATGGCAACCTCAACGCGCCGTCGATCATGGTGGGCGAGAAGGCGGCGGATCACATTCTCGGGAGGCCGATGCTGCCCCCCTCGAATGCGGAGCCGTGGATCAATCCGAGGTGGCGGGAGTCGGATCGGTAGGGTTGTTGCAGGAGGGGCTGCGCCATATATTGGCGACAGGAGGACGATCCGATGCCCGCAACCCTGACCGTCGATCTGACCGAAGAACAGGAAGCCTACGCCCGCTCGCTGGTCGAAGCAGGCGCATTTCCGTCGGTCGATGCCGTCCTTCATCACAGTCTTGACAAGCTGCGTCTGGACGAAGAGCGCAACCGCTATCACGGCATGACGCAGGACGAATTGCGAACCCTGTTGGAGGAGCGCAGGAAGGGACCGTTCATCTCGATGGAGGAATTTACTCGTCTGACGGATGAGATGTTGGACGAAGAGATGAATGCCCGTGCCGTATCGGATTGAAGTTACTCGTTCGGCGCGAGAGGATTTGCGGGAAATTTTTCGATACCTTCGCGATACCTACGTTGGTTTCGGAGAGGACTGGGATTCTGCCGGACGACGCGCTCGCGAGAGGATCGTCGATATTCGCCGTGATATGATGTCGATCAGCAACGTGCCACATCAGGGTACGTTATCGACGAGGTCTGGAACCGGCATTCGTCATGTCACGAAGAAGAGAGCCATCCTGTATTTCGTCGTTGATGACGACAAGGAAATCGTCGAAGTGATTGCCATCTTCTATGGTGGTCAGGACCACCTCGCTCATATGCGAAAGCGGTTTCCGTGACCCTGCCGCACTTTGAACAGCGATTCCCGTGGTGGGGTGGGGACTTGCAGACCCTTCGCAATCGGCTCGTGCATCGCGAGACGCCCTTGCCGGGCCGGACGGAGGAGCGGCTTTTCACGCTGTCGGATGGCAGTGGCGACCGGATGATGGGTCGGCTCGATACGCCCGAAGGCGGGGGCGCGGGACCGCTCGTCGTGCTGATCCACGGGCTTATGGGATGCGACCACTCGGCGTATATCTGGGAGGCCGCGCGGTTTCACCTGACGCGGGGGCGGCGCGTGCTGCGGCTGAACCTGCGCGGAGCGGGGCCGTCCGCGAAATATGCCGAGCGGTTCTATTTCGCGGGATGCTGGCCGGATATCGCGGATGTGCTGGCGGCGATGATGCCGGAGGCACCGGAAGGCTTTTTCATAGCCGGATATTCGCTGGGGGGCAGCGTGACGCTCAATGCGTTGCCGAACCTGCCGGATCGCCTGAACGTGCGGGGGGCGGCCACGGTATCGGTGCCGCTCGACCCGATGCAGGCGGCGGTCGAGCTGATGAAGCGGCATAACGTCGTCTATCACTACACCTTCGTGCATCAGATGAAGAAGGCGTATCGGGCGCGGGGGGTCCTGACGCCGGAGATCAGCGCCAATCTGGACCGGGCGAAGACCATCGTGGATGTGGATGATGCGGCGACCGCGCCGTTGCACGGCTATCCCGATGCGGAGACCTATTATGCGGCGACGGCAGGCAAGGACATGGTGCCGAAGGTGCGGGTGCCGCTGTTGCTGGTCCATGCCGAAGATGACCCGTGGATACCGCCCGACCCGTATCTCGCCCTGCGCGATGACTTGCCGCCGAACGTGGAACTGACCCTGACCCGCCGGGGCGGGCATGTGGGTTATCACGGCAGGCACGGGCGCGAGGCATGGCACGATCTGCGCGTCGATGCGTTCCTGCGCGA
>CAKZUT010000223.1 GCA_937922185.1 uncultured Neomegalonema sp.
CCGGCGCCGAGGCCCCGTGGAGCCCGGACTTTCCTCGATCTCCATCCGCTTGCACGAAGGGAAGTCGCGACCGTCCGGCCACCCGGCACCGGGGCGGCGTAGGCGAGAACGGTCAGGGGGTCAAGACGGGCCTGCATGACAGGTGAGGATTGACAGGAACCGTGGCGCGCGTCAGATTCGATCCATGGGGCCGGCGCGCGCCCCGTGAGGCTCAGGCCCAAGCGACGCATCCCGAAAAACCGCTCCCGCCGCTCCGGTGCGGGACAGTCAAGGATGCCTCCATGCCCTCTCCGAACGAGATCACCTGTCAGCAGCTTTCCCGTCTGACCGGAACTCCCGACGCCCCCGTCCTTGTGGATCTGCGGATCGACGCCGATTTCGAGGACGATCCCCGTCTCCTTCCCACCGCTTTCCGCCATGCTTTCACCGATCTTGATCCGCTGATACCGCGCCTCGTCGGAAAACGGGCGGTCGTCTATTGCCAGAAGGGTCGCAAGATCAGTCAGGGCGCGATGACCCTGCTGCGCGGACGCGGCATCGACGCGCAAGTCCTGGAGGGCGGCCAGGTCGCATGGCACGATGCGGGCCTGCCTATGGTCGATGCGGGCACCGTGCCGGGGCTGGCGCAGGGCCGCACCCTCTGGGTCACGCGCCATCGCCCGAAGATCGACCGCATTGCCTGCCCCTGGCTGATCCGCCGTTTCGTCGATCCCCATGCGGAATTCCTGTTCGTGCCTCCACAGGATGTGGCGCTGGTGGCTGAAAAATTCGAGGCGATTCCCTTCGATGTGCAGGATGTGCGTTTTTCCCACCGGGGCGAGCGTTGTTCCTTTGATATCATGCTTGAGGAATTCGGCCTGACGGGCGAGCCTCTGGAAACGCTGGCCACCGTGATCCGTGCCGCCGATACGAACCGTCATGACCTCGCGCCCGAGGCCGCCGGCCTTCTGGCAGTCTCCGTTGGATTATCGCGGATGCATCGGGACGATCATGCTCAGCTTGCCGCCGGAATGACGCTCTACGATGCCCTCTATCGCTGGGCGCGCGACGGGCGGGACGAAGGGCATGACTGGCCCGCACCGACGGTGGGGTCATGACGCCGACCCTGCCCGAGGCAACCCGCGAATGGGCGCGTATCGGGGTATTGTCCTTCGGCGGTCCCGCCGCCCAGATTGCCCTGATGCACCGGATCGTGGTGCAGGAGCGGCGCTGGCTGACGGAGCGTCAATTTCTTGATGCCCTGTCATTCTGTATGCTGTTGCCCGGTCCCGAGGCGATGCAACTGGCCACCTATGCCGGGTGGCGTCTGCATGGGGTTGTCGGCGGGCTGATCGCGGGATTGCTGTTTGTCCTGCCGGGCGCACTTGTCGTGCTGGGGCTGGCGACGCTGTACATCGTCTATGGCGACGTGCCGCTGGCGGAGGCGATATTCCTCGGCATCAAGGCGGCGGTTCTGGTGATCGTGATCGAGGCCCTGCTGCGTGTTGCGGGACGCGCGCTCCTCAAGCCGTTGCACTGGTGGATCGCGGGGGCGGCCTTTCTCTCGATCTTCTTCCTCGCATTGCCTTATCCGCTGGTCATTGCCGGGGCCGCGTTGGTCGGTGCGCTGGCGGGCGGTCCACCGGACAGCGATCCCGCCCCGCCCCTGAGCGTGACCCCCGCCCGCACGGCGCGGACGGTGGGGATATGGCTCACGATCTGGCTTGCGCCCCTCGCCGTGCTCGATCTGGCCCTGCCGGGCAGTATCCTCGGCGAGATAGGACGGTTCTTCTCGGTGCTGGCGACCGTCACTTTCGGCGGAGCCTATGCCGTGCTGGCCTTCATGGCACAGGATGCCGTAGCGGGCCGTGGCTGGCTGACCGCCGGAGAGATGATGGACGGCCTGGGCCTTGCCGAGACGACGCCGGGACCGCTGATCCTCGTCACCGAGTTTGTCGGCTTCCTCGCTGCCGCGCGGGCCACGGACAGCCTTGCAATGGGGGTTGCCGGAGCGTTCGTGACGCTCTGGGTCACTTTCGCCCCCTGCTTCCTGTGGATATTCGCCGGGGCACCGTATATCGACTGGATCGGTACACGCCCCCGGCTGCGCGCGGCTCTGTCGGGGATTACGGCGGCGGTCGTCGGGGTCATCCTCAATCTCTCGCTCTGGTTCGCCCTGCATGTGGTATTCACCGGCGTAACGCGCGAGACGGCAGGCCCCCTGACCCTCTGGACTCCCGACCTCGCAACCTTCGACTGGCGCGTCGTGGTGATCGCGGCCACAGCCGCCCTGCTTTTGCTCCGGCTGCACCGGGGCATCGCGCTGACACTGGCGATCTGCGCCGCATCGGGTGTGCTGCTTTCAGCGGTATAGCGATGCCTGTGCTTCCTCGAACAGAATCGCATGGCGTCCGGCCAGGCGGCGGCGATCCCGGTCATAGCCGCCGCCCAGCACGCAGGTCAGCGGTAATCCATGCGCCCGTGCCCAGCCGATTACCCGCCGGTCCCGCGCCCGGATGCCCGCATCCGACAGCGTCAGCCGCCCCAGCCGATCCTCCGCATGGACATCCACTCCCGCATTGTAGAACGCCATGCTGAACGGCCCTTCCCGCACCATCCGCTCCAGCGCCGTATCGAGCGCGCTCAGGTATCCCGCATCGCCGGTCCCGTCCGGCAGGGCGATATCCAGATCACCCGCCTCCTTCTCGAACGGATAATTCCCGCTGGCATGAAGCGAGAGAGTGAACACCCCCGGATCACCCCGGAAGATCGCCGCTGTCCCGTCGCCCTGATGGACATCACAGTCGATTACCAGAACCGGCCCCAGCCCGCCCTCGCGCTGTAACGCGCGGATCGCCACGGCCACATCATTGAAGACGCAGAACCCCGCCCCGTGCTCGTAACGCGCATGATGGCTGCCCCCTGCGGTGTTGCAGGCGACCCCCGCCTCCAGCGCGAATCGTGCCGCGATCAGCGTTCCGGCACCGGCCAGCCGTGAGCGCCGGGTCACCCGTTCGGTATGGGGATAGCCGATGCGCTTTTCTTCCTCTGGCGTCAGACTGCCGCCGAACACCCGCGCCACATAGCCCGGCTCATGCGCCCGCGCGACCATGACCTCGCTTGCCGGGGCCGGGGTCAGCCACGTATCGGGCGCGGTCAGCCCCCGCTCCACCAGCACCTCGCGCAGATAGCCGTATTTCGACATCGGAAAGGTATGCCCGTCATGCAACGGGGCCTGATAATCCGGGTGATGCACGATGGGCAGGCGCGTCATGCGGTTCCGAAGATCTGTGCGAAGACCGTGCGAGCCGTATCCTGCGCGCCCGCCAGCCGAGCCTCGACGATACTGAAATCACCCACTTCCATAGCCCGTGCCATCACCGCTTTCAGCGCGGGCGGCGCGGTGGCGGGATCGAAGGTGCCGTCATGGCTGAGACGGATGAAATGCAGCAGGGAGGCCTGAATATCCCGCGCCGTTGCCAGCGCCGCACAGGTTTCCTCGCTCAGCACATCCCTGTCGGCCAGGCTGTCGAGCGCCCGCCGGGCTTCGGTCGCCCCGGTAGACCCATGGGCAAGACACAGTGCCTGCCAGATGAAATCAATATCCACCAGCCCCCCGCGTGTCAGCTTCAAGGCCCACGGGTCGCCGGTTGCCCGGCTATTTGCCGCCGCCAGCCGCTCGCGCATGTCGCGCGCGTCTTTAAAGACCGTTTCGGGGTCGCGGGGTCGTGCCAGTGCCTCTGCGATCGCCGCTTCGACCCGCCTGCACAGGGCATCCGGCCCCGCGATCACCCGCGCGCGGGTCAGGGCCATATGCTCCCATGTCCATGCCTCGGTGGCCTGATAGCGTTCAAAGGCCGACAGGCGCGTGGCCAGCGGTCCCGACTGACCGGAAGGACGCAGGCGCATATCCACCTCGTAGACCGCTCCCTCGGCTGTGCGCGCCGTCAGCGCATTCACCAGCCTCTGGGTCCATCGTGCGTAGTATTGCGGCCCCGCCAGCGGTTTCGCGCCCTCCGACATGCTGTCCGCATCGTCATAGATCACGATCAGGTCCAGATCGCTCGCCGCCGTCATCTCACCCGAACCCAGCCTTCCCAGCGCGACGATGCAGGCTCCGTTGCCGGGGGGCGGGCCATGCCGACGCGCCACCTCTGCCGTGGCAGGGCCGACCATCGCGCGCAGGCAGGCTTCGGCCAGTGCCGAATAGGCGCGCCCCGCTTCCTCCGGTGTGTCGATGCCCCGCAGCAAGGCCGCTCCGATACGGAAATGCCGCTCCTTGGCCCAGCGGCGGGAGGCATCGAGATGCGCTTCAAAATCGTCATCCGGGGGGGCAAGCGCGGAATATTCCTCGACCAGCGCATCCGCATCCGGTGTCGGGCCAAAGAAATCGCGGGTCAGCAGGGCATCGATAACGCCGGAGTTGCGCCCCAGATACGCGGCCAGTTTCGGGGCGGCGGCACAGACTTCGGCCAGCATCTCCAGCAGGTTCGGATTGGCCTCGAACAGCGAGAGAATCTGCACGCCGGCGGGCAGCCCCGCGAGAAAGCGGTCGAACTCCTGCAAGGCCCTGTCGGGGTCTCCCGCGCCCGCCACGGCCCGCAGCAGCACGGGCAGGATGCGGTCCAGCTTGGTCCTTGCGCGGTCGCTGCGCGTGGCGGCGATATCCCCCGCGCGCCATCGGTCCAGTATCGCCTGCGCGGCATCGGGATCGGCAAAGGCGGGTTCCTCCGCGTGATCCTCCTCCTCGCCGTCATCCTCGAACAATCGGTTCCAGCGTTCGGAAACCTGTTCCAGATGCCCGCGCAGCATCGCATCGAAAGCGGGCAGGTCGGCATAACCGCAAAAGGCCGCGATCCGCGCCAGGCCGTCCGCATCTCCCGGCATCCGCTGTGTCTGGGCATCCTCGACCATCTGGAGGCGATGCTCGATGGTTCGCAGCACACGATATGACTCGGTCATCCCGTCCCGCGCCCCGGCGGTGATCCAGCCATGCTCGGCCAGTGCCGCCAGCGCATCGACTGTGCGGTGCAGACGCAGGGCCGGTTCGCGCCCTCCGGCGATAAGTTGTCGGGTCTGGGCAAAGAACTCGACTTCGCGGATACCGCCCCGGCCCAGTTTGATATCGTGCCCCGCCACCGCGATCTCGCCATGCCCCTTGTGCTTGTGGATCAGGCGTTTCATGTCGCGCACATCCTCCAGCGCGGCAAAATCGAGATACCGCCGCCAGACGAAGGGTTTCATGCCCTCCAGAAACGCCTCCCCCGCCTCGTGGTCCCCCGCCACGACCCGCGCCTTGATGAACGCGCCGCGCTCCCAGTTCTTGCCGAAGCTCTCGTAATATCGCTCGGCGGCATCGACCGACATGCAGGGCGGGGTTGAACTGGGGTCCGGTCGCAGGCGCAGATCGACACGATGAACATAGCCCTCCGCCGTTTGCTCCGAGAGCATCCGCACCAGATCGCGGGTCAGACGGTTGAACACCTGCTTGCGCGCGCCGTATTCCGCCGCGTCATGCCCTTCGTGGTCGAAAAAGGGGATCAGATCGACATCGGATGAATAGTTCAACTCCCCCGCACCCAGCTTGCCCAGCCCCAGCACGAAGAATCCCGTCGGTCCGTCCTCAAGCACACCCTTGCGCCTTGCACCTGCGATCAGCCATTCGGTCGCGGCGCGGATGCTGGCATCGGCGAAATCGGAAAGGGCCTGCGTGACCTGTTCCAGTGTCCAGATGCCGCCGAGATCGGCCAGTGCGAT
>CAKZUT010000224.1 GCA_937922185.1 uncultured Neomegalonema sp.
GGATATGACGCTGGAGAAATCTCGCTGGTAGAAATACAGTATCAGGGCAGTGATAATCACGAAAAAGGGGGCAATTCCGATTTTTCTGGATTTCTCCGCTATTGTCGTGAGGGGTTCATTCTCTGATGATTTATTATAAAATAAAGTTGATACAGTATAAGTTAAAACAATTGATGAGAGCACTATAAAAAATGTCTCAGGAGACATTGCTGTGATTTGCTTGTTTGCCAGAGGGTTCTGTCCAAACAGGCTCAGCGTATAAAATGGATAGACCAGCAGATAGATGTAGCAGGAAAGAAACAGTGTGAGCGCGACCCTTTTGGCCTGAATACTGGCGATCAGAAAGGGCTGAGCGAGTAATATCAGTGTGACGGCCAGCCAGTCTATGCGGCCAGGTATTATGAGGGGGGGGAGTGCCAGTACGAAAAGTGTCGTCAAGATCGCGCGGACCGAGCCGCGACTAATCATGAAATTCATCTATGAAAAGGCCATGGATCTGAACGGAAGTGATGTCTCACTGTAAATCACTTTTGTCCAACGATCACAATGCTTCCTCCGAAACGCCTGGTCAGCCCGAAAACCGACCCCAGTGCATCATCTACTCTGGCGATACGCATCATGGTCGATACCGGCAATTTCAGGCCCAGCTTCTCGAATCCAAGGAACAGATAGCGCAGGAAGGGGCCATGGCGGGAGACGGTATGGCTGGGAAAAGTCGTTTCGATGGGCTTCAGTCTCTCGGGATCGATCGGGCGACAGAAAACACCGCATTCACGCTTGCCGAAGACCTTCGTGCCGATCATGTGGATGAGGGTTTTCCAGGGGTCCACGCAGGCGAAACGCCCTCCATCCATCAATGTGCGGCGAATTTCGGCGAAGGCCAGTTCCGTCCGCATATGGTGCAGACAGCCCCCTGAATATATCGCGTCAAAGACTCCGCCCTCGAAAGGAAGCTCCTCGCCCACGGCAATAACGCAATAGAGCCGGTCGGCGACCCCTGCCTTGCGGGCGAGTGCCTTGGCGAAACGGGCTTCGCCGAGCATCGGGGTCAGAAGAACGGCCCTGCGCGCACCCGCTATGAGCGCCTTGACGGCATGTGTTCCCCCGCCGCCGAGTTGCAGGAAGCAGACGCCTTCCATCGGCGCGAGGTAATCATAGGCCTCGTACTGCGAAATGGAGTCGTGCAACGCATCGATCCACACCTCGGAGGGCTGCGGGAACTGTGTCTTGTCGCTTCCCTCGTTCATCGCGCCCGCCATCAGGCGTGTGATGGTCTCATTCGAGATGTTTTCCAGATCGTCAGAAGCATTCTGGTCGCCGATCGAATTGTAATGCTGCATTTCCGTATATGCCTCCTCGTATTGAGGAAGCTTGAGGCTGACGGTTTCCGTATCGTCATTGGAAACAATGCGCTCGGGATACATGAGGATCGGAAATTCTTCCACCACAGGGTAATAGGCCCCCGCTTCGTCCTGAAAATACCATTCGCTGTCGCCATACCCGTAATTGCCCACATCGAGACCGGACAGGTGAACCTTGCGGAAGTCTGACTGACTGATCGTTGCGCCGGGGACGAGCCTGAGAGGCGTGGCACCGCGCGGCGCTGCGATGAGTTCGCCCAAAACCGCGAGACGATCCGCCAGATCGGTTGGCTCTGTCACAGACCCGGTGTCAGTCTGGGATGTGAACTCGGACATAGATTTACCCGCTATGTGGACAAAAAAACCAAGGCTGACCCTTTAGACATATCCTCGGACGTTATCAAGGCTGGCCTCATCTGATCCCCGGAAATCGACCCCGGAGATCGGCATCGACCGCCGCGCCCAGATAATCCGGGTGGTGCCGGGCGAGAATGTCGCGGGCTTTTTCGCGGGCGCGGCCCCGGATATCGGGTGCCCCCTTTTCGGCCCAGGTGACCGGGGCATCGCGGTCGGCAAGGCGGGGCCAGTGATAATCGCGCTCCATCGCCGCCATGGTCTGCGCGGAGCCGAGGAAATGCCCCTCGCCGAGGACCGCCTCGCAAATGGCGTCATAGCCGAGCGTCTCATCGGTCACCTCCACGCCCCGGATCGTGCGCTGCACGGCTCCCAGCATCTCATCATCGAGCACGAATGCCTCGAAGCTGGCTCCGAGCAGGGCGGCCATCATGCCGGAGCTTTCATAGACCATGTTCGCCCCGGCCAGCCCCGCCGTCACCGCCGACAACGCCTTTTCGGCCCCCATCTGCGCGTCTACGGCCTTGGCGTCCGCCATGGAGCAGGCCACCCCCGAGGGCAGGCCCAGCCAGTTGGAAATCTGTGCCGAAGCCGCGTTCAGTACCGCGCTCTCGCCGCCACCTCCGCAGAATGCGCCTGTCCGCAGGTCGATCACCAGCGGCCAGTTCGAGAAGATAACCGGATAACCCGGTGCGAAGACGTTCACGAGGATCAGCCCCGCCAGCGTCTCGGCCAGCGATTGCGCGAGAAAGCCCGCAAGGGTCGCCGGGGCCGTCGCGCCCGATTGCGCGGCGATGATCGAATTGATGGGCACGCCCTGCTCGATGCAGGCCACCGTCACGTCCACCGCATCCTCGCCATAGCGCATGGGCGAGATGACGGGTGAGATATGCGCCTTGCAGAAGGGCCGCTCCCGAAATCGCCCCTCGCCCCCCAGTGCGGTATCGAACATGCCGATGATGGGCGCGACATGCTCGCCCAGCGTGAAGGCGGTGCCAACCGGCTTGGTCGTGTTGCGGATCAGGGCATAGGCGGTGTTCACGTCGAGATCGAAGCTGTCGGGGATATCGGTGGCGATGCAACAGCGGGTGAACCAGCTCACATTCGGCAGGGTGTCGATCAGGCGGGTGAAATCATGCAGGTCCGCCAGCGTGGAGGAACGATAGAGACCGGTGTCGATATCCAGCGTCTGCACCGCAGCGCCGCCGGTGCCGAAATAGACCCGTTCGCCCCCGATCTCGAAATCATGCTTCGGATCGCGGCCATGATAGATGAAGGATTTCGCCGCCCCCGCCACGATATCCTCGACCATGGCGCGGGGGAAATGCAGGCGACCGCCTTCATGGGTGGCCCCCCGCGCGCAGGCGGCCTGTACCAGTTTCGGCGGACATTCCCCCATTCCGAGATCGGCCAGCAATCGCAGGGCCGTGGCGTAGATCGCCCCGATCTGTGCGTCGGTCAGGGGACGGTATGCCCCGCCCGTCTGTCCCGGCGGTGCGGCGGAGACGGGGCCGGCGGCGCGCATGGCCACGCGGGCGGCGCGTCCTCCGCCGCGTCGTGCCGTCAATTCGTTCATAGGCCCCTCCACAATCATTGACGCTGACCGTCCCCCCGCGCATCGTTTCTGGCAAGGGGATTCGAGGGATATATCAGCATGAGAACCACCACACGCGCCGTCGTCATCGGCGGGGGCATCGGCGGATGTTCGGCGCTCTATCATCTGGTCAGGGAAGGCTGGACCGATGTGATGCTGCTGGAGCGGGACGAACTGACCTCCGGCACCACCTGGCATTCGGCGGCGCAGGTGACGAATTTCGGGGGGATACAGGTGATGGTGGGTCTGAAGACCCATTCGATCAAGCTGTATGAAGAGCTGGCCAACGACCCGGACTATCCGATCAATTATCACCATGGCGACGGGGGGCTGCGGCTGGCCTCGGAAGACTGGCATATCGACGGCTACAGGCATTTCCAGTCGATGGCGCGGGGCATGGGTGTCGAGTTCGAGCTGATCGACGCAGAGGAGAGCGCGCGGCGGCATCCGCTGATTACCAGGGACGGCATCAAGGGCGCATTGTGGGACCCGCTCGACGGGGATATCGACCCCGCCCAGCTTTGTCAGGCGCTGGCGCGGCGCGCGCGCAAGGCCGGGGCGGAGGTGCATCGCCATACACCCGTGACCGGCCTGACACAGACCGGGGACGGCTGGATCGTGCATACGGACAAGGGCGATATCCATGCCGAGCATGTGGTCAATGCGGGCGGCTATCGCTGTAACGAGATCGGGGCGATGATGGGGGTTGAGCTGCCCGTCGCCTCGATGGAGCATCAGTATTTCCTGACCGAGCCGATTGCCCGGATCGAGGAACTGGACCATCGGGTGCCGCTGATCCGCTGTCCGACCGATGATTTCTATTCGCGGCAGGAAAAGAACGGGCTGCTTGTCGGCTTCTATGAGCAGGATTGCCGGACATGGGGGCTGGACGGCATCGACCCGAACTTCACCAATGCGCTGTGCCCCGATGACCCCGAGCGGGTTCTGCCGGTGCTGGAGAACGTGTTCGAGCGGATGCCCTGTCTGACCGAAACCGGCATCCATACCATCGTCAACGGACCGATCACCTATACGCCCGACGGGGTGCCGCTGGTCGGGCCGATTCCGGGACGGCGCAATGCCTGGGCGCTGACGGGCCTGCGTGCGGGCGTCGGCGAGGGGGGCGGGCATGGCTGGCTGCTGGCGCAGATGATGGTGCATGGCGAGGCGGAATATGACACCTGGGCGCTCGATCCGCGTCGGTTCGGGGCTTATGCCACCGAGAAATATACGGCCCTGAAGGCCATCGAGGATTATCAGAACGAATTCCGCTTCCATCGCCCGCATGAGCATCGCCCGGCGGGTCGTCCGCAGCGGACCACGCCGCTGACCCCACTGCTCGCGGCGGCGGGGGCCGATTTCGGCGTGGTGAACGGCTGGGAGCGGGCGATGATGTACAGGCCCTCCGCCGGGTTCGAGCCGGATCATACCCATCGCTGGCCGAACTGGCATGACTCGGTGGGCCGTGAGGTGGAGGCGGTGCATACCCGTGTCGGCATCGCCGAGGTGAACGGCTTCAATCGCATCGAGATCGCCGGGGAAGGCGTGACCGACTGGCTCGACACGCTGTTCTGCGGGCGGGTGCCGAAGAAGGTCGGCAAGGTGGGCCTCGGGTATTTCCTGAACGGGCACGGCAATGTGCTGGGCGAGGCGACGCTGGCGGTGCTGGATGAGCGCAGGGTCTGGTGGGGCAGTGCGGCGGCTGCCGAGCATCACGATAGGGACTGGCTGACCGCGCATCTGCCGGAAGACGGCTCGATCACGCTGACCCCGAAAGTCGAGACCCATACGATTCTGCTGGTCGCGGGGCCAAAGGCGCGGGCGGTTCTCGGCGAGGCGGCCCCCGATACGGATTGGGCCGGGTTTGCGCCGCTGGCCTGCCGGGAGGTGGATATCGGCGGGGCGGGAGTGGTGGCGATGTCGGTCAGCTTCTCGGGCGAGGATGCATTCGAGCTGCATATCCCGATGGCGCAGGCGGAGGCGGCCTATCGGGCGCTGGTCGCGGCGGGCGAGGGGCATGGCATGGCTCATTTCGGCGGATATGCTGTCGAATCCATGCGGATCGAGATGGGATACCGGCACTGGAAAGCCGATCTCATCACCGAATTCGACCCTGTCGAGAGCGCGCTGGAGCGTTTCGTCAGACGCGACAAGCCCGCCTTTCCGGGGCGCGATGCCTTGCTGGCACGCACGGAACCGCGCCGCCGCTTCGTGACCCTGCGGATGGATGATGCGGTTCTGCCCGCTCATCCGGGCGATTCCGTCATGGCGGACGGGCGGGTGGTCGGCACCGTCACCTCGGCGGCGTTCGGTCACCGGACGGGGGAGAATCTGGCCATGGCTTTCGTGAAGCCGGACGCGGCGGCGGAAGGCACCCGCCTCGCCCTCGATCTGCTGGGAACATTGCAGCCCTGTGCCGTGGTGCCGCCCCGGCGCTACGACCCGTCGGCATGAGGACGAACATGCCGACGGCAAGGGTCAATGCCCTGCGCGCGATCATCAGAAAGAGGAAAACCGCCTGGTAGTCCCTAGGGGAATCGAACCCCTCTTTCCAGGTTGAAAACCTGGCGTCCTAACCGATAGACGAAGGGACCATCCAAGCGGAGCGCATCCTTTACAAAAGCACGGCGTCCCTTGCAAGCATGTTTTGAGAGGGACACGCGGATGAGCCGAACTGCCGATTACATCATCATCGGGGCCGGATCTGCGGGGTGCGTTCTCGCGAACAGGTTGAGTGCGGATGGTCGCCATTCGGTTCTGTTGCTGGAGGCGGGGCCGCCGGACCGCAGCCTGATGATCCACATGCCCGCCGGGGTCTATTACGCCTATCGCGACAGCCGCATCAACTGGAACTACGAGAGCGAGCCGCAGGCGGGCCTGCTGAACCGGCGCATCGGCACCCCGCGCGGCAAGGTGCTGGGCGGATCATCCTCGATCAATTCGATGGTCTATATGCGCGGGCACCCGCTCGATTTCGACGGCTGGGCCGAGCGGCCCGGCATGGGAGCATGGCGCTATGCCGACTGTCTGCCGTATTTCCGCGCGGGCGAGGACAGCGACCGGGGAGCCGATGACTGGCGCGGCTCGGGCGGGCCGCTGGGGGTTACGCGGTCATCCTGGCCCAATCCCCTCTACGACGCCTTTCTCGAATCGGGGGTGCAGGCGGGGCAGGGCCGGTCAGACGATCTCAACGGGTTCCGGCCCGAGGGGGTCGCGCGATTCGATGCGACCAAGCGCCATGGCCGACGATGCAGCGCGGCGGTCGCCCATCTGCGGCCCGCGCTGGGCCGCCCGAACCTGACGGTCGAGACCCGCGCGATGGTCAGACGCATCACGCTGAGCGGCAATCGGGCGACGGGGGTGGCCTATACCCGGCGCGGGGTGGATCACCATGTCGAGGCGGGGCGCGAGGTCATCCTGTGCGGGGGGGCGATCAACTCGCCGCAGATGCTGATGCTTTCGGGCATCGGCCCCGCCGACCATCTGCGCGGGCACGGTATCGAGCCGGTGCTCGACCTGCCCGGCGTGGGGCGCAATCTTCAGGATCACCCGACGGTCATCATGCAGTGGGAATGCCGCAAGCCCGTCACTCTCGACCGTATGGCCCATCCGCTGCGGCAGGGGGTTGCGGGGACGCGCTGGATGCTGACGCGCAAGGGGGTCGTCTCGTCGAGCGTATGGGAGGCGGGGGGCCTGATCCGGGGCAATGAGGATGTGCCCTATCCGAACCTGCAATATCATATGGCCCCCGTGGGCATGGCGGAGGAAGGCGGGAAACTGCGCCTGTTGCAGGCTTTCGCGATCCATGTGGATCAGCTTCGCCCACGCAGCCGGGGGCGAGTCGCGCTCCGCTCGGCGGACCCGTCCGCGAAACCGCTGCTGCATTTCGAGTACCTGTCCGACCCCCATGACATGCGCGAGTTGGTGGAGGGCGTGAAGAAGGCCCGCGATCTCGTCGCCCAGCCCGCCCTCGCCCCCTACCGGGGTCGCGAACTCTCCATCGGCGAGGATGCCCGCACCGACGCGCAGATCGAACACGGCATCCGCGCCCATACCGATACCGACTACCACCCCTGCGGCACCTGTCGGATGGGCACCGGGCAGGACGCCGTGGTGGACCCTGAAATGCGTGTCCACGGCATCGAAGGGCTGCGGGTGGTGGATGCCTCCGTCATGCCCAGGATCACCAGCGCCAATCTCAACGCCCCGACCCAGATGATCGCGGCGCGGGCGGCGGACTGGATACTCGGCACACCGCAACGCGCGCCGGAATACGCGCGGTTTCATTTTCAGGGATAGCGATATGGCCCTGCCGCGACCCGGATGCAGGCATCGGCGGGGTGCATGACTTCCGGGGTCATGCTGGCATTATTGACTGTGTTGCAGGAACAGGGTCGCGGCCTCTGCGGCGCTCATGTCGTGTGTCTCCCAGATATTCTGGACGATCCCGGCGATCTGGGTGATCCGATCCTGATTGAGCGCCAGAGTCATGGAGGGCACGGTGCCGTCGGATGATGAAATCAGGCTGAAGCCCCGGCGTGTGCATTCATCGAGGTCATGCACATCCACGCCCGCCACGACCGGCAACGAGCCTTTCAGAATGGAAAACCGCTTCTGGATATCGCGATCAAGGACGATGTTCGACAGCTCACTCTGCGCCGCGTGGACGGTGGCATCCGTGGTTCGCGGCAAGACGAAGACATCGAGCACGATGCTCATGCTGCCGTCATTGCCGGGTGCGAGCGCACAGTCGAAATCCCGCCCGATGACCTTTCCGGCATTCAGAAATTCATTCTTGGCCCAGTCGCCCATGATCTGGATCGCGGCCTTGCCCCTCACGACATCACGGGTCGATTCGGCCCAGTCATCATGGGCATGGTCGGCGCTCGTCGCCTCATCGCGCAAGCGCATCATGACGCCAAACGCCTTCATGATATCGGGTCGATCCGTCGCCGGATTCAATGCGCCGCGCTGCATCCTTCGGTACAGGTCCGCACCGCCGATATCGATGAGAACGGTGTTGAACAGCAGATTACGCTCCCAGGATGCCTCTCCGACGGCGAGGGGGCGGTATCCGGCGGCGCGGATATGGGGGGCCTGTTCGAGAAAATGCTCCCAGTCACGCGGTGCGGGCAAGGCGAGCTGACGATAGATGTCGAGATTGCGCCAGGCCCAGTTCTCCCCGTGCAGCCCGACCGGAAGTGCGCCGATTCCATCATCGACCTTCAGGGCATCGGCGACCGAGGGCAGAATGCTCTCCAGCCTGCGCCGATCAACGAAGCGGTTGATCGGGTCGGTGATCTCCATCGCGTATAGCTGTCTGATTTCCGGGCCGCCATGCCAGTGTACGGCATGGGGAGCATAGCCGTTGATGATGCGGTCGATGGCGTAGATCTTGAGCGGCAGGCTGCCCGGACGCACCGTATCGTACCACTCGCCGCCCTGTTGCTCGAAACGCTCGGCGAGGACGCCGAGGGCCGCGCGCTCGGTCGGCTGTTTCCAGAAATGCAGCAGTTCGATCTTTTCCGTGCCGAGGGCCGGAGTGGCCGTCAGCAGGCCCATCAGGGCAAAGAGGGTTTTTCTCATGCCGCTCCTATGGCTTTCCGGGTGTTTGCCGTGTCGCCGCCGGGTGACCCGGCATGGGCGACAAACCGTTCATCGGGCAGGTGGAGGCTGAAGCAACTGCCCCCTCCCTTGCTGGTCTTCACGGTGACATCTCCGTCATGGGCGGTCATGATTTTCTGCGTGATCGACAGCCCCAGACCCAGCCCTCCGCTGCTGCGGCTGAAGGCGCTTTCGATCTGCTCGAAAGGCTGGAACAGGGTCGGGGCGATATCGGGATTGATGCCGATACCGTTATCCACGACCGTGATGACGGCCCCTCCCTGCGCGATGGCCGCGCCGCCGATGACGACCGTGCTGTCGGGGGACGAGAACTTGATCGCGTTGTCGATCAGATTGATCAGGGCCTGACTCAGAAGTCTGCGATCCGCTCTGAAACCGCTGCCTTCCGGCAGGTCGTTACGGAAGATCAGGTCGATATTCTTTCTGGCGGCGGTGTCGCCGGTTATCATCCGCGCATCGGCGAAGATGTCTGCCGGAGCCACGATATCGCTTTGCAGGGTGCAGCGGTCTGCTTCGAGCTGGGTGAATTGCAGGATATCCGTGATGATGCCGAGCAGATGCTCGCCGCTGCGGTAGATATCGTTTGAATAGCCGCGATAGGCGGTCACCTCGTGCTTTCCGAGGATTTCGTCTTTCATGACCTCGGAGAAGCCCATGATCGCATTCAGGGGTGTCCGCAGTTCATGCGACACGACGGCCAGAAACTCCGTCCGGGCGCGAAGGCCCCGGACTGCCTCCTCATAGAGGACCATCGCGCGGCTCTCCGCGAGTTTCAGCTCGGTATTCTTCTTGCCGAGGCTGGCGGAAAAATCGATCTCGCGCTCAATGGCCTCTTTCTGTTTCGCGATCGCCGGTCTGACAATCCAGTACCACGAGGCGAGCAGGGACAGGAACAACAGCAGGATCGTGGCCTTGATGCCCGTATGCACAAGCTCCATGGTCTGCTGTTTGCGCGCGCGGGAACTTTCGACGAGGCGGTTCAGCGAGCGAAGCACCACACCGTTACGGGCCGCGACGAGATCGACGACACTGGGGCTGTGGAAGCGTTCTTTCAGCGTTTCAAAATCGCTCTGCACAAAAGTGTCGGTGCGGTCGATGAAGGTGTTGATTCGCGGCGTGATCTCCGCGAGCAATTGCCGGGGAGTGTCATCCGAAGCCCCGAGCAGCCTTCCGCGATCCAGATCCGTGGCGGACAGTTCTTCGAGTGACTGTCTCAGCGGGACGATCTTGTCCGCCATCATGGATTGCAGACTATTGATATAGAGGCGACTTGGAACCGGATCGGAAAGTTCGCGATAGAGTCTGTTAAGCGCACTGCTGACATTCTCGAAATCAGCGTTGAGGCGACTTGCCGCCGCGTCGAAATCGCGCGCTCTGGATGTCTGTGACTTGGCGATCAGAGACAATCCGAGTGCCGCGAGCAGCAAAAGAGCCTGAATGGACGCCGCAATCAGAAACGGTCTGTAAAGCCGGGAGTGATTCCGTATTCTTTTTTCCAGCATGGCACTCTTCCCGGTATTAACTTTTCGTTATTCTGTTTTGCTCGGTAACGATATTATGATCAAAATTCACTGGTAAATAATGTGTGGTACCGGGCGGAGGTTAATGCATCGTGTCCGGCGAGGGCTGTGCGGCGCTGGTTATGCGAAGTGGTGGGACGGAATGTCGCATATTCGCAAGGCTTCCGACGGTGCCCCGACGTCACCTTCGCGGCACAGGCGGGTGAGTGTTTCGAATCAGGATTCGGAAAAACCCGGATCGACCCGCTGCCGCGCTTAAGCACATCTTGACGCTGATCGACGATACCGGGGCAAACACCCTTTCGGGAGCCGATTCATGCGCGTTCTTCATGTCCTTGACCATTCCGCGCCGCTGCAAAGCGGCTATGTCTCGCGGACGCTGGGTATCCTGCGGGCGCAACGGGGTCTGGGGATCGACCCGGTTGCGGTGACGTCGCCGCGCCACGGGGCCGAGGCCGGGCCGCCCGCCACGCCGGTGGAGACGGTCGCCGATTTCGACTTTCATCGCACCCCGGCCCCTGCGCGCGCCTTGCCGGGGCTGGGCTTTCGCGCCGAAATGACAGCGACGGCGAAACGGCTGGAGGAAGCGGTGGAGGAACTGCGCCCCGCCCTGATCCATGCCCATTCGCCGGTCCTCAATGCCTTTCCCGCGCAGCGGGTCGCGCGACGCATGGGGCTGCCCATGGTCTATGAAATCCGCGCTTTCTGGGAGGATGCCGCTGTGGACCGGGGCACGACCACGGAAGGTTCGCCGCGCTATCGCATGACCCGCGCCATGGAGACCCGTGCGGTGCGCCGCGCGGATCATGTGTTCACCATCTGCAACGGCTTGCGCGAAGACCTGATCGCGCGGGGAATCGATGCGAGCCATATTGATCTGGCCCCCAATGCAATCGAGCCGGAGCGCCTGCCCCCCGTGACCGCGAAGGATGCGGGGCTGGCGGCGGATCTGGGGCTGGGCGAGGGGCCGGTGATCGGATTTCTCGGCTCGTTCTATCACTATGAGGGGCTGCATCTGCTGATCGATGCCTTTCCTGCCATTCGCGCGGTTCATCCGGGGGCGCGGCTGCTGTTTGTCGGGGGCGGGCCGGAGGATGCGGCCCTGCGCGCGAGGGCGGCACCGCTGGGCGATGCGGCGCTGTTCACGGGGCGCGTTCCGCCCGAACAGGTGCGCCGCTATTATTCGGTGGTGGATCTGCTGGTCTATCCCCGGCTGAAGATGCGGCTGACCGATCTGGTCACGCCGCTCAAGCCGCTGGAAGCCATGGCCATGACCCGCCGCTTCATCGCGTCCGATGTGGGCGGGCACCGGGAACTGGTCGATGACGGCGTAACGGGGCGGCTGTTCGCGGCGGATGATCCGACGTCGCTGGCCGCCGCCGCGCTCGACGCGCTCGATCCGGCGGCCCATGCGCGCAATGCCGCCATGACTGCCCCGGCCCTTGATTTCGTGCGGAATACCCGAAGCTGGTCGGCGGTCGCCCGGCGATACCTGCCGGTCTATGAGCGGTTGACCGGACAGGACGTGGCACCCCTGCGGGATGTGGGGACGTAGCGCGGGCTATTCGCCGTCGGTGGGTGAGCCTGCGAGGGAATCGAGCATGGTGTGAATGGCGGTGGCGGCTTTGGCCAGTGCCTCCGCATCGCGGGAGCGGGCGACGATGGTGACACCCCAGCCGCCGCCCGCCTTAAGGCGCGGATAGGAACCGATGGAGACCTGCGGATGGGCCGCCGAGACATCGGTGAGCGGACCCCCCAGCACTCCCTCGGGATAGGGGCAGGGGATGGAGATATCCTTCATCACCTCGCCGGTGCCGACCATGGTGCGAACATGGTCGAGCATGGCGGCGAAGACCTGCGGCACACCGGCCATGACGAAGACGTTTTCCAGCCGGAAGCCCGGTGCGCCGCTGACCGGATTGTCGATCAGGGCCGCGCCGTCGGGGATGCGCGCCATGCGAAGGCGGGCATCGGTGAGATCGGTGCCCTCGCCATAGCGCGAAACGAGGATCGCGCGGGCATCGTCGCGGATGCCGATGGGAGTGTCCATGGCGGCGGCAACGGCCTCGGCGGTGATGTCGTCATGGGTCGGGCCGATTCCGCCCGATGTGAAGACGTAAGTATAGAGTCCGCGCAGGGCGTTGACCGTCTCGACGATGACGGCGTGATCGTCGCGGATCGCGCGGGCCTCGTGCAGGTCGATTCCCGCCTCGTTCAGCATCTTCGCCAGAACCTGCGTATTCGCGTCGCGCGTGCGACCGGAAAGCACCTCGTCGCCGATGACGATCATGGCGGCGGTGGGGGTGTCGGTGGCGGGGGGCGCGGGCATGGGGCGGTTCTCCGATGGGGTTTTCGCAAGATAGCGCCCGCGCCCGCCCTGTCACGGGTGGTTTGTCATGCAAGTAATGTGGTCGGATAACTCAATTATCAGATAGTGCGGATCATAAAGAAAATCCGGTTATTCGGGGATTTGAGTTCATAATGGGTGTTAATTTTATTAAAATAAAAACTGACATGGCTGATATTATCAAAAACCATCACCATAGCGTTTCTTATAAATTCCTATTGGAAAACTCACTCCGGCTATCATAAACGCGCATCACCTCGATACGATCCTCTGTCACACGATACAGCGCACAAAACGGAGTTCGGGGAATAGAATATTCCCGTATTCTTTCTCCGTCTTCTGCCGGACGCCCTATAGTCGGGCGCTCCTTCAGGAGACGCAAAAAAGCGCGATACTGAGCATTGGCGTTTGGTCGGCCTTCGGGAAAATTCTTCGTGTAATATCGCTTGAACCAACGCAAATCTGCCTTGGTGGCTTCAAGAAAAACAATTTTCATGCTTAGGCGCGTTGAAGAAATATATCTGCTTCCGGTTCAGGAAGCTCATTCTCTGTTTCGAGCGATTCAAACCATGCGGTCATGGCATCCTCAGAAACGAATGCACCCTTATCCGCTTCAGCAACGGCATCACGGATCATCCGCGCCTTTGCGTCGCTCTCGTCCTTCATTGCCCGGATCGCCTGCTTTGCCAGATAGGACGCTGAACGATCCCGCCTCTTCGCCTCGGCTTCCAGCCAGTCCTTCAGGTCAGGATCGAGGCGCATCGTAAAGCGTGGGCTGGTCATGGTGGTCATGGTCCGGTTTGAAAAGGTAAGCTCTTGTCAGACAGGGTATGCAGGAAAGAACTTTTGTCAAAGAAAACAGGCGGAAGAATTTTGCCGGGGCGGTGTTTTCCTTACGATCAGCGGCATCTATTCCCTATCTTCTCACGCATGATCCCGGAGTCATTCGCGATCGGGTCGGATCGGCAAAGCCGCAGGGAACGGCGTGTTTGCCGACGCTCTCTGGCTCGTGTGGGGATGCCCCCGGTTTTGCAAGACGGGATTTGGCTGTGATGGGCGGTTTTCCGAGTGCGGTCATGTGCCCGGCCTTTCGGTGCGGCCTGCCATGATGCGACGCCCGTATGGACGTACCGGCTGGACCGGTCGTCTCCCGGTGACGCTCTCACCGGGGCCGATTGCATGGTGATGACACCCAATGCTGCCGGATATGCCGGGCCGATCCAGTGGGATTGCCTCGGAGCCTATCCGGCAGGTCAGGTGTCGTCGGTCAGCTTTCAGGTGCAGATCATGCCGTGATCAGGCGGCGGCAAGCCGATTCTGCTCCAGCCGCCGGTCTACCGTGGTGACGGTGGCATCAATGACGGGGTGCTCGACGCCGAGGGCGCGTCCGATCTGCTGCACGAGACGGTCCACGCGCTCGATGGTGCCGGACCCGGACTCGACCGCACGGGCGGCGGAGGAGGGTTTGAGCAGGCCCTCGGCGGCCCTGGCGTATTTGGCGAAGGGGACCATCTCGTCAGGGGATGCGCCCAGCTTCTGCGCGATATCGTCCACGAAGGCGTAGACTTCCTGTGACAGGGCCACATCGGCATGGACGGCATCGCGGATCGCCAGCGGTGCGCCGTCGGTGACGCAGCGGTAATTGCCGGTCAGCAACATGCTCCATTTGGCCAGCGGCACGAACAGGCTGTCGAAGACGCGCAGTTTGACGGGCACGTCATGGCCGTCGAGGCGCACGGCGTCGATATCGCGCTCCAGCGTCTCGAGAATGGCGTTATGGGCATCCGTTTCGAATTTCGCGGCCTTGAAGTTGGTGGGCAGGCCGACATGCAGGATATTCGCGCCTTCCTCGGGGGGGCGGAAAGCCTGTGGATCGGGCGAGCAGAGGGTGACGGTGCCCGGATCGAAGGCATCCCAGACGCGCGGATCGGTCCAGGCGCTCTCGATGGCGGTCGCGTCGAGGCCGGGGATGCGGCGCAGATAGGAGAGCGGCGGCATGTTCATGATCGACAGGCAGGGCAGGCCCGCCGCCGCGATCCTGTTCAGCAGACCGCGCAGGGAAGGATGACCGTATTGCTGCTCCTGCATGGCGAGGCAGACGAGATCGTATTCGGCGGGATCAATGGTTTCGGGCGTCTTCGCGTCGAGCGTACCGGGGTGATCGCCCGAACGAATGGCGCGATGGGCGTCCTCTCCCTTGAGCTTGATGCGGACTTCCGTGCCCTCGGCATTGATGAGGGCCGCCGTCGCATCGCGGCAGACGAGGGTGACGTCATGCCCGGCCATCAGGCACTTGGTCCCGAGCAATGACCCGTAGGACGCTCCGAGGACGAGAATCTTATACGACATGATAGTGCTCCAGAGGTCTGAAATTTTGGCGATTGTTACTTTGGTTGTTTCGAAGTGTCACGGGGAAAAGGCGTTTTTGCCGGGATTTTATGTATTGCCGCCATGAAGGGAGAGGCGTTTCCACCCTTCTCTGCCCGTGACATGCCGGGATATGACGGGCCGGTTTGCCGGTATGAACCCTCCGGTTTTCATGCCAGAATCCTTCCCATGGATTCGCATATTCTTCTGATCCGGGCAGGGTGGCTGCTGCTGGCCCTGATCGGTCTCTATATCATCGTCGGAATCGGTTTCCGACTGGTGGAGACGAAGCTGCTGTACCATCCCGACGATACGCCGATGAGCGCGTGTCCGCTGCCGCAGGGGGTGGAGCTGGTCGATATCGGCGGGGAGCGGGGGCTGTTGACGCCGGTGGGGTCCGACACGCTCGTCGTGTTCTATCACGGGAACGGGAGTCGGGCCTGTAACTGGCGGTATCTGGGGGTGAACCACCTGGGGCCGCTGGGGGTGGATACGCTGGTGATGGAGTA
>CAKZUT010000225.1 GCA_937922185.1 uncultured Neomegalonema sp.
GGCAACGGACAGGGTATCCCCGGCGATGCGACGGTCATTGACTGTGGAGGGCATGTGCTGGCCCCCGGCCTCGTCGATTTCAACGCCACCATCGGCGAACCCGGTGCGCGCCACCGCGAGAGCTTCAAGTCCGGCGGGCAGGCGGCGGCGGCGGGGGGCGTGACCGCCATCGTCACCCAGCCCGATACCGATCCGCCCATCGACGACCCCGCCGTCCTCGAATTCGTCACCCGCCGCGCGCAGGAGGTCTGCGCCGTGCGCGTTTTGCCCAAGGCCACGCTGACCAAGGGGGGCGAGGGGCGGGAGATGACCGAATACCGCTTCCTGCTCGATGCGGGGGCTGTGGCGTTCAGCGACGGAGAGCGCGCGGTGGCCGATCCGGTGGTCTTCCGCCGCTGTCTGGAATATGCCCGCTCGGTCGATGCCCTCGTCTGCCATTTCCCGCAGGAGCCGCATTTCTCCGCGCTGGGCTGCGCGACCGAGGGCCTTTTTGCCACCCTGCGCGGCCTTCCCACGGTGCCGGTCGAAGCCGAGGCGATCATGCTGACCCGCGATATCCGCATCGCGGCGCTGACCGGCGCGCGCTATCACGCAAGCTGTATCTCCACCGCCGAAAGCCTCGCCATTCTGCGCCGGGCGCGCGAGGGGGGCGTGGACGTAACCTGTTCCATCGCCGTGCCGCATCTGTCGATGAACGAACTGGATATCGCCGATTTCCGCACCTTCTCGAAAGTCTCGCCGCCCCTGCGCCACGAAGACGACCGCGAGGCGATGGAGGAGGGGGTCGCCTCGGGTCTGATTGATGCCATCGTCTCGGCCCACCGCCCGTGGGATGAGGAATCCAAGCGTCTGCCCTTCGCGCAGGCATCCGCAGGCGGCGTGGGGCTGGAGACGATGCTGCCCGTCTCGCTCGGCCTCCACCACCGTGCGGGGCTGTCGCTGCCGACCCTGTTCGAGCGCCTGTCGCTGGCCCCCGCCCGCCTTGCGGGGCTGGAGGCCGGATCGCTGGCGAAGGGCGCTCTTGCCGATCTCGTCCTCTTCGACCTCAATGCCCCGTGGAAGATCGACCGCAAGGCGCTGTTGTCGAAATCAAAGAACTCCCCTTTCCACGAACGGCTTGTGCAGGGCAGGGTTCTGGGGACGTGGGTTGGCGGCAAGCGTGTCTTCGGCTGAAGGGACTCAGACGAGAACACCATTGAATGCACGTCCCATAACGGGAATAGTATCTCCATGACACTCCTCATCGCTCTCGCGGGCGGCTATCTCATCGGCTCGGTTCCCTTCGGCGTGTTGCTGGCGCGGGTGTTCGGGCTGGGCGATCTTCGCAAGGTCGGGTCGGGCAATATCGGCGCGACCAATGTGCTGCGGACGGGTAACAGGGCCGCTGCGGCTCTGACCCTGCTGCTCGACGCGCTCAAGGGCGCGATCCCCGTGTGGGTCGCCTGGGCCTGGGGGGCGGAGGCGGCGGCGGTCGCGGGCCTCGGCGCGGTGCTGGGGCATTGCTTTCCGGTCTGGCTGGGTTTTCGGGGCGGCAAGGGCGTGGCGACCTTTCTCGGCGCGCTGCTGGCGCTGGACTGGCTGGCCTTTCTTGCCTTCGCTGTGGCGTGGCTCACAGTGGCATTCGTATCGAAATATTCGTCGCTGGCCGCGCTGGTCGCCAGTCTTGTTGCCCTTGCCGTGACGCTGCTCACCGGTACATGGCCCCTGCTTGCCGCGCTGACGCTGATCGCCCTCGTCGCTCTCGTTTTCCAGCGCCACCACCAGAATATCGCCCGCTTGCGCGCGGGGACGGAAAGCCGGATTTCCTTCGGCTCTAAGACGTGATGCTTCCGACCCGCATCTCGCCCGGTGATGCGGCAGATCATGGAAAAAGGTCGGCCCCATGACCGCTTTCCCCGCGAACCGTGCCCCCACTGACGAGGCGGGTGAGCGGGACTGGTTGCGGCTTGCCCGCTCCGAACGGGTCGGCCCTGTCACCTTCGCGGAACTGTTGCGCCGCTATCCCGATGCGGCCTCTGCCCTCGACGCCCTGCCCGATCTTGCCGCCAGAGGCGGTGCGAAGCGCAGCCTGCGCCTTGCCGATGCGGATAAGGTCGCACAGGAATATGATGCCGCGCAGCGGGCCGGGGCGAGGATGCTGGCCCTTGGCGGCCCGGATTATCCGCTCAACCTGGCCCTCGTGGAGGCCGCGCCGCCCCTGCTCTGGTGCCTGGGTGATCCGGCCATGGCCCGCCCCGAGACCGTGGCTATCGTCGGCGCGCGCAATGCCTCGGCGCTGGCTCTGAAATTCACCGAAACGCTGGCCCGCGACCTCGGTGCGGCGGGGTATGCGGTTGCTTCCGGCCTTGCGCGGGGCATTGATGCCGCCGCCCATCGCGGCGCGCTGGCCGGTGGCACAATCGCTGTTCTCGCGGGCGGGGTGGATAGCCTCTGGCCCCCGCAGAATGCCGATCTCTACGATGCGATCCGCACAGAAGGGGCAATCCTGTCCGAGCGGCCCATGGGCTATCAGGGCCGCGCGCAGGACTTCCCGCGCCGCAATCGTCTCGTGTCGGGGCTGGCGAGGGGGATCGTGGTGGCCGAAGGGGCCGAGCGTTCCGGCTCGCTCATCACCGCGCGCTATGCGGGCGAGCAGGGGCGCGATGTCATGGCCGTCCCCGGATCGCCGCTCGACCCGCGCGCAGGTGGATGCAACCTGCTGATCCGGGAGGGGGCGACGCTGGTGCGCCATGCGGCGGATGTGCTCGAAGCCCTCTCCCGTCTGCCCGATGCCCCGCAATTGCTGGAAACGGCGGATGACCTGTGGGATGCGCCCATGACGCGCGAGGATGCGAAGCTGCGCGATACGGTGCTGGAGCTTCTTGGTCCCCATCCCGTCGAGATAGATGAGCTTATCCGTCGCTCCGGCGCGTCATCGGGGTTCGTGTCGCTGGTGCTGCTGGAGCTGGACCTCGCAGGACGTCTTCATCGCGAACCGGGGGGGCGCGTGGCGCTGTCCACGTAATGTCATTCCCGCGAACGCGGGAATCTCTCTCAATTCAGCGAGATGCCCGTTTTCACGGGCATGACAACGCCCTCACATCTTCGGGAAATAATCCTCGCATTCGCCGTCGCGATACACATCCGCCGTGCAGCAATGCAGCCCCCCGCCGAACGCATACGCATCGCGCAGGTCCACGGGCACGACCTCGACCCCCAGCTTGTCGAGCTGGTCGGCCTGATAGACTTCCGACGCCTCGACGCAGACGGTCTTGGGGTCCAGCACCAGCACGTTCATCGACAGCCATGTGGACGAATAGCATAGCGGTGGCGGGGCGTTATGGGCGGGCTGGGCCGCATCGACGATCTCCCAGCCATTGCGCTCGAACATCGCCCGCTGTTCCTTTGGCAGGCGGCGCTGCGGGTTATTCATGATGAGGCCGGGGCGGATCGGCGTAAAGGTCGCGTCGATATGGATCGGGTACGGATCGCCGGGGAAGTTGACGGTGTGAACGCGGTGATCCGGGAAGTGCCGCTGCAACCAGTCGATGCCCTTGAGGTTCGTCGTGAAGCCGTGCTGCACCACCAGATCACGTCCGAAACGCAGAACATCGGCGGCGTCGAACAGCGGTTCTTCCTCGGTGGTCACGAAATGTCTGGCGGCGGCCCATTCCAGACGTTTGGCCTCGCCGATCTTGTCGCTGAGATAATCGGGGTGGTAATCGGCATCGGTCAGGCGCGGTTTCGGAGCTGCCTCATGCCGCATCTTCGGGTCTTCGTTGTAATATTGCTGAATCAGGTCGCGGTAGCAGAGGTATTCAAACCAGCGACAGCGATAGCTCATCGTCGCTTCCAGAATTTCACGCCCGACCGTCAGCAGCACGTCACGCGGCGGCATACAGCCGAAACTCGACTCGGTGCGCCAGTCCGGTGTCTCGGCGGGTTTGGAGAAATCGAACGGTGTGGGCCGGTCCACACGCACCCCGCGCTTCTCCAGCATCGCGGAAAAGCCGTCCAGCAACTCGTTGGCGCGGTCGATGGTCTCCTGCGGACGCCGACCCCATTGCCCGCGCATGTCCGAATCCTCCGGCACTTTGGCGTCGAGCGCGGGTTCGGGCGGTGGGATATGGCAATCATCCGCACGGCCCACGATGACGTGCCGCAGCGTATCCCACTCGTTCCAGCTTTTGACTTCGGTGACGTCCGGTGACCAGCCCATGCGATGCTCCCTCGTTTCACGCCGCATACCCGCTTTTCCGGTCAGGCGACAAGCCCTGAACGGACCCTTCTGTTAACCGAAAACGACGCCTGATAAGCCATGAGTGTGATTGGTGTCACAGACATGGGCTTCTTTCCGGGACACTCTGAACCTGTCGGGTGTCATCACCGGCGTTCACCACCGCATGGGGGATTGCCCTGTGCTTCTTGTTCCCTCCCCACCTGAAGCGGCTGCATTGCAGCCGCTTTTTTTGTGCGAGGATATGCGGGGCAATTCAGGCCTCGCGGTCGCCGTCATCCCGGCGCACGGTCTTCCATCCGGTGACCATGGCGGTCACGAGATCCTCGTGTTTCCATATCCGGTAGAACAGGATCGCGGCCAGATGCAATGCGATCAGGGCCATGACGACCCGTGAGGACCAGTGATGAAGGGCCGTCATCGTCAGAACGGTCGCGGAATCGAGATATCCGGCCAGCGGCCCCTGCGAGAACAGCCCGTCATCTTCAGAGCACAGTCCGGTCACGACCTGAACCGAGAGCGCCACGAGCATGGCGAGGACCGAGAGCGCCCCGACAGGGTTATGCCCTGCAACTGCGCTGGGCCGACGCCTGAACATCCCGCCGATATAGCCGAGCAGCGCACCGGGCGAGGGGAGCAGGGTGCTCAGCCGCGCATGGGCGGGGCCGATCACCCCCCATATCAGGCGGAAGACCAGCAATCCGCCGGTCGCGTATCCGAAATAGAAATGAAGCTGGATCGTCGAGAAGTCGCGGAACTCACCGAGATACAATCCCGTCAGCACCGTGCCGACCAGCGCCCAGTGAAACAGGCGGGTCGGCACGTCCCATACCATCCGGCGAACCGTGGCAGGCTCCGTGCCGGGATCGTCTGCCAAGGTCAGAAATCCCTGGCGCGATAGGTTTCATGGCATCCTTTGCAGGAGGCCCCGAGCGCGCCGATATCCGCGCGCAGGGCATCCGGCCCGTTTCCGGCATTCGCGGCCAGTGTTTCGGCGGCCTTTACGAAGGCTGCCTGCTTTTCCATGATCGCGGGGAAGGTTTCCCATGCGACGGGCAAAGCCCGTGTCTTGCCGGGCATCGACGCCTTGTCCGAACCCTCCGGCCACATTGATCCGGTATCGAGATTGGCCAGCGCGCTCAGGTTTTTGGCATGGGTGGTGGCCCCGGCTGCGTCGTAGGGAATATCCCCTTTTACCATGCCGAACAGCATTCCGGCATTGTGCTTGACCATCCGGTAGTAGCCCTGCCGCGCCTCGATGGCGTCTTCGCGAGCATCGGCCATGGCGAGGACCGGAACCGAGGTGGCCAGTGCGGCGAGCAGCATGAGGGAACGGACACGCATTCTCAATCTCCTTGTCGGAGGACGGCACAAAGCCGTCCCTGCCTTGCAAGTACACCGCAAGATCAAACGAAAGACAATGCCTTTCGGGGGCCTGTTCCTGAAGGAAGATCAGGTCTCGGGAGTGTCGCGTTCGGTCACGGAACGATGAATTCCCACCAGCAGGAAATACCCGGTCGCCAGAGCGATGACGAGCTTTGCGGCCCCCGCAGGCTCCGGTGCGGTCGCCACTGCCGCGATCAGGGCGAGGCTGCCCAGAGCGGCAACCGCGAGATTGGTACGCCGCAGCCGCTCGACCCGGAAGGGATGCACGAATTTCAGCGGCAGGAACGTGGCCAGCGACAGCGCGAAGATGATCATCAGCGCGAGTGCGGGGGTCGGCTCGAAGACATAGAAGCCGAAGACCACGAGGTTCCAGAGCGCCGGAAATCCCCGGAAATAGTTGTCATGGGTCTTATGGCGCAGGTCTGAGAAATGGTACTGCGAGGACATCAGGATGGCGATAGCCGCCGGAGTGCCCCAGCCTTCGGGCACCAGCCCGAACCACCAGATGTAATAGGCGGGAATAATGACATAGGTGAAGTAATCGACAATATTGTCGATGGTCGCCCCGTCCACGTCGGGCAGGTGTTCCGTCACCTTGAACTTGCGGGCCAGCGAGCCGTCCACTCCGTCGATGATGAGGGCGACGATCAGCCACCAGATCGCATCGCGCGGGTTGCTGTTGGTGATGTTCAGCAGCGCCATGAATCCGCAGACGGCACCGCTCATCGTGAAGACGTGAACGCACCATGCGCGAAGTTTGTCTCTGCTCATCGCAACAACCCTTTTCGCCGGAACCGAATACACATCATAGGGTCAGAAAGCGTGTCATGCCAGCGTCTTCCACGATTCGGCAAAGTAGCCGTCGATGACGCGCCGGTATATCCGCTCCAGCATCCTGATATCCTGCACGGCCACATGCTCGTCCGTCTTGTGCATCGATTGGCCCACGACCCCGAATTCCAGCACCGGCGCGATGCTTCGGATGAAGCGCGCATCCGAGGTTCCGCCCGAGGTGGAGAGGACCGGCTCGATCCCGGTTTCCGCCGCGACCGCTTGCTGAACAAGCGCGGTGAAACCGTCAGGTTCCGTGACGAAGCTTTCCCCGCTGACCTTCACCTCCATGGCGATGTCCACGCCTTCGACCTGCGCCTCGCGGGCCATGTCCCGGATCGTCTCCGTCAGCGAATCGCCGGAATGGGCGTCATTGAAGCGGATGTTCACGGTCGCTGTGGCGGCACCGGGGATCACGTTATTGGCCGGGTTGCCTGTATCGACGGTGACGATGGAGAGCGTTGAGGGATCGAATTGTCGCGTCCCCCCGTCCAGCCGCCACTGCGCCATCCGGTCGAGAAGGGCGATGAGCGGCGGCAGGGGGTTGCGCGCGCGGTGAGGATAGGCCGCATGGCCCTGCGTGCCTGTGGCGGTCAGATAGACGGTCATCGATCCGCGCCGCCCGATCTTCATCATCTCGCCCATGCGCTCGGGGCAGGTCGGTTCGCCGACGATACAGTGATCCAGTGTCTGGCCCCGTTCCTTCATCCAGTCGAGAATCGCGACCGTGCCGTCCACCCCCGGCCCCTCCTCATCGCCGGTAATCAGGATCGCGAGAGAGCCGCCGGATGCGTGATTGTCCCGCACATGACCGAGGGCCGCGCAGACAAACGCCGCGACACCCGATTTCATGTCGCAGGCCCCGCGCCCCCACAGCTTGCCGTCCGAGATCGTGCCGCCGAACGGCTCGACCGTCCAGCCGTCCCCCACCGGCACCACATCCGTATGGCCGTTGAAGCCCAGTACCGGCCCCGTGGTGCCATAGCGTGCATGGAGGTTATCCACGCCGTTGCGGGGGATGCGCGTACAGGTGAACCCGGCATCGCCGAGCAGGTTTTCCAGCAGGTCCAGCGCCCCGGCCTCATCGGGCGTGACGGAAGGACAGCGAACAAGGTCGGCGGTCAGGGAAACGGGGTCGGTCACGGGCAGCTCCTGTCAGGGACGCGCAGGCATAGCCCGGCCCCTGCTCAGGCTGCAAGCGGGTCCGGCCCGTAGACATTCTCGCCCTGATTGCCCCGCATGAAGGACAGCAGGATCGAGAGCACAAGCACCGCAGGCACCGCGACGAACTCCACCGGCACGATGCAGGGTGTCAGCCACAATGCGCTCCAGCCCAGATCATGCATCCGGCGAATGGATGATGCCACCGCCATCCAGAGGCCCATTGACAGCAGGATCAGGGCGAAAAAGGCCGACATGCCGAGCGGCATCAACTCCACGCCGTTCGCCAGACTCATGGCCCAGGGAAAGATCAGCATTGTGGCCCCGAAGCTGACAAGCATCATCGACAGCAACGTGATCCGCGCATATCGCGCGCGCCCCATGCGGCCATCAATGACGAGCAGATCGGTCAGCATTGCCGTATTCCCTGAAAATCCGGTTGCAATGATGTACCGTGGAAATCTCAAGGTTGGTTTAACCGGGCTGACAACGCTATCGGCGGAATGAAAAAAGCCTCCGCATCGGAATGCGGAGGCCGGTTTCGATGTCATGTCCCTTATGCGGGACAGACAAAACCCTTCGGGCGGGTGATTATTCGCTGCCGCCCATGAAGGACAGGATGAACTGGAACATGTTCACGAAGTTCAGGAACAGGCCCAGCGCGCCCATGACGGCACCTTTCGCGAGATAGGCGGCACCGTCGGTACCGGCCTGTGCGAAATACAGGTACTCGTTCTTGATCCGCTGCGTGTCATACGCGGTCAGACCCGCGAAGATCAGAACACCGATGACCGAGATGCCGAAGGACAGCGCGCTCGATGCAATGAAGATATTCGCGATAGAAGCGAGGATCAGACCGATCAGACCCATCAGCAGGAACGAACCCATGCCCGACAGGCTGCGCTTGGTCGTGTAGCCGTAGAGCGACAGACCAAGGAACGAGACGGCTGTGATGCCGAAGGCCTGCACGATGGGTGTGTAATCCCCCGCAAAGCGCAGGAAGACCGCCGAGAGCGAGATGCCCATCAGCACCGTGAACAGCCAGTAGGTCGCCTGCACGGCCCCGATGCTCATCTTCTGGAGCCGGAAGCTCATGAAGAAGATCAGCGCGAGCGGTGCGAAGATGACGACCCATTTCAGCGGCGATCCCCACACGGCATTGGCCAGTGCGGGAATGTTGCCGAACGCATACGCCGTACCCGCCGCGACGAAAAGACCGCCGGAAAGGTAGTTGTAGACGCTCATCATATGGGTCCGCAGACCCTGATCGATTTCGGCGGCACGGCTGTGCGTGCCAACCGTGGTTGCCGCCATGCGGTCGAATTCTGCCATCGATTTAACCCCTTGAGGATCAGAAACTGGTTTCGGTGCGATCAATATCGCGATTGCGCGCCCGGCATTCAAGGGGCAATAGAGGGCTGCGCGCATTCTTCGCATTTTCCTTCCTGACCGCCTCGCTTCCGGGGCTTTTTATATGATCCGCTGTTTTCTGGCCCTTTCTCTGCCCGATGATGTCTCTGACGCCCTGATGGATGTGCAGGACGGTGTTCGCAATGCGCGCTGGATCGAGGAAGAGAACCTGCATCTCACCCTTGCTTTTCTGGGCGATTGCACTCCGTCGCAACTGACCGAGCTGGATGCGGAACTGGGACGTCTGCATATGGACCCGTTCGCGCTGACCCCCTTCGGCGTCGGGGCGTTCGGCGGTGGCAAGCCGCATACGCTCTATGCCGGGCTGGAAGCCTCTGAGCCGCTCACGCGCTTGCAGTCGAAGATTGCCCATGTGATTCGCGAGAGCGACATCACCGCCCCCCGCCGCAAGTTCCACCCCCATATCACCCTGGCCCGTTGCGGGGGTGGCGTGATCCCGGCTCAGGCCATCGAGTGGACCCTGCGCCATGCCCGCTTTTCCGGCCCGTCCTTTCCGGTTCTCGGCTTCGGTCTCTACCGCTCCGATCCGGGTACAGGCGCCCCGATCTATACCGAGCTGGTCCACTATCCATTCATGCGCTGACCGGCGAGATCGGCCATGCCCATCCATGCTTGCACCCGCCAGCCGACTCCCCTAAATCCGACTCATGGCCATTCGACCCATCCTGCTGCATCCCGATCCGCGTCTGAAGAAGCGGTGTGAGCCAGTCGAGACTATCGACGGGGATACCCGTATTCTGATCGATGATATGTTCGAGACGATGTACGACGCCCCCGGTATCGGCCTTGCCGCGCCGCAGATCGGGGCGCTCGTGCGGGTCATCGTCATGGACTGCGCCAAGGGCGATGAGGAGGAGCCGGCACCCATCGCGATGGTCAACCCCGAAGTCGTGTGGGAATCAGACGATCTCAATGTCCATGAAGAGGGCTGCCTCTCGATCCCCGAAGAATACAACGACGTCGAGCGTCCTGCACAGGTGCGTGTCGCTTACCTCGACGCGGACGGTGCCGCGCGGGAAATCGCTTGCGATGGCCTGCTTGCCACCTGTGTCCAGCATGAGATCGACCATCTGAACGGCAGGCTGTTCATCGATTATCTCGGCCCGATGAAGCGCCAGATGATTACGGGCCGTATGAAGAAGCGCAAGAAAGAGCGCGCCGCCGCGAAGACCGGTGCTTCCCGGCCCACCCGCGCGTGACGTCTCACTCTGCCCCTTTGCGGGTTGCCTTCATGGGCAGTCCCGAATTCGCCGTTCCCGCCCTTGATGCCCTCGTTGGTGCGGGGCATGAGATCATCGCCGTATACGCGCAGCCCCCCCGCCCAGCCGGTCGTGGCAAGAAGCCCCGGCCCACTGCCGTCCATGCGCGCGCCGATGTACTCGGTCTGCCCGTGCGGACTCCCGCGACTCTGCGCGATCCCGCAGAACAGGCGGCTTTTGACGCGCTCGACCTCGATATCGCTGTCGTCGCGGCCTATGGCCTCATTCTCCCCCGGCCTATCCTTGATGCGCCCCGCTTCGGATGTCTCAATATCCATCCCTCGCTTCTGCCCCGCTGGCGCGGTGCGGCACCGATCCAGAGGGCGCTCATGGCGGGGGATGCCGATACGGGTGTCTGCATCATGCGGATGGAGGAGGGGCTGGATACCGGCCCGGTCCTGATCCGCGAGACGACGCCCATCGCGCCGCGTGAAACCGCCGCAGACCTGCATGACCGCCTCGCTCTGCGCGGGGCCGCATTGCTCTGCGATGCCCTTGTCTCACTGACGACCGGCACGGCGACGGAAACACCGCAGCCGGAAGAGGGTGTCCTCTATGCGCCGAAGATCGACAAGGCCGAGGCCCGCATCGACTGGATGCGCCCGGCAGGCGATCTCGATCCGCATGTGCGGGGGCTGTCGCCTTCCCCCGGCGCATGGTTCGAGGCGAGGGGGGAGCGCATCAAGCTGCTCCTCGCCGAACCATGCGCCGGAAGTGGCCCTCCCGGTACGGTTTCGGGCGAGGGTATCATCGCCTGCGGCACCGGTGCGCTGAAGCTGCTGCGTCTGCAAAGAGCCGGAAAACCGGCCTTGGATGCGGATGATTTCCTGCGTGGGTTCCCGCTGGAAGTCGGCGCGCGGGTTGACTAATCCCGACCCGATGCACATTTTGCCTGCCTCAGACACCGGGAGACGGGACGAATGGCATTACTTCTGGCAATTCTCGGCGGCGTGGTCGGCTATATGCTGGCCCCTCGCTATATCCGAGGCGCACAGCAGGTTCCGGCGGCGATCGCCGGAGCGGTGCTGGGCTTTATCATCGGAACATTCTTCCGCTCGATCATGGGGCTGCTGATCCCCATGCTGATCGGTGCGGCGCTGTATCTGGCATATAAGAAATATCAGGCGGGCGAGTTCGGCAAACGCTGATCGCCGGTCTCATCCGCCCCGGTAAACGGGGCGGATCAAACGCCGACCCGCTCTACCCGCGCGCGCACCGCCCGCACGACACTCATCGCCGTGAGGGCTGAAGAGGCCGGATTGTCGGGGAGAGCGTTGCCTTCGATGGCGAATTCAAACCGCCCGAACGCTCCTGTTGCCTCGATCTCATGCCGGTTCGCCATGCGGGTGGGGTCGGCGATCAGACGTACCTGCGTCCGGTCCATCCCGATCCCGGCCAGGGCGACCGTCGCCGCTACATTAGCGTTTTTGGGATAGGCCAGAGCCGCCGCCCGCGCCGTTCCCTCGAAATGGACGGTCGCAGCCTCCAGCGTATCGAGTTCCAGCACATCCTCCGCCGCTGATCCGCGCCACCCGGCGGGTGGTTTGCGCCCGGTATAGAGAACGCTTTCCAGACCGCCGACCGAGGCCGCCGACAGCACGTCGATGGCCCCGATCGCTCCCGGCAGCAACCGTAATGCCGCGCCCCCCGCCTCTGCCGCCTGCTCCAGCGCGATGGCGAGGGCCGCATCGGCCAGCGCGCCGTTCGATACCGTCAGTATGTCGATACCGCGATCCAGCAGAGCCGCCCCATGGGCGCGCAGCCCCGGATGTCCCGCACAATCGACCGCCAGCGTCACGCCGTCGGGCAGATCAGCCAGATCGCTGATAACCGGCACATCCCCGAACACATCCCCCGCCACCGCCTCACGCCCCGGTCTGCACAGGCCACAGGCAACCCGCACCCCCGGTTCGACCCGCAGGTGCCGCAGGACTTCCGAGGCGATGGCTCCATGGCCGATCAGGACAATCGAGAGGGACATTCCGCCAGCCTATCGCCCCGCGCCCCCTTGTCCAGCCTCACCGCCCGCGCTAACGCTTCGCCATTGAAAGAGGAGCCTGTCATGCAGCTTTCCAACGCCTTTTCCGCCGATGCGCCCCTCCTCATCCTCGGATGCGGCAAGATGGGAGGGGCCTTGCTGGACGGGTGGCTGGCGAACGGCCTGCCGGGGGACGCAATCCGAATCGTCGAGCCGAACCCCGCCGAGGCCCTGCTTCGCTGCGCGCAGGACCATGGCATCGCGCTGGCGGCTGATGTCTCGGGCATCGCGGAAACGCCCGGTGCCGTGCTCATCGCGATCAAGCCGCAGATGATGGACGCTGTTTTGCCCTTCCTCGCGGACCGTTTCGGGACCGCCCCGCTCTATGTTTCCATCGCGGCGGGCACCTCCATTGCCCGATTCCGGGCCTTGCTGGGGCAGGAGGCGCGAATCGTGCGTGTGATGCCCAATACGCCTGTTGCCGTGGCAAAAGGGGCCAGCGCGATCTTTCCCGGTGAGGGTGTGACGGCGCGGGAAACCGGCCTCGCCGAAGCCCTGCTCGCTGCTGTGGGGGAAACCGTCCGCCTTGATTCGGAGGCGCAGATGGATGCCGTTACAGGCGTTTCCGGCTCCGGCCCCGCCTATGTCTTCCACATGATCGAGGCGCTGGCACGGGGCGGCGAGGCACAGGGCCTCGCGCCTGATCTGGCCATGCGCCTGGCCCGTCAGACCGTCATCGGAGCCGCCGCCCTTGCGGATGCAAGTGACGAGACGGCGGAAACCCTGCGTGTGAATGTCACAAGCCCGCAAGGCACCACCGCCGCCGCGCTTGACCTGCTGATGCATGAAACGGCGGGCCTCGGTGTTCTGATGACGGGAGCGGTGAAGGCCGCCGCCGACCGGTCCCGCGAATTGAGCGGAGACGCATGACCGAAAGCGGTGTTTCGATAAATATGTTGCATCGCAACAAAAATAATCTTGACGTTTTTGTTGCGATGCAACATATACAGTTCATCGAAACGATCCTGCTAGGAGAGCAAGACATGAGCAACGAAAAAAACTGGTTCGATCCCAACACGTATGTCGAACTGATGAAACAGAATGACTTCACCAAGATGTTCGACACCGCCACGATCCCCGGCGTCGATATGGAAGCCATGACTGCCGCACAGAAGAAAAACGTGCAGGCCATCGTCGATGCCAACCGCGTCGCATCCGAGGGCTACCAGTCGCTGTTCAAGAAACAGGTCGAAATCCTCCAGAATGGCGTCTCCGAGCTTTCGGAAGCCATGAAGGATGCTGCAACGCAGCCGATGTCTGTCGAAGGCAATGAGAAGCACGTCGAAATGGCAAAAGCGCATTTCGAGAAGTCGGTTTCGGTCTTCAACGAGCTGAGCGAATCCGCGCGCAAGGCCAATGAGGATGCCATGGCGATCATTCAGGCTCGCTTCAGCGAAGGTGTCGAGGAAATGAAATCCCTCGCGTCCACCTCCATGACCGCCATGAAGCCCGCCGCGAAAAAAGCCGCCTGATCGGCTTTTCTCCGGTAGCACCATGACCGAGCCGTCTGTCCCCAGGGGCAGGCGGCTTTTTTCTTGGGATGTCCGGGCAAACGGGTGACCATCGCGTGGCCTGCAAGGATCGAATCACGAAGGAACGCCCTCCATGTCCGAAATCGACTATGATGATTTTCTCAGGGTCGATATCCGCGTCGGCACCATCGTCGCCGCCGAGGAATTCCCGGAGGCGCGCAAACCCGCCTATAAGCTGCGGATCGATTTCGGCCCGGAGATCGGCGAGAAGAAGACCTCCGCGCAGATCACCGCCCATTACACGCCCGAAACTCTTCTGGGCCGACAGGTCATGGGCGTCGTCAATTTCCCGCCTCGTCAGATCGGTCCCGTCCGCTCTGAAGTCCTGACCCTCGGAGTCAGCGATGAACAGGGCGGAATCGTCCTGCTTGCCCCCGATATGAAGGTGCCGAACGGCCAGCGGATGCACTGATCCCGCGTTATCGGAACAGCGGCGGCGCGTTCCGTACCCGTGCGATCAGTCCGTGATAGCGTTCCACATCCGGGTCGGCCAGACCGTCGATGAAGAGGGGACCGCCAAGTCCCGACGCGATCGCCCGTTCCAGCGCCGTCCGAATCTGTGCCACCGGCCCCCCGCGCCGGGTCACGAAGGGCAGGGCCGGAGCCGGGGCTGTGCAATGCACAACGCGGAGCGCGGACACCGCTTTCGCCTCGTATAATCCGGCCATGGCCCAGCATACGGCGTCGATCGCCGCGCAATCGGCCTCGCCCCGGACGACGGCCCGCACCGACTCGCGATGGGCGCCCGTTTCCAGCCCCTGCCCGAAGAACGGTCTGCGCCCTGCCAGCGGGGCGACCGCCTCACGCAGGGTCTGCACACCCGACTGGGAATCATGGCCGTTGAAGGCGACGCGCGCGCCCTCCAGATCGGCCAGCGTCTGCACCGTTGTATCGGCGCGCACGATCACCATGCTCGCATAGGTATCACCGTCACAGCCGGGGATGGTGCTCACCGGCGTGGCCACCGGGTCGAGTATATCGCGATAGTGCGTGGCCCAGGGCCAGCCGCAGGTCTGGCTGAAGACCAGCCCCGGATCGTGCCAGCCCGTCCCGGATGACAGTGCCTCCGGTGCTTCGATTCCTTGCGCCCGCAGGCCGTCACGCACTGCGTGCCAGAAAGCATCCTGCGCGTCCCGCATCTCGGGCCAGTTATACATGGGCAGTGTCGCCGACGGCCTCATCCGCGCCGCAGGAACGGATGGACCACTCCCTCCTTCGCACGCAGGGCATCCCAGTCCCGCCGCGCCATATAGGCGCTTTCCGGGTCGTCATAGGGGGCCGTCAGGCTCGCGTCGCGGTGATGTTTCAGGTGGCTGCGCCTGAACACACGATAGGGGATGAACAATCCTGGGGCCGGGTGGCCATGCAGGGCCTCGTGCTGCAACGAGGAATGCAGGGTCACGAAATATCCCGCCACCGGCACGAACCACAGGCCGAGATTTCCGTGCAGGAGACAGGCCGCGCCCCAGCCGAAACAGCAGAGCGCGAGAATGGCATATGTGGGCCACTCGATTCCTGTCCGTGTCGTATCCGTCATGTGGCGTTGTTCTCCTCGGCAATACGGGGAAGAACCGTTTGAACAGATTCAGACTACAGACAATCGCGATCCGGTTGAACCATGAAACGCGCGGAGTCCGGCACCGGGCGGGCATCGGACAAAAAAAATGCCCGGCGCGAAGCCGGGCAGTTCGGGAAGAGTGGTCAGGCGGGAAGAGATCAGAGCACCGTCCGGGCAGCCATTTCGTTGCTGATGCGCTCGATATCGACACGGATAACGCCGATATCCTCAAGCTGGGCATCCGACAGGCGCGACAGCTCGTTGCGGGTGTTGGCGATGACGAAGCGGCGCTTCAGGAACAGGGCCGGGGCGTCGAAGATGGCGCGGGCCGCGTCAAAGAAGGAGGGACGGACGGCTGCGGAACGGGCCGCGTAATCGATGGTGGTCATTGCTCATGCCTCGAAGAAGGGAATTGCCGTTTGGCTTGGAGGGTGAGATAGCGATTTTGTTGCGCCGCAACAAATGCCGGATCGGCAAAGCCGGTATGCACCGAACGCATGGAACCGCGCCTCTGGATGGCATGAGTCTTGGCTCTTGCAGGGTGCAGCGTGTACGACTATCCGAAAGGCCCCGAACCCGAACACGGCGAATATCATGGCAGACGACGACAGCTTCTCGACCACCTCCGTCGCGGCGGATCACCTCAAGCAGATCATCGAACGCATCGAGCGTCTGGAGGAGGAGAAGAAAGAGGTCGCCGAACAGATCAAGGAAGTCTACGCCGAAGCCAAGGGCAACGGCTTCGACACGAAGACGCTCCGCAAGATCGTCGCGATCCGCAAGAAAGACCCCAATGAGCGGTCGGAGGAAGAGGCCATGCTCGACCTCTATCTTGCCGCTCTGGGGATGTTGCCGCAGTCATAGGCGTGCGCGTCACGGATTTACCGTGTTATCCGCTCAGCATGGCGTGTAAGCTGGCCCTGATTTTCGCAAGGAGGTTGTGCGCCATGCCGTCATGTCTGTTCCCGCTCCGCCGGATTTTTGCGGCTCTGTCGATTCTTGTCCTGCCGTTCGGGGTGGCATCCCCTTCCCTCGCGCAGGGATGGTCTGGGCCGCTGCCCGGATCAGTGCATGTGGCCGATGCCCGTGCGGGCCTGAACCTGCGCGCGGGTCCGGGGACGGCCTGGCCGCGTATCGGTGTGCTGTCGCGGGGACAGGGCGGGCAGGTCGCCGGATGTGATGCGGGCGGGCGCTGGTGCGCGCTGCGCTTTCCCGATGGCCGCGAGGGATGGGTCTACATGCCGCTGACCCGCCCGGCAGTCATTCCCGCGCGGCTCGGAGTGCCCGTGGACTGGCGGCGACTCTATCGCCCGGATGTGCCCTATATCCATACCGGCACGGGCCGGGTGAATCTTCGGCAGGGAGCGGGCGAGCATCGCATGGTCGTCGGCAAGCTCTATCCGGGGCAGGGCGGTTTCGTGCAGGGCTGCTCGGAGGATGCGCGCTGGTGCCTGCTGACTGTTCCGCCCTACGGGGCCGAAGGCTGGGTCTATATGCCGTTGCTGGAACCGGCTATCGCCGCCGCCGGAACAGTCTACCGTCGGTGACGGCCAGCCCCAGCGCGATCAGCGCGAACCCGATCCATGCCTCCGGCGGCAGGCGCTCGTCGAGAAAGGCCGCCCCCAGCCCCACGGCGAAGGGCGGCACCAGCAGGGTCACCAGCATCAGGTTCGCAGCCCCCGCCCGCACCAGAATGCCGAAATAGAGCAGATAGGCGAAGGCCGTGGCCAGCCAGGCGATCCCCAACAGCGATCCCCAGACCGCCCAGGAATAATTGAAGGACGGCACCCCCTCTGCAATCAGGGCCAGCGGAATCATCAGCGCCGTGCTGCCCGTCAGCATTCCGAAGGCATTCACCTCCGGCGCGATGCCGCGCAGGGCGACCTTTCCCCACACGCTGGCGAAGGCATAGGACAGCGTCGCCCCCAGTACGGCGAGCTGGGCCAGATCACGCAGATCCAGCCCCGCCAGAACCTCCGGCCCGACGATGACCGCCACCCCGACAAGGCCCAGCCCTGCACCGGCGACTTTCCCCGTCGTCAGGCGTTCGTCAGCCAGCAGCATCCCGGCCACCACCGCGCCGACCATCGCCGTCATCCCGTTGAGGATCGAGGCCAGCCCGCCCTCCAGATATTTCTGCCCCCAGACGATCAGCGAAAACGGGATCACGTTGTTCAGCGCCCCCATCAGCAGATACGCCCCCCAGATTCGGGGCGCGCGGGGGAGCGTCAGCCCCTTCCACCACAACACCGCGCCGAGCACCGGCACGGCCCAGAAGACCCGATGCAGAACGATGGTCAGCGGCGTCTCCTGGGTCAGGGCCACTTCCACGAAGAAAAACGATCCGCCCCAGACAGCGGCCAGTGCCAGCATCATGGCCCAGGCCGTTCCTGTCATTGATGCCTGTGTGGTCATCCTGCCCTCCATCGCGTTGCGCGAGACGTGGCACGGGCGCGGGCCGGGGGCCACCCGTTTCCTGTGCAGGGAAGGAGAAACCTACGGGTCTCTGCGCGTCAGTCCCCGTCCCTTTTCCACCGCATCCGCGCCGTAGCGCGCGCGGACGGCATCCATGGCCCGCTCTGCCCTTGCCCGCAAGGGGGCTTGCGGGTCGAACAGATCGACCGAGCCGTCCTCTGTCTCAACCGCCTCCGACAGGCCCGATACACCGATCCCGATCAGCCGGAACGCGCGGCCCTGTGCCGTCTTTTCCAGCATCTCCCGCCCCGCGCGGTAGATCGTGTCGGCCAGTTGCGTCGGAGCCGTCAGGGAGTGGCTGCGCGTCACGAGGCGAAATTCCCGTGTCTTGAGCTTCAGTGTCACGGTGCGCCCCGCATAGCCCTTTGCCTTGCACCGGGCCGAAACCTTCTCGGATAGTCGCCAGAGATGTCCGTCCAGCAGGTCGGGATCGGTGATGTCTTCCGAGAAGGTCGTTTCCGCCGAGATGCTTTTCGCCGCCTCGCGCGGATTCACGCTGCGAATATCGCGGGCAAAAGCCAGATCATGCAGGCGTCTACCCATGCTGCCATAGCGGGCGATCAGGTCTTCCGGGGCGACGGCGCGCAAATCCTCGATCCGTCGCAGCCCGTCCCGCTCAAGTTTGTTAGCCAGCGATGCGCCGACACCCCAGATCGTGCCGACCGGTCGCGGCCCCAGAAAGTCGAGCGCCTCGGCCCGCCCGATCACGCTGAACCCGCGCGGCTTGTCGAGATCAGAGGCGATCTTCGCGAGGAACTTGCAATCGGCCAGTCCCACCGAGACCGTGACCCCGATTTCCGTCTCGATCCGCCGGGCCAGCCGCGCCATGGTCAGGGCCGGAATACTGCCATGCAGCTTTTCGGTGCCCGACAGATCGAGGAATGCCTCGTCCAGCGACAAAGGTTCGATCAGGGGGGTCAACTCCTCCATCAATGCGCGAATCTGGCGGCTGACGGCGACGTACTTGTCCATGGTCGGTTTGACGATCACGGCATCGGGGCAGAGTTTCAGCGCCCTGAACATCGGCATCGCCGAATGCACCCCGCTCATGCGCGCGATATAGCAGGCGGTCGAGACCACACCGCGCCTGCCGCCGCCGATGATGAGCGGTTTGTCGGCCAGTGAAGGATCGTCGCGTTTCTCCACGCTCGCATAGAAGGCATCGCAATCCATATGCGCGATGCTCAGACGGCCCAGTTCCGGGTGCCGCAACAGGCGCGGAGACCGACAGGCCGGACATCGCCGCCCGTCGCCGGCGACGGGCACGAGGCAGTCACGGCAGAAGGCATCGCCGGTCAAACCGCTATTCTCCCTTGAATGTCTCCTCCGGCGTCACGCCGAACAGCGCCTCCTTGCGGACCCATCCGCTGTAGCCCTTCGCGCGCCCGTGGCACCAGTGCAGGCGGCATTCGTCCAGCCGCAGCACGACGCCCGGTGCCGCCAGCGCGACGACCTTCGCCTCGCCTTCCGTGCGGTTGCGAAGGGGCGTGTTCTCCTCCGCCACCACGAGACCGTAGCGGGCGCGGCTGAGTTGGGTCCGCTTGATCCAGCCGATATCGCCGAAGGGATCGCGCACCTGCCGCCAGTCCTCGTATTCGCGGAACACCTCGACCGGCAGGCCCTCGCGCTTGAATACCCAGGCGATGGGATATTCACGCCCCGGTCCCCGGCGCATCCGTACCGTATCGAAGCGCAGGGTTTCAAAGCGGGGTAACGGATCGCCTGTCTCGGGGCCGAGCGTCTGCGCCTGTACGCCGGGCGCGAAGCCGATAGACGCAGCAAAAAAACCTGAAATAATCCCTTTTCGCAAGATTATGTCGTCCCTTCCCGTTTCGCGCATCGTCCGCGCCTGTTATCCAGCGCAAAAGCGACTCGCTGTCCACCCGAGGATTCGTCCATGCCCGCCGCCGACAACGCCCCCGCAAAAGTCATCGTTACCCGCAAGCTGCCCGATCCCGTGGAGGCCAGACTGGCCGAGTTGTTCGATGTCGAGCTGAACCCCTCGGATACGCCCTTCTCTTCCGCGCAGCTTGCCGACGCGGTGATGCGCGCCGATATCCTTGTGCCGACCCTCGGCGATCAGATCAACACCAACGTCCTCGCGCGGGCAGGGGAAAACCTGCGCCTGATCGCGAATTTCGGGGCAGGGGTGGATCACATCGATGTCGAGACGGCCCGGCGGCGGGGCATTCTTGTCACCAATACGCCCGGTGTGCTGACCGATGACACTGCCGATATGACCATGGCGCTGATCCTCGCTGTGCCTCGCCGTCTGGTGGAGGGGGTCCATCTGATCGAGTCCGGTGCGTGGCAGGGCTGGGCACCCACGGCGATGCTGGGGCACCGGGTTGCCGGAAAGCGCCTCGGCATTATCGGCATGGGCCGGATCGGGCAGGCTGTCGCCCGCCGTGCCGCCGCCTTCGGCCTCGATATCCATTATCACAATCGCAAGCGCGTCCATGTCGATATCGAGCAGCGCCTGGGCGCGCGGTACTGGGAAAGCCTCGACCAAATGCTCGCGCGGATGGATGTCGTGTCGATCCATTGTCCCTCCACCCCGGCGACCTTCCATCTGCTCTCGGCCCGCCGCCTGAAGCTGATGAAGCCGACCGCGTGGATCGTCAACACCGCGCGCGGCGAGATCGTGGACGAGAATGCGCTGGCCCGGATGCTCGAAGCGGGGGATCTGGGCGGAGCGGGTCTGGACGTGTTCGAGCATGGTCCCGACATTCCGGCGCGGCTGCTCAAGGCGAAGAACGTCGTGCTCATGCCGCATATGTCCTCGGCCACCCATGAAAGCCGCATGGAAACCGGCGAGAAGGTCATCATCAACATCAAGACCTTCATCGACGGCCACAGGCCCCCGGATCGCGTGGTTCCGGCGATGCTGTAGCGCGCCCCGTTTCGGTCCTCGCGGCTCCCCGGTCAGATCTTCCCGCGCATCACATCGGCACGGATGAGGACTTTCCGCACGTAGTTCTGGGTTTCGGGGATATGCGGAATGCGCCCCAGTCGCGCCACACGGGTCGGGCCGGAATTATAGGCGGCCAGTGCCAGCGGCCAGTCACCGAAGCGGTCGTATTGCTCTCTGAGATACCGTGCGCCGCCTTCGAGATTCTGGTGTGGATCATGCGGATCGACCCCGATCTCCCGCGCTGTGGCGGGCATCAGTTGCGTCAGCCCGATGGCCCCCACATGCGAGCGCGCGGCGGGATCGAAATTGCTCTCCGTCATCACCATCGCGGCGAATATCTCGCGGGGGACGCCGTTCCGCTCCCCGACCTGCGCGACGTAGCGGGCGCGCTCATGCCGTGGCAGGGCGGCGATATTTACCGGAGGCGGAGGCATGGTCGGGAAGGCGATATTGGAGAGCATCCGCAGATGTCCGCGATCATGGATGCGGCGCACGGGGGGATTGGCCATGTTCTGCGCGAAGATCGGTGCGGGTGAGATGATCCCGGCGGGGGCTGCGCTCGGCGCGCTCAGTCCGGCGATCATCATCACGACGGTCGCGCCCATGATGCACATCAGGCCCACGGTGCTGCCGCTGCGTCGGGAGGGACTGTCACTGGTATAGGTTACGATATCCGACATGGTATTCTCCTTGGGGAATCGAATCTGCTTTCTGTAAGTTCATTTATTGTTCTCATTCGTTCTCTGTCAAATCCTGTTTTGTTCTAAAATTTCGTGTAGACGGATAAAATAGAGGACGGGCACGGTATCGTGCTTTGATTCCAGAGCCTTCGGGCATCGCGCGCGGGCCTCCGTGCCGGATGCCGTGGCCCCTGTCGCCTTCATCCCGGTCATATGGAGGGCTTCTTTCGGACGGGATCGGATGATCGGCCCTGTATCTTTTCGCGCGAGCGGCTTAGAGAATATAAAACCTTCAGTCGCCGAAAGACGTTTCATGTCTCTGAGTGTCATTACCACGACCGACGCCCTCCGCGCCCTGTGCGATGATTATGCGGGCAGTTCCTATGTCACCGTCGATACCGAATTCATGCGTGAGCGCACCTACTGGCCGATCCTGTGTCTGGTGCAGGTGGGTCGCCCCCGGCGCGAGGGCGAGAGCGATGAGGATTTCGAGCGGGACGGTGCGGTTCTTATCGACCCCATGGCATCGGGAATCGATCTCGGGCCGTTATTCGATCTCATGGCCGACCGCTCGGTGCTGAAGGTCTTCCACGCTGCGCGGCAGGATATCGAGATTTTCGTCAACCTTGCCAATGCCGTTCCCACGCCGCTGTTCGATACGCAGATTGCCGCGATGGTCTGCGGCTTCGGCGATCAGGTCGGCTATGAAAAACTGGTCCGCACCATCTGCGGGCAGGGCCTCGATAAATCGAGTCGCTTCACCGACTGGTCCAAACGCCCCCTTTCCGAGAAACAGCTTGTCTATGCGCTGGCCGATGTCACCCATCTGCGCGATGTCTACGAGCATCTGTCCGGGCGTCTGGATCGCGAGAACCGGTCCCACTGGCTGACCGAGGAAATGGCGGTGCTGGAGGCGGTCGAGACTTACAGGGTCGATCCGGCGGATGCGTGGAAGCGCCTCAAGATGCGCGCTCCTACCGGCAAGCTGTTCATGGCCGCCATGGCCCTCGCCGAGTGGCGCGAGGCCGAGGCACAGGCCCGGAACGTGCCCCGTAACCGCATCCTGCGCGATGATGCGCTGATGGAGATTGCCGCCGCCCGCCCGACCACCGTGGAGGGGCTGACCTCCGGGCGTCTGTCGCGGCGGGAGAATTTTTCCGGGGCGTCGGCGGCTGCGATGCTCAGGGCTATCGAGACCGCAGCGCAGGGCGTTCAGCAAAAACCCCCCAAGGCGCCGCCCAAGCCCGATGCCGTGCAATCCGCGCTGGCCGATCTGCTGCGTACCCTGCTGCGCGCGAAGACCGCCGGGGCGGATGTGGCCGACCGTCTCGTCGCCTCGTCATCCGATCTGGAGATGATCGCGATGGAGGATGAACCCGATGTGCCCGCCATGCGCGGCTGGCGCCGGGATCTCTTCGGTGAGGCGGCATTGCAGCTCAAGCGCGGCGAGGTGGCGCTGTCTGCCGGGGCGAAGGGTGTCGAGGTGATCGAGCTTGGCCCGCGCGACCCCGTATGATCCCGTCCTGATCGTCGCCGGATCGCGCGAGGCCCGCGATCTCGTCGATATCGTTCCGGGGGCCGTGCTGGTCGAGGATGTGCCGGGCCGTCTGGACGCCTCCGCCGTGATTGATGCCAGTCACCCCTGCGAGCGCGATATCCATGCCCGTATCGTGAGGCTCTGTGCCCAGAGCGGTCTGCCCCTGCTGCGCTATGCCCGGCCCGGCTGGACCGCTGTGGAAGGGGATGACTGGCGTTCGGTGCCGGACGGGACCGCCGCGCGCGCCGCCCTTTCTCCCGAATGGCAGCGGGTTTTCCTTTGCCTCGGTCGTGCCGAGCGCGTTGCCTTCGCCCATGATCCGGGCCGACATTATCTCGTGCGGACACGGCGCGATGATCCGGCGACGGAGGCGATCACCGACTTCACGCTGACCTCGAAAGCCGGTCCCTTCACGGGCCGATCCGAGGCCGATCTGATGCGCGCCCATCGGATCGATGCACTGGTCACGCGCGATGCGGGCGGGCAGGGGGCCTATCCCAAGATCGAGGGGGCGCGTCTTGCGGGGGTGCCGGTGGTCCTGATCGCCCGTCCGCCGGTCGCCTGCCCTGTCGCGCGCAATCCGGGGGAGGTCCGTGCATGGCTCGCCTCTCTGTAATTCTCCTGATCGCGCTGGCACCCGTATCCGCCGGGGCCGCGCAGATCGTCGTGGACGTGGACCGGGGCATCGTCCTCGCCGCCGATGCGCCGGATGCCGCGCGCCGCCCCGCCTCGCTCGTCAAGCTGATGACCGCCTATGTCGCCTTCGCGGCACTGGAAAGCGGGGACATGACTGAGGATCAGATCATTACCGTCTCGAAACACGCGGCGCGGCAACCGCCCGTGAAACTGCGCGTGAAGGCGGGAAGGGAACTGCCTTTCGGCGAATTGCTCGCAGCGGCGGTCATCGGATCGAAGAACGATGCGGCAACCGCTGTGGCCGAGGCCGTGGCCGGGGATGAAGACAGATTCGCCGCCCGCATGAACGAGACGGCGGCGCGGCTGGGCATGACCAATACGCGCTATATCAACGCCTCGGGCCTGCCCGCAGCGGGCCAGCGCACGACAGCGCGTGACACGGCCCTGCTCGCGGTCGCGCTGCTGACCGATTTTCCCGCGCGTAGCACGCTGTTCTCGGAACGCAAGACCCGTGCGGCGGGGCGGGCGGTGACCACGACCAATCCTCTCTTCGGGCGCGTTCCGGGGGCGCTTGGCATGAAGACCGGGTTCACCTGTGGGGCGGGCTACAATATCGCCGGATTGATCGCACGTGACGGGCGGCGCGTTTTGGCCGTGACGCTCGGCCACCGCACAAAGGGCGGGCGTCTCACGGCTGTCCGAAGTCTGATCGACAAGGGGTTCGCGGTGCAGGAGGCCGGGACGCCGCTGGAAGCGGCACGGGCCACATCCCCGGAGCCGCCGCCTCATATCGGTGCCTGTTCCGGCAAAGCTGTGGCGGCGGTCCGGGCAAACGACGCCTGGATACCGCCCGAGCGCCCGAAGCCCGCTCGCTCCGTCCCGGCCCCCGCGCGCAGGGTCGTGATTCTGCCGAGGCCGACCCCGCCGCCCCCGTCTCCGCCGCCTGCGGCACCGCGCCGGCCTCCGCCGCCGCCGCCTCTGTCCGGCTGGGGCGCGTTTTTCGGTGCGTTCCCCGGCGATCGCGAGGCCGCCGCCCGCCTTGCGGCCATCAATGCGTTGGCGACGAAGTCGCGCATCTTGCCCTCGAAGATCATCCCCCGCGCTCGCGACGGGCGACATCTGGGCGTCATACACGGTCTGGACAAGGCACAGGCGCAGGCCATCTGCGCCATTGCGAAGGGAATCGGTCAGTATTGCCTGACCCTCGCCCCGCAGGTGCTGCTCAATCCCAGAGCGCGCTGGCGGCGTTGATGCGACAGGGCATTGATCCGGCCTGACCGGGGATCACCCCGACCCATGGAATGTCAGGAAATGCGCGGCTCCCGGCGCAATTCCTGACTCGATTTGATCGCCGGTCACTCTAGATTATAATCCAGTCCCCTTGGAGGAATGCATGGCCGATCTGAGCTACGATGAACTCGTCGAGAATTTCGAGATTCTCGACGACTGGGAAGAGCGTTATCGTTACGTCATCGAACTGGGCAAGGCGTTGCCTCCGCTCGACGAGGCGCGCAAGACCGATGCGACGAAGGTGGATGGATGTGTCAGTCGCGTCTGGATCGACAGCCGCGCGGTCGAGGGCGAAACCGGCACGAAGATCGAGTTCGAGGGGGACAGCGATGCCCATATCGTGCGGGGGTTGATCGCAATTCTCCACACGATGCTGTCGGGCAAGCCTGCACGAGAGATCGTCGGGACCGATGTGGTTGCACAATTGCAACGCATTGATCTGGCCGCCCATCTGAGTCCGCAGCGCAGCAACGGCCTCGGGTCGATGATCGAGAGGATCAAGGGCGTCGCGACGGAAAATGCGGCATGAGGGCATCGTGCTCGCTTCCGATCAGGCCGGAAACAGCCGCCCAACGCGCGGCTTCCGGTGACTCTGATGGCCCTTACGGGTCGGAGCCGATTCTAGAACGCGCCCCAGTTGATCGTGTAACTCGCCTCCGCCACGGCAATGGCCGAGTCGAGACATAATCCGATATTGATCGCCACCAGCCGTTCCATAAATCGCATAACATCGTCCAGAAATTAATCAGTCTACTGATCTAATGTTCTAGACCGGGACATGCACATTTGCAATCGTAAACTTAAATTAACCGCAGACGGACAGGTTTAGCTTGCTGTTCCAAACCGTTTCGCAATAGTTTTCACGATATGGTATAGCTTGGCTGATGTGCCTGTTCCGTTCACAGGGACAGGGGCGTAACGGTTTGTTAAGAGCTGGCATACACATCTTCGGGTTGGCGCACAGTACAGTTTGAGGGCGGGCGATACAGCGATGAGGACGATTTCCCCCTTCGAATTCGTGCGCCGTTTTCACCATGGCCTTACTAACCATGACGGGCGTTATGTCTGGTTTCTGGGTGCCGGTTGCTCGGTCAGTTCAGGGATCGGCGACGCCGGTGAGACAACCATGCGTTGGCTGGGCGAGCTGAAATATCTCGAAACCGGGACTGCCGACGAGGTGGCCGACTGGGCGCCGGAGCGATTCTCTGACTTCAATCCCGGCGATCCCGGTGCGCTCTACGGCAAGGTTCTCGATGCGCTGTTCTACACCGAGCAGGAGCAGGAGCGCGAACTCGAACGGATTATCGCGCAGGCCGAGCCGGGTTTCGGCTATGCTACCCTCGCGCAACTGGTGACACAGCCGGACTGGGGTGAGCGGTGCAATACCGTGGTCACGACCAATTTCGACGATCTGGCCGCCGACGCGCTCTATCTATACTCCCAGCGCAAGCCGCAGGTGCTGACTCACGAGTCCTTTGACCGGCGTATCCGCATCAGCACCTCGCGCCCCACGATTCTCAAGATATACGGCGATGCCCATCTGGGCGGCGCGCGGGATCAGGAACGGGGCCGCTTTCTGCGCTCGGATGTGAAGGATCGCCTGCGCGCGCAGTTCACCGAATCCGCGCTGGTCTTCATCGGCTATGGCGGCAGCGACGAATCGGTTGCCGATCTTCTCTCCGGCCTGCCGCGCGGGGCGCCCGCCGGAGGCATCTACTGGGTCAATGACCGGGAACCGGGAGAACCGCTTCGCGAATGGCTGGAGGAGCGAAATACGCTCTGGACCCCTTACAGCGACTTTGAGGGGCTGATGTACCTGTTGCGTCGTGAATTCGCGCTGGGTCATCCACGTATTGATCGCTTCGACAAGATTCTCCAGCGTTACGATGCCCAGTTCCGGGTGCTTGACGCCCGTGATGATCTCAAGCCCGACCGGGTGCCGGGCTTCGCGGCCCCCGTGCCGCCGGTGGTGGAGCCGGATGCCGGTGAGGCCCCTGATGTTGCCCCGATGCCCGACGACGACACCTGGAGCTATTCGCTGGCCGGGACGGTCGCGGACAGCTTTGACCGCCATGACGTGATCGCCGAAGACGAGCTGCTCACAGAGGACGATCAGCCCGTAGAGAATGACCCCACGATCCTGCACCGATCCTATGACGACACGCGGCAGGATGACGATGGCTCGACCAGCCGAATCGACCGCCTGATCGCCGCCGCCGTTGCCGCCATGGCCAATGGACAGCGCGCCCAGGAAGCTGGCGTCACGGAGACTGTGATTCCCGAGGAACCCGCCGATGAGCCGACCCCGGATGCCGACCGTCCGGCACTCTCCATCGTCGCCGAAAGCGGCGCGGATATACAGGCGCAGGACAGGCCCCTCGCACCGGCAGAATCCGCATCCAATGCCGATATCATTGCCAGTCCGCCCGCCGAGACCGCATCGGCCACCCCCGCGCCGGATACGAAGGCCGACAGGGACATCCCCGCTGCGCCGTTTAGCCGGGCAGAGGACGAGGACGACCGCCTCGAACTGCCCCGCCGTCTGCTGAGCCGTGCCGATGCCGCCGAACTGGACCGCCGATACCTCGCCGCCATTCAGGATTCGCCGCGCAATCCGCGCCTTCTGGCCCGCTATGCCCGTTTCCTGACCGTGGGGCGGCGCGACCATGACGGGGCCGAACACTATTTCAACCGCGCGATCGATGCCGATCCGCAGGACGGCACGGCCCTGCGTGAATTCGCGACCTTCCTTACCGAGACCCGCCGTGATTTCGACCGTGCGGAGGAATGCTATCGTCTGGCTCTGCGCGTGGATTTCGAGGACAGCGAGACCCTTATCGCCTATGCGAATTTCCTCTGGAAAGTGCGCGGCGATATGCAGGCGGCGGGCGAATGTTTTCAGGTGGCCGTGGACGGCGCACCCCGCCATGCCCGCGCGATTGCCGCCTATGCGTCCTTCCTCTCGCAGGTCGAGCGCAAGGACGATGCCGCCTATGCCCTGCTGAAGCTGGCCACGGCCTCAACCACGACCGACCCCGAACCGGCGGTACAACTGGCCCGCTTCGTCGCCGAAAAACGGGGCGATCTGACCCGCGCCGAAGCGATCTTCCGGCAGGCGACCAAGATCGATCCGCATTCCGCCGTGACCATGGCCGCCGCCGCGACCTTCCTCGCGGATATGGCGAAGAAGCCCGACGAGGCCGAAAGCCTGTTCGAGCAGGCCGTGGAAACCGATGGCGAGGCCCCCGATGTCCTGCGTGCCTTTGCGCGGTTCCAATGCCTGCATCGCCGCGATGTGGATGCCGCCGAGGCGCTGCTGATCCGCGCGCTCGATGCCGATCCGGGCGACGCGCATACGGCGCTGGCCTATGCCCGCTTTCAGGAGGAGGATCGCAGTGATCTGGACGCGGCGGATGAATACTATCGCCGGGCCGTACATCTCGACCCCCGCAATGCCCGGATTCTGTCGTCCCATGCCCGTTTTCTCCACAAGGCGCGCTCCAACCCCGCCGCCGCGCAGGACCGCTATCGCAAGGCCCTGTCGCTGGACTCCAAGGATGCCTTCACACTGGCGCAATATGGCAATTTCCTGCTGCATGAGCGCAAGGATATGGATGCCGCCGAGCCGCTGCTGCGTCGGGCGACCACCATCGCCCCGCGCGATGCGGCGGCGCTCGCGGATCTGGGCCTGATCCTGCGTGAGCGCGGTCAGACCGAGGAGGCCGAGGCCCTGTTCCGCCGTGCGGTCGCCGCCGATCCCCGTCGGGTCGCCACCCTGCGCCGCTATGCCCGCGTGGTCAATTCAGCCAAATCCAACCCCCGCGCGGCGGAGGCGTTCTACGATAAGGCTCTGGCCGAAAACCCCAATGACCCGGCCACGCTCTGCGGGGCCGCGCAGGCCATGTTCTCGCTGGGCAAGCGCGAGGAGGGCCTGTCGATGCTCGACCGCGCTTTCGAGGCCGCGCTTGATGACGACCCCGCCAGGCGCGATCCCGATCTGCTGCTGGAACTGTGGTTCTACCGCTATGCTTTCGATGACCGGGCCGGGCAGGACGCGATCAAGGCTGCTCTCTGGCTGGTCCGCGCCGGGGCGCGGGCAACCCGTGACGATCTGGATGCGGTGCTGAAATTTGCCGTCACCGATGGTCATGCCGAGCCTGACCTTCTCTCCGAACTCGCCTCCGTCGCCTGCGGCGAGAGCGAGCCGGAACAGCTTCAACGCTTCAACGTCGCCTGACCCCGCGCAGACCTTCCCGCTTCCCTCGATCCGGCGTCGCTTCCCCAGAAGATTCTGGACACTCTTTCACCGGGTGTTTAGGAAAGAACGACCGTTGGGGTGCCCGCAGGGGCTGAGAGGCGTTGCCAACCCATCGAACCTGATCCGGGCAGTGCCGGCGTAGGGAACGGGACAGTTCATCGCTTCGATGCCCCCCTTTGCCTGTCGTCTGCCATAGCGGGAGGCTGCATTGGTTGCGAAGGCTTTGACGATTGCCGGGTCCGACAGCGGAGGGGGCGCCGGCATTCAGGCGGATCTGAAGACGTTCTCCGCGCTCGGGGTCTACGGAGCCAGCGTCATCACGGCGGTGACAGCGCAGAATACCCGGAATGTGACGGCAGTTGCGGCCATAGAACCGCCTGTGATCGGGGCGCAGATCGACGCTGTGCTCAGCGATATCGATATCGGTGCGATCAAGATCGGTATGCTGTTCTCACCGGATATCATCCGTATCGTGGCGGAGAGTCTGCGGCATTATACCGGCCCCGTCGTGCTTGATCCGGTGATGATCGCGAAATCCGGCGACGCGCTGTTGCAGGACGAGGCGATCACAGCGTTGGTCGAGCATCTGCTTCCGCGTGCAACCGTGGTGACGCCGAATTTGCCGGAGCTGGAGCGGCTGGCACCCGACATGCGCGAAACGCAGGAGCGGGCGCTCAGACTGATCGATCAGGGCGCGCAGGCCGTTTTGATCAAGGGCGGTCATGCGACGGGGGAAACCTGCATCGATACTCTGGTCGAACGCAACGGCGCGCCCCTCAGCTTATCCGCTCCCCGCCAGACCACACGCAATACCCATGGTACGGGCTGTACGCTTTCCTCGGCCATCGCCGCCGGGCTGGCGAAGGGACTTTCCCTGCCGGAAGCGTTCCGGGCCGCCCATGGCTATCTTCAGGCTGCCATTGCTGCGGCGGATGTCTTGCAGGTCGGTACGGGCCATGGTCCGGTCCACCACTTCCATCGAATGTGGGCCATTGATGCAGGTTAATGTGATCGGGGCCGGGGTGGTCGGGCTGTGTGTCGCTACCGAACTGGCCAGACGCGGCATGGGGGTCGCGCTGGTGGATCGGGAGCCTGCACCGGGACCGCATTCCTGTTCATGGTGGGCGGGAGGGATGCTTGCCCCGTGGTGCGAACGGGAATCGGCGGAAGAGCCGGTGCTGCGCCTCGGGATGGAGGCGCTGGACTGGTGGTCGCAGATTGTGCCTGTTGCCCGGACGGGGACGCTGGTTCTGGCGCTGGATCGGGATCGCAAAAAACTCGATCAGTTCGCACGCCGGACCTCTGGCTTCGAGGTGGTGGACGGCGATGCGGTCACTGCGCTTGAACCGGACCTTGCCGGACGTTTTGACCGGGGGCTGTATTTCGCGCGCGAAGCGCATATTGCGCCCCGCGATGCTCTGGCGGCATTGCATGAAGGTCTTGCCGCCAGAGGGATCGTCGTCCGGGATCGGGTGCCCGCTTCGGAATATTCTGTCGATTGCCGGGGCCTCGCCGCCGCCGATACGCTGAAGGACTTGCGCGGCGTCAAGGGCGAGATGCTGCTCATCCGCTGCCCCGATATGAATCTGACCCGGACTGTGCGTCTGCTGCATCCGCGCATACCGCTCTACATCGTCCCGCGCGGCGATGGGGTTTACATGGTAGGCGCGACAATGATCGAAAGCGGCGAGCGGGATCGCATCACTGCACGGTCCCTGCTCGAAATGCTCAGCGCAGCCTATGCGTTGCATCCGGCTTTTGCCGAAGCGGAAATCCTTGAGATCGGGGTTGATGCGCGCCCGGCATTTCCCGACAATCTGCCGCGCATTCGCCGCGATGGCACCACGATCCGGGTGAATGGCCTTTATCGCCATGGCTTTCTGCTGTCGCCCTCGCTGGCGCGGATGATCGCGGATTTTCTCCTGAATGGCACGATACCGGAGGTGATGGATGAAAATCGTCCTTAACGGAGACTCGCAGTCTGTCAGGGCGGCGACAGTGCTGGATGCGCTCGATGAACTGGGATTTGGCGGAGCAACAGTCGCGACCGCACTCAATGGCGCGTTCGTTCCGGCTGGCGCGCGCGCTGCGACCATGCTTGCCGAGGGCGACCATCTGGAAGTCGTCGCGCCCATGCAGGGGGGCTGAGCGTGGCGCTGTTCTATGGTCAGGAACTGAGCAGTCCGCTGATGCTGGGCACCGCGCTCTATCCTTCGCCCGCGATCATGGTGGAGGCTTTCCGGGCCAGCGGCGCGGGCGTCGCCACGGTGTCACTGCGCCGTGAAAGCGGTGCGGGGCGCAGCGGTCAGGCTTTCTGGTCCATCGTGCGCGAGATGGGCATTCCCGTGCTGCCGAACACCGCCGGATGCCATACGGTCAAGGAGGCTGTGACAACGGCGCGGATGGCGCGCGAACTTTTCGGAACGCGCTGGATCAAGCTGGAAGTCATCGGCCATACGGACACACTTCAGCCGGATGTCTTCGGGCTGGTCGAGGCGGCGGGAATCCTCTGCGATGAGGGGTTCGAGGTGTTTCCCTACACAACCGAAGACCTGATCGTCGGCGAACGCCTGCTCGATGCGGGATGCAAGGTACTCATGCCCTGGGGGGCACCGATCGGCTCCGGTCTGGGGCTGAACAACCTTCAGGGATTGAGGACCATGCGGGCACAGTTTCCCGATGTGCCGCTGGTGATCGATGCCGGGATCGGCTTGCCCTCCCATGCCGCGCAGGCGATGGAAATCGGCTTCGACGCCGTATTGCTGAATACGGCAGTGGCCAAAGCCGGTGACCCGGTGGCCATGGCGCGCGCTTTCGGTTTGGCGGTCGCTGCCGGGCGCGCCGCGCATATCGCCGACCCGATGGAGCCAAGCGACATGGCCTCGCCCTCGACGCCGCTGATCGGAAAGGCGTTTCTGGAATGAAACTTGACCGGTTCTACCCCATTTTCGAGGACAGCGCCTGGTTGCGGAGGATGCTGCCGCTTGGCGTGAAACTCGTGCAATTGCGGGCAAAGGACGTGTCTGAGGCGGTGGCGATGCGGGAGGTGATCGCCGCGCGGGATCTGTGCGCCCGGCACGGCGCGCAACTGATCGTCAATGATTACTGGCAAGCGGCCATTGATGCCGGATGCGATTATGTTCATCTCGGTCAGGAGGATCTTGATACTGCTGACCTGCCCGCGTTGCGCCGTCACGGTATTCGCGTGGGGATCAGCACGCATGACCATGCGGAACTGGATCGTGCGCTCTCGCTTGATGCTGATTACGTGGCACTGGGGCCTGTCTACCCGACCATTCTCAAAAAGATGAAATGGCATGAGCAGGGGCTGGACCGTGTTTCCGAATGGAAACGACTGGTCGGGGCGCGTCCGTTGATCGCGATCGGGGGCATGTCTGTGGACCGTGCTGCGAAAGCCTTCTCCGCCGGGGCGGATGTGGTGTCGGTCGTGACCGATATCACTCTCAATGCCGACCCGGAGGCGCGCGCCCGCGAGTGGATAGAGGCGACGCGATGAATGCGGATCGTTATATCAGACAAATCGCGCTCCCGGAGGTTGGCGCCGAGGGTCAGGCGCGCTTGCGGGCCGCGCGGGTATTGGTGATTGGTGCCGGTGGACTGGGTGTGCCGGTCCTGCAGTATCTTGTCGGGGCCGGTATCGGCGAGATTACGCTCGTTGACGGGGACGTGGCGTCGGTCAGCAATCTGCATCGCCAGACACTCTATCGCATGGACGATATCGGTCGGCCAAAGGTGCTGGCGGCGGCGGCAAGCCTGATGCGGCTGAATCCCGATATCCGTATCATGCCGGTGGCCGCCCCCTTCGATCCGGCTAACGCCGCCAGCCTGATCGCCGGTGCAACGCTGGTGATCGATTGCGCTGACAGCTTCGCGGCCAGCTACATCGCATCCGACACCTGTTTCATGCAGGGCGTTCCGCTTATCAGTGCCTCGGCGCTGGGCCTTTCCGGCTATGTGGGCGGGTTCTGCGGCGGAGCGCCTTCGTTACGGGCGGTGTTCCCGGATTTGCCGGAAACGCTGGCCAGTTGCGAAACGGCGGGGGTGCTGGGGCCGGTCGTGGGTGTGCTCGGCGCATTGCAGGCGCAGATGGCACTGTCGGTTTTGCTGGGCCTTGCCCCTGCGCCGCTGGGGCAACTGGTGACATTCGATGCGCGGGGATTTCGGTTCGGCGGTTTTCGCTTCGACCAGGCCCCCGAACCGCATAACGGTCTCGCCTTCATCGTGCGTGAAGAGATTGCGGATGACGACTTTATCGTCGAACTGCGCGACGAAGAGGAAGCGCCGAACCCGGTTCATCCGCTGGCGGTGCGATCAACGGCGGAAGGCTTCAGCGGCACGCCGGAAAACAGCCGGCGCGTGGTTTTCGCGTGCCGCAGCGGTCTGCGTGCCTGGCACGCCGCCACGAAACTCCGCGCGCGATGGGATGGCGATATCGCCCTGATCGCGCTGGGAAACGATATCTACGAAAGGGACAGTGAATGAAATATCTCAGCTTCTGCCTGGTTCTGTTCAGTGCAGGCAATGCCTATTCCGCCGAAAAGGTAACCGTGATGCTCGACTGGTTCGTTAACCCGGATCACGGACCCATCATTATCGCTCAGGAGAAGGGGTACTTCGCCGATGAGGGCCTTGAGGTCGAGATCATCGCGCCCGCCGACCCCTCCGATCCGCCAAAGCTTGTCGCGGCGGGAAAGGCCGACATCGCGATTTCCTATCAGCCGCAATTGCATCTCCAGATTCATGAGGGCCTGCCGCTCATTCGCGTCGGCACACTGGTTTCGACACCGCTCAACTGCCTGCTGGTCGAGGCAGACGGGCCGATCAAGTCCATCGCGGACCTCAAGGGCAAGAAGATCGGCTTTTCGGTTGCCGGGGTAGAGGAGGCGGTTCTGGATGCGATGTTCCGTCCGCACGATTTCGGGATCGATGATGTGGAGATGATCAACGTGAACTGGTCGCTCTCACCTGCGGTGATGTCCGGCCAGGTCGATGCGGTGATCGGTGCCTTCCGCAATTTCGAGCTGAACCAGATGGAGATTGAGGGGGTTCCGGGTCGCTGCTTCTACCCGGAGGAAGAGGGGCTGCCCGCCTATGATGAACTGATCTACGTCATGAAAGCCGATGCGATCGATAAGGACATGATGACGCGCTTTCTCGCGGCGACTGAACTGGCGGTTCAGTACATTGTGAACCATCCCGTTGAGAGCCGCGACATCTTCATCGGGACATCGAAAGAGCTTGATGATGAGCTGAATCGCAAGGCCTGGGTGGATACGCTTCCGCGCTTTGCGCTCCGCCCCGCCGCGCTCGACGCCGGACGCTACGCGCGCTTTGAAAGTTTCCTCAAGGAAGCGGGGCTGATCCCGTCGATCAATCCCGTTTCCGAAATCGCGCTCGATGTGACCGCGCAATGAGCGGCTACGGTACCACATTCGAGCAGTGGCGCGCGGCGGCGGGGCCGGTATGGCCCGCTTATGTAGGACATCCGTTCGTCGCTGGGCTGGGCGACGGCTCGCTGCCGCGTCCGGCATTTCTGCACTACCTCGTGCAGGACTATATTTTCCTGTTTCATTTCTCCCGCGCCTGGGCGCTGGCGGCGGCAAAGGCCGACACGCCCGACGAAATGCGGGTTGCCGCCTCGACGGTTGACGGCCTCGTGAACCACGAGATGTCGCTGCATATCCAGACCTGCGCGGCGGCGGGGATAGATGAGGCGACGCTGTTTGCGGCGCGCGAGGAACCGGAAAATCTCGCCTATACGCGCTATGTGCTGGAGGCCGGATACTCCGGGGATTTCCTCGATCTGATGGCGGCGCTCGCGCCCTGTGTGATGGGGTATGGCGAAATCGGCGCGCGACTGGGGCAGGAAGCGACATCCGATGTCTATCGCGACTGGATCGTCACCTATGCCTCGGAAGATTATCAGAAAATCTGCCTTGATGTGAGGGTTTTGATTGATAATGCGGTGGCGCGCAGACTCGGAACGCTTGCGGACAGTCCGCGTGCGGCGCATCTCGCGCATCGGTTTGAAACCGCCACGCGCCTGGAAGTGGCGTTCTGGTCCATGGGCTTGCGCGGCGCGTGAAACCGGCCCCCGCGATAACGCTCGAAGGGGGCTGTACGATGGGCGAACAGGAATTGTTCGCCCCGTTGTCGCTGGAGGTGGGGGCCGGTGAATGGACCTGCCTCCTCGGCCCCTCCGGCGTAGGGAAATCGACGATCCTGCGCCTGATAGCCGGGCTTGAGATCGGGGGCAGTTTCTCCGGTACAATCACGGCGGGAGACAGTGGCCCGGTGGCGAGCAGGGTGACTTTCATGGCGCAGGATGATCTGTTGCTGCCCTGGCTGAGCGTTCTTCAGAATGTCTGCCTCGGCGGGCGTCTCCGGGGCGGGAAAAGCGATCCTGCAAGGGCCATGGATCTGATTTCCGAGGTGGGGCTGGCGAAGCAGGCCGATCAGATGCCCGCTACATTGTCCGGCGGTGAGCGTCAGCGGGTCGCGCTGCTGCGAACGATCATGGAGGATCGCCCGGTCATCCTGCTGGATGAACCGTTTTCCGCGCTTGATGCCGGAACGCGCGCGGCAATGCAGGAACTTGCGGCGGAGCTGTTCGCGGGCCGGACTGTCCTGCTCGTCACCCACGATCCGGCAGAGGCCGCGCGTCTGGCAAACCGCCTCTATATTCTAGAACGCAGTGGGCTGAGCACTGCCACGCCACCGGAATCTGCGCCTGTCCGTGCGCTCAATGACCCGTCTACACTGGTTTGTCAGGCGCATCTTCTGGATATCCTGCGCCAATCCGCATGGCGGCGTCCGGCATGAGGCGGGCAGGCACCGCTCTGATCGTGGCCGCAACCGTGGTCCTTGTATGGCAGGGGCTGGTCTGGGCAACGGGTGTTCCGCATTTTATCCTGCCCGGCCCGTTGCGCGTTGCCGCCGCAATCGGGGACAATATCGACCTTCTGGGCGAGCACGCGCTGATGACGCTCATCGAGATTGTTGTGGGGCTGGTTCTGGGCACCGTGCTCGGCGCGGCGACGGCGATCCATCTGTGCCTGTCGAAGGCAGCCCGTACCTTCATTCTGCCGGTTCTCGTGCTGTCACAGGCGATTCCGGTCTTTGCGATCGCGCCGATCCTGACGCTCTGGCTCGGCTATGGTCCTGAACCCAAGATCCTGATGACGGTCCTGATCGTGTATTTTCCCATCGCCTCCGCCTGTTTCGACGGGTTGCAGGCAACGCCGCGCGGTTATCTCGATCTTGCCCGCTCCATGGGCGCGAGCCGGGCCAGAATCATGCTTCGGGTACGGATACCCGCATCGATTCCCTCTTTTGCCACAGGACTGCGGCTTGCCGCCGTGTATGCTCCCATCGGCGCGATCGTGGGCGAATGGGTCGGGTCTTCGCAGGGGCTGGGCTATCTGATGCTGCTCGCCAGCGGGCGCGCCAAGATTGATCTGATGTTTGCGGCGCTTGCGGTTCTGGCTGTTATGACCGTCGTGCTGCGGATGCTTGTGAACCTGTTTTGTACACATGCACTGGCGCGATGGTTGCCCAATTCGGATGCGGATCGGGCCTGACGCCCGGAACTGTTGACGGCATGTCGCTTGCGGGCAGGGCGCGCTCATTCAGTGCCGGTGGCATGAAGCGCGTGATTTCGGGCGGGGTGGTGGCTTGCCATCGGAGCGATGGACTGGAAGAAACGGGATCGACTGTTCTTTTTCGGGAACCGATGCCATGACTGCCCTGCCTCCCTTCGCGCCGATCCCGGCTTCCCTGCCCGCCACAGTGCCCTTTGTCGGGCCGGATCAGATGGAGCGGGCGCGGGGACGGCCCTTCGCCGCAAGGCTGGGCGCGAACGAGCTGACGCTGGAGCCGTCGCCACGGGTTATCGAGGCGATCCGGCGGGCGGCGATGGAGGAAGTGAGCTGGTATCCCGACTCGACAAACCATGATCTGACGGAGGCGCTGGCCGCGCATTTCGGCTATGGGCCGCAGGAGGTCATGCTCGGCGAGGGGATCGACGGGCTGTTGGGTCTGATCGTGCGGCTGTTCATGGCACCGGGGGAACGCGCGGTCACGTCGCTGGGGGCCTATCCGACCTTCAACTATCATGTGGTCGGTTTCGGTGGCGTGGTCGAGCCGGTGCCCTATCGCGACGACCGCGAGGACGCGGCGGCGCTGGGCGAGCGGGCCAGGGCGACGGGGGCCAGGCTGGTCTATCTCTCGAATCCTGACAATCCGATGGGAAGCTGGGTCTCCCATGCCGATATCGAGGCGCTGTGCGATGCGGTGCCGCCCGATTGCCTTGTGCTGCTGGACGAGGCCTATGCGGAGTTTCATACCGACCCGGAGGCGATTACCCCGCGCGGGTTCCGCCGACCGAACCTGTTGCGCCTGCGGACCTTCTCGAAAGCCTACGGGCTGGCGGGGCTGCGGATCGGATGTGCCATCGGACACCCGGACCTGATCGCGGGCTTCGACCGTATCCGCAATCATTTCGGGGTCACGCGCCTGTCGCAACGGGCGGCGCTGGCGGCGCTGGAGGATGAGGCGCATCTGGCGGGGGTGATCGGAACCGTGGCGGCGGGACGCGAGCGACTCGGCGATATTGCCCGAGCGAACCACCTGACACCACTGCCCTCGGCTACGAATTTCGTCGCCATCGATTGCGGGCGGGACGGCGACTATGCCCGCGCCGTCCTGCGCGAAATGCTGGCGCGTGACATCTTCATCCGAATGCCCGGCCCCGCCCCTCTTGACCGTTGTATCCGCATCAGCACAGGGACGGAGGCCGAGCTTGATCTGGCGGCGGCGGCCCTGCCGGAGGCGCTGGCAGCAGCGCGGGAGCCATAAATCAGCATCGGCCAACCCCCCGAAAGAAACAGATAATCGTGATCGTTGCCCCCGGTATTGACGATGCAACGCGATTCAGTGGCCATCAAATAAAATTAAATACATAGTATGTTTATGGCGCATCGCGTGAATGTGATTTTTTGTTAGTGCGCTATAAAAACGCTTGGAACTGCTGTTTCCGTAAAAGGCGTAAAAAGTATATCGACAATATTTTTATGGTTTATATTACTAAGTAATATTGAGTTGATATTTCATTAATTCTGTATTTTTACAAGGCGTTATGAATTTGATGAAAAATTGATGCAATATTCAATTGCCGGAGAAATTCCATGTACATTCAGAAATTCGCAAAAGAGCAGCGCGGAAGTGTCGCTGTATTGAGTGGTGTTACACTCATGTTGGTTTCAATGGCGGCCGTCGGCGCCGTTGATTTGACTAAGGCGACAAAAGAAAGAATGCGGCTGCAAGATACTGCCGATGTCAGCAGTATCGCCGCCGCGCGTTTGCCGAACGCCACCCCGGCAGAGCGCAGAAAAGTAGCGATTGCCACTTTTGAAAACTCCGGGCAGTGCAAAAAAATACAATGCGGTAAAATCAAGGTAGAGACTGACAACGACGGACTGGTCACGGTCAATGCAATAGCCGACGTGCCCACTTCCTTCCTGAAGATTGCCAGTGTCGATACGATCCCGATCGAGGTTTCTTCGAGCGCGATCGCATCGCCGCCCAAAGACCTGGAAGTTGCAATGATGCTGGATTATTCCGGCTCAATGTACGCCGATGGCAAATATGCGGCCATGGGGTCCGCCGCGACGAACTTCGTCGATCAGGTTGAAAGCAATACCGACGGCCTGGGCAAGATCGCGCTCGTTCCCTTCTCGAAATACGTGCTTGCCCCGATTGAGGGTCGCTACGTCTACGATGTCGCGAATGCGACCAGTCTGGGCGACGAGAATATCTTCGGGTGCCTCCTGAACCGCCAGCATCCGTATTCCGTCAACGCGGATACGCCGAACATGGCGACGGAAGGATCGCTCTGGCCCGTGCTCAGCTACGTGAAGTCCGAGGAGCCGACATCCGGGGGCTATTCGGAAGACTATACGGGACAGCAACAGGCTTCAAACGGCACTGCCAGCTATTCGATCGCAGGGATGGGCGGTTCGCTGTCTTTTGCCCTCGACATCTATGATGATCCATCCGACGGCTTCAAAGGAGTGGGTGGAATAAGTATCGGCTCGGTCAACCCTGATACGGGTGACACGACGTATATCATCGATGGACAAAACGCGGTTTCGTACCAGATCCGGGACACGGGCCTCACCGCTGCGGAAATCGCCCATATCGAGCAGCATATTTCCTTCGAGAACTTCCTGCCGGCTTCGGGTCCAACGGGCGTCCCGCTCAACAACTATGCGGGATCGGACGGCTGGAGCACGCCACCGGACGCCGCTTTGCCGCCGGAATTCCAATCGGCGCTGAGCACCGAGACGATGCCGCCCTTCTGCAAGAAGTATGTCGAAAACCATCTTTGGATGCGTCCGCTCTCGACGGATTACAGCGGGCTGCGCGATGCCTTCGGGAAAATGAAGCCTTCCGGCCTGACCAATATCGCCCTCGCCCTCGATCTCGGCTGGCATTCACTCACGCCCAACGCTCCCTTCGAGGAGCCGTCGGATGACGAAAAGGTGGAGCGGGTCGCGGTTCTGCTGACCGATGGTGTGCAGACAGTTCAGGCGCATGGTCCGAACGGCTCATACAACATCGACTCCGCCAACTCGAATATTGCCAGCAGTTGCAAGGCGATGAAGGACGCTCGCATCTCGATCTATACGGTGGCCTTCAACGTCCAGAGCGACGCCACGCGCCGGATGCTGCGCGAGTGTTCCAGCGGGGATGGATATTTCCACGAACCCACAGGTGGCGGCGAACTGGAAGGCGTGTTCGACTCGATCTTCAACAAGATCTCCTCATCCGGTGTGCGTATCGTCAACTGATACCGAATGCGCCCCTCTCCTCCCCGTGGGGGCGTTGCAGGCCGACCGGCTTTCCTATGAAAGCCGGTCGGTTTTTGTGCGAACGGTCTCGTCCGCCTGCGGACCCTCGCCAAGTATTGTGCGCTGCACTATAAGCCCTCCGAACACGAATCGAAGGGATATCTCCATGCTCAGCGGAAAAGTTGCGGTCGTTACCGGATCAACCAGCGGAATCGGCCTCGGGATCGCAAAAGTGCTTGCCGAAAAGGGCTGTACGGTCGTCATCAATGACCACACCCATTCCGATGCTTCGCGGGAGATTGCCGGTGATCTCGCCAGGCAGACCGGGACGGAAATCCGCTATGTCGGGGCGGATATGTCGAAGGCGGAGGATTGCGCCAACCTGATCGCGGAGGCCGAAAAGGCGTTCGGGCGGGTCGATATCCTCGTGAACAATGCGGGCATCCAGCATGTCGAGAAGATCGAGGATTTCCCGGAAGGCAAATGGAACGCGATCATTGCGATCAACCTCTCCTCGGCCTTCCATACCACCAAGGCGGCCATTGCCGGGATGAAGGCGCGCGGCCATGGACGCATCGTCAATATCGCCTCGGCCCATGGTCTGACCGCCTCGCCCTTCAAGAGCGCCTATGTCGCCGCCAAGCACGGGGTGGTGGGATTGTCGAAGGTCACGGCGCTGGAGGCGGCGGAGGCGAGGGTGGATATCACCTGCAATGCCGTTTGCCCCGGCTATGTCTGGACGCCGCTGGTAGAGGCGCAACTGGAGGATCAGATGCGGGCGAACGGCATGACGAAGGACGAGGTGATCGACAAGGTGATGCTGACCCGAACGCCCACGCGGGAATTCGCGACGGTGGAACAGATCGGCGAGACGACCGCGTTCCTGTGCTCGGATGCCGCCGCGCAGATCACGGGCACGACGCTCTCGGTCGATGGCGGCTGGACGGCTTTGTGAGATCAGGGGCCGTTCGCGCGTAAACAGGTTGATCCAGAGCCGTGCGGCGGCGTAGGAATATTCTTCAGGGGCAAGTCTCACCGAGGGGAAAACGGTCATGCGCGGCGATGTCTACGGCTACGATGACGAGTACGAGGAGGGCGGTTCCTTCATCGGTACCGTCCTGCTGATGCTGATCGGCGGGGCCATTGCACTGGCGGCCTTCGATGCTTTCGGCAAACTATATGCGCCGCAGGCAGGCTTCGCTGAATTGCAGCCTGTGGGGCTGGCCACCCAGTCGCTCCAGAAGCTGCTCCCGGATTTCGCCGGATACGGCGAATACGCCCACTGGGCGATGGGCATCATCGGCTATCCGCTTGGCTATGTGCTGCTCGCACGGCCCATAAGCCGGATGATCTGGCCGACTGTCCACTGGTGGGTGACGGGCATCATTTTCGGCGTTGTGATCTGGGCCTTCGCGCTGTTCGTGATGGCGCATCTGGTCGCGGGCAACCCGCCCTTCCTCGGCTGGGTCGAACTGACATGGGTGGCGCTGGCCGGGCATGTTCTCTACGGCTTTGTCCTCGCCGCCGTGATGCGGGATGGGCGCTACGTCTAGCGGTGTCAGCGCGCGGGCGGTTGCGCTCGCCTTCGGGATCGTCGCTGTCACGGCGATGGTTCTGTTGTGGATGGGCCGCGCGCCCTTCTGCGAATGCGGCTATGTGAAGTTCTGGCACGGCGAGACTGTCAGTTCCGAGAACTCGCAGCATATCGCCGACTGGGACACGCCGAGCCATATCCTGCATGGTCTGGTCTTCTACGCCTTCCTGTGGCTGATCCTGCGCCGGGCCTCGCTCGGCTCCCGCCTCGTCATCGCCACGGCTGTCGAGGCGGTATGGGAGATTGCCGAGAACACCGATGCGGTCATCCAGCGTTACCGCGAGGCCACCATCGCGCTCGATTATTACGGCGACAGCGTGCTCAACTCCGTTGCCGATATTGCGTGGATGTGGGTGGGTTTTGTCCTCGCGCGCGTGCTGCCGGTATGGGCGAGCATCGTGCTGTTCATCGCCGCCGAACTCTTCGTCGGCTGGATGATCCGCGACGGCCTGACCCTCAATGTCATCATGCTGCTCGCTCCGCAGGACTGGATCAGGGAATGGCAGATGGCCGGGTGAGGCCCGCGCCTGCAAACCGCCGGATGTAATTTTCTGGCACATGAGAAGTTTTCCCGTTAATTCTCCATAAAGTTGATTGGAGTGATGCGCGATCAGGCCGGGGCATCCATGTCGGAAATGCTCGTTTCCGGGCGATTCCCCCTCATTCTGTCCGCGCTTCATTGTAGCTGGTTTCAGGGGGACGATACGGTGGGCATTCGGACGAAATTCAATCTTCTGTTGTTTGCGGTGCTGCTGCCCGCGTTGCTGCTCAGCGCGGTGGTGAGCTGGAGTTTGTTGCAAAAGCAGGCCCGTGAGGAAGTGATCCACTCCGCCGAACTGATGACCGAAGCGGCACAGGCGATCCGCAAATACACCGTCGAGGAGATCCGTCCCCTCATCAATCAGGAACCGCATCCCGAATTCCTGCCCCAGACGGTTCCGGCCTATGCCGCGACCGCCGCGATCGGGCGGTTCTCGAAGGAGTTCAGCGACTTCCTGTACAAGGAGGCGACCCTCAACCCCACCAACCCGCGCGACCGGGCGGTCGATTGGGAGTCGGATATCATTCAGGAATTCAAACGCGACTCCGAACTCGGCTTTATCGACGGCGAGCGCGCCACGCCGACGGGAGCCATGCTCTATACGGCGCGTCCAATCGTCATCACCAATGCAGCCTGCCTCTCGTGCCACTCGACCGCCGATGCGGCCCCGGAATCCCTCATCGCGAAATACGGCAGCGCCAACGGTTTCGGCTGGCAGATGAACGAGATCGTCGGGGCGCAGATTGTCTCCGTCCCCATGTCCATCGCCAGCAATCGTGCGATGGAGGCCTTCGGTGTTTTCATGGCCCTTCTGGCCGGGGTCTTCGCCCTCGTCTTTCTTGTCCTTAACCTCGCGCTGAATCGCCTGATCGTCGCGCCGATGATGAGTCTGGCATCGGATGCCGAGAAGGTCAGCACCGGTGACTTCACCGTGCCGGAGTTCAGTGGAGAGCGGCGCGACGAAATCGGCGCTCTCGGTATCGCCTTCAACCGGATGCGCCGCAGTCTGGAACAGGCGATGAAGATGATGGACTGATATCTCATGCCCGACCCCGATTTCCGCACCTCGATCTGTAGCGTGGTCTTCGTTGATATCGTGGACTACTCGAAGGCTGCGGTGGATCGGCAAGTGGCGATGAAGGCCGACCTGAACGATGCGATCCGATCCGGCCTCACCAACGCGCCCGAGGATGAGCTGATCGTCCTCGATGCGGGGGACGGGGCCGCGATCTGCTTTTTCGGCGACCCGGAAGATGCGCTGTTCGCGGCCACGGCCATTTCGGCGACCTTGCGCGGCAAGCTGCGCCTGCGAACCGGCATCAATCTCGGCCCCGTCAAGATCGTGACCGACCTGAATGGCAACCGCAATGTCGTGGGCGATGCGATCAATGTCGCTCAGCGGATCATGAGCTTTGCCGATGAGCAGGAAGTGCTGATATCGCGCCCTTATTTCGAGGTCGTGTCCTGTCTGCGCGACGAGAATACCTTCAGCTTCCGGTCGCTGGGAGTTCGCAAGGACAAGCATATTCGCGAACATGAAGTCTATGCGGTCGGGGATGCCGACGAGAAAGGCCGCAGGCTCGCGGAGACGACTTTCGCCGCCGCCCCTGCGGTTCCGGCTATCGATCCCGATCTGCCCGACGATCTTGTTGATAAGTGTCGCCGCCATCTCATGCAGGTTCTCGGGCCTATGGCGGGGGTGATTGTTCGGCGCACGGTCGCCGAGGCCCGCTCGGCGGAGGATTTCGTCGGGCGTCTGGCGGAAAAGATCGACTCCGAGGCGGATCGCCGCGCCTTCCGCGCCGCTGTCGGTCAGGCCGCGAAGCGGTCCGATCGCCCCGTGGAGGAGCCGGTGGTGGAAGAGATACCCGATGACGGGGCCGGGGAGGGTGACGGTCCTGTCGATGATCCCCTGATCGCCAGAGCGACCGAACAGCTTGCTGCGATCATCGGCCCCATCGCGGTGCCGCTCGTGCGTCGGGCGGCGACCACCGCCTGCACATCCCATGCTTTTCTCGCCGTGGTGGCCGGACATATCGAGGATGAACCCGCGCGCCGTCGCTTTCTGGAAGCCATGATCCCCTGATCACATCGCGCCCGGAGCCGCCGACGCCCTTGCCATACGCGCCCCCCCTCGCATACACCCGAACCGGAATTCATTCAGCGAGGCGGCATGAGCACTCCCGTTCCGGGTATTGAGACAGTCGGCGTGGTCGGCGCGGGGCAGATGGGCAACGGCATCGCCCATGTCTTCGCCGTGGCGGGCTACGACGTCGTGATGAGCGATCTGGAGCAGGAGCGCATTGATGAAGCGAGGGAGATTATCGACGGTAATCTGCAACGGCAGGTCAACCGCGACTTGCTGAGCGCCGCCGACAAGGACGCCGCACTGGCCCGTATCAAGGGCACGACGGATATGGCCGATTTCGGCAATTGCGATCTGGTGATCGAGGCGGCGGCGGAGATCGAGTCGCTGAAAAAGGATATCTTCCGCACACTGGTCGGGGTGGTTCCCGAACGCGCGATTCTCGCGTCCAACACCTCCTCAATTTCCATCACCCGGCTGGCCACCGTCACCGACCGTCCCGAACGATTCATGGGCATCCATTTCATGAATCCGGTGCCGGTGATGAAGCTGGTCGAACTGATCCGGGGCATCGCCACCGACGAGCCGACCTTCGAGATCATGCGCGCCGTCGTTGCCTCGCTGGGCAAGGAGGCGGCGGTCGCCGAGGACTTCCCGGCCTTTATCGTGAACCGCATCCTCGTGCCGATGATCAACGAGGCGGTCTACACGCTGTATGAAGGCGTCGGCACGGTCGAGAGCATCGACAAAGCCATGAAGCTGGGCACCAATCACCCCATGGGGCCGCTGGAGCTGGCCGATTTCATCGGGCTGGATACCTGTCTGGCGATCATGAACGTCCTCCATGACGGCCTCGCCGATACGAAATACCGCCCCTGTCCCCTGCTCGTGAAATATGTCGAGGCCGGGTGGCTGGGCCGCAAGACCGGGCGCGGCTTCTACGATTATCGCGGTGACGAGCCGGTCCCCACGCGCTGAGATTGCCTACGGGGCGGCGTCGTCCCCGGTCTCGATCCCCATGGAATCGGGGATGGACTTCACTGTCTTCGCGCCCAGCGTTTTCAGTTCCTCGACCTGCCGCAGCACGTTGCCCCGCCCGTCGGTCAGCTTGTTGAGGGCCGCTGCATGGGCATCGCGTGCGGAATCGAGCTGCTTGCCGACCTTTTCCATATCGGTGCAGAAGCCCACCACCTTGTCGTAGATCGCCCCGGCCCGCTTGGCGATCTTCTCCGCATTGCTGTTGCGGTTTTCCACGTCCCAGACCGTCTTCACCGTCCTGAGCGCCATCATCAGCGTGGTCGGCGTCGCGATCATCACCTGAAGATTCGCGGCATATTCGGTCAGGTCGGGTTGCGAGCGCAGGGCCTCGGACAATGCCCCCTCGATAGGCACGAACATGATGACGTAATCGGCGGTTCCGGCGGTGACGGCGGCATATTCCTTCGCGCTCAGCCCCTTGATATGTGCGCGCAAGGACGCGACGTGCTCACTGATAGCCCGGCGATAGGCGTCCTCGTCTCCGGTGTTCACCGCCCGCTCATAGGCGACGAGCGAGACCTTGGAATCGATCACCATATCCTTCTGACCGGGCAGCGAGACGACCACATCCGGGCGCAGGGTTCGCCCGTCCTCCGCCTTCACGCTCGATTGTGTGAAATACTCATGCCCCTCGCGCAGGCCCGAATTGTCGAGCAGGCGGCCCAGAACCGCCTCGCCCCAGGCCCCCTGCTTCTGCGTATCGCCGCGCAGGGCGCGGGTCAGGCTCTCGGCCTCTTTCGACACCGCCTCGCTCCGCTGTGTCAGGGTGCCCAGTTGCTCCTTCAGGGCCGCCCGCTCGGCCAGCGCCCCCTGATGGGCCGTGCGGATCTCGGACTGGAATTTCCCGATATCCGATTTCAGCGGCGCGACGATGGACCCGAACTGCTCGCTCGCCGCCTTGCGGAAATCCTCGCCGTGCTGGCGTATGACCTTCCCGGCCAGGGCATTGAAATGGCTGTCCATCTGTTCGCGCGCTTCGGCAAGCTGTTTCGTCATCAGCCCCCGCGCGGCTTCGGCATCCTTCAGGCGCAGCTCGGTCTGTCGCGCCTGCTCGCGCGACTGGGTTTCCAGCGCGGCGATGCGGGCTGCATTCTCCGCCCGTTCGCTCCCGGCGCTGGCAAGGGCCTCGCGCAGGCTTCCCTGTGCCGCTGTCAGATCGTGTTCGAGCTGGCTCCGTCGCTCCGCCTGCGCCGTGCGCTCGGCATCGAGCACCGACAGCTTCGTCGTCGCCTCTCCCAGCCGTTCGCGCATATCGCCTACCGTCGCATCCAGTGTGCGGGCGCGCAGGAATGACCAGATCGCGAACCCGGTGCTGACCAGAGCGATGATGGCCAGTATCGTGACGAGCGAGGCGGTATCGGCAGTCATGGCATTCCCCTGGCTTCTGAGAGGGTATTCAGCACCGTGCGCCAGTCTTCGAGGGCGACCCGTAACGCCGCCCGTCCGCCGATATCCATATCCGCGACCTCTGCGATCTCCGCCACCTGCATCCCCTTATCCGCGATCAGCGCCTGCGCCTCCACGCGGTCTGCATGAGCCTGCAACAGTTCGGAGACGGTCCGCAGCTTGTATTCCAGTTCGGGCACGACATGGGGCGCTGCCCGGTCCAGCCGGTGCGCGACCCGCAGCACCTCGGCGCGCCCCCTTGCGGCACTGAGATCGGTGGCCATGTAATCGGCCAGCACCTCCGCATCGGCATCCAGCCGCGCCAGACCGATCAAGGCCCCTTCCGGCCCCGCCTCCACCCCGGCCAGCGTCTCGAAGCGCGCGGCGGCATCGCGCAGGATGCCCTCGATGGTCACGAGGCGGTCGGAATCGACCCCGTCCCGCGTCTTCATCGCCACGTATTGTCCGGCGGTGGAGGCCACGAGCGGCAATTCCCGCGTGACGATCCGGTTCAGCGCGGGTCGCAGGCGTGCCTCCATCGCCAGCCGCCGCTCGATCTTGCGGGTGGCGCGCACCAGTCGGTCGAGCGGCTGATACATGACCGCGTCCCGCCCGATCCGGCGGCGGGCATCGGTCAGATGCCCCTTGGCCTCCGTCACCAGCTTCCCCAGCGCCGTCTCGCCGAAGGCGGCAAGCGCGGCGTCCTCCCCGCTCGGTTCGGGGGCCGGTTCGTCCTCGGCATGGAGCCATGCCGTCAGCAGGACATGAATCATAAGGACGGCCCAGCCCGAAACGCCGCTTCCTATGCCCCAGGCCATGGTCCAGACCGTACCCGCCGCCCACAGCGCGATGCCGGCCTGTTTCACCACTGCACGGAAGAATGGATAGCGGTTGAGGCCGCTCCAGGTGTCCCGCGCCCTCCCGATATGCCTGCGCGCCGCCTCGCTCATACGCCCCAGTCCCCAAGCACCGATTGCGCCAGCGCCAGCGCGGCAACGGCGGCGGTATCGGCGCGCAGGATGCGGGGGCCGAGGCTGACGGGCAGGGTGGCGCGATGCCCGCGCAGGTGCCCTGCTTCCTCCGGCGAGAACCCGCCTTCCGGCCCGATCAGGATCGCGGCGGGCGTTCCGCGCGGCAGGGCGGACAGCGCATCGGCCATGGGCGGGGCCGTTCGCGCCTCGTCGCAGAAGATCAGCACCCTGTCCTGCGGCCAGTCGGCCAGCACCGCGCCGAGGGATTGTGCCGCATCCAGATCGGGCACTGACACGCCCCCGCATTGCTCCGCCGCCTCGATCATATGCGCGCGCAGGCGGTCGAGTTTCAGCCGCTCGGACTGTGTATAGCGCGTGATGACGGGCCGCACCCGCGCACAGCCCAGCTCGCAGGCTTTCTCCACGATGAAATCCGTGCGCGCCTTCTTGATCGGTGCGAACAGCAGGTGCAGGTCCGGCAACGGCTCCTGCCCGCGCCGCCGGTCTCGCGCAGTCAGGGTCGCGGCCTTGCGATGGGCATCGGTCAGTTCCGCGCGCCACTCTCCGTCGCGCCCGTTGAACACCGCGATCATCGCTCCGGCCTCCAGCCGCATGACGGTCACGAGATAGTTCGACTGTCCCCGATCCAGCTCTATCCCGGCCCCCTCATGCAAGGGTGCGTCGATAAAGAGCCGGATTTTCGGTTCCGTTTCGTTCATGGTCATCTTATGCACCGGGAACGGCACGAGGGAAAGTACCATGACCGACATCACCGTTGCGGATGCCGACCGGGGGAACTGGGTCGATACCCATGCGCCCGCGCTGTGGCGTCCTTACCTGCGGATGATGCGCGCGGACCGTCCCATCGGGTGGTGGCTGCTGCTGCTGCCCTGCTGGTGGGGGCTGGCGCTGGGCGGCGCGGTCGGCGGGTTCCGCTGGGGTGATCTCTGGCTGGCCGTCGCTTTCTGGATCGGCGCGATGGCCATGCGCGGGGCGGGATGCTGCCTCAACGATATCGTGGACCGGAATATCGACGCGCAGGTCGAGCGCACCCGGACGCGGCCCATCCCCTCGGGGGCGATCACGGTGCGGCAGGCGATTGTCTGTATGGCCGCGCTCTGCCTCGTCGGGCTTGCGGTGCTGCTGACGATGAACGGGGCGGCGATTATGGTGGCGTTGGGGTCACTGATCTTCGTGGGCATCTACCCTTTCATGAAGCGCATCACCTACTGGCCACAGCTTTTCCTGGGACTTGCCTTCAACTGGGGGGCGCTGGTCGGCTGGGCCGCCCAGACCGGATCACTCGGCTGGCCCGCGATCTGGCTTTATCTGGGGGGCATCTGCTGGACCATCGGCTATGACACGATCTACGCCTGTCAGGACAAGGAGGATGACGCGCTGATCGGCGTCAAATCCACGGCCCTGCGCTTCGGCGCACGGACGCGGGAATGGGTGGCGGGTTTCTATGCCGGGGCAACGGCGCTCGTCGCCCTTGCCTTTCTGTCGGCGGGGATGGGATGGGCGACCCTGATTCTTGCGGGTTTCGCCGCGCATCTGGCATGGCAGGTCCGCCTTCTCGATCCCGATGACGGCAGTGGCTGCCTGCATCTTTTCCGCGCGAACCGGCAGGCGGGATTGCTGGTCGTCGGAGCGATCCTTCTCGGCGCGCTGTTGTAAAAAGATGCCGATCCATCGCGTTTCGCATTCTGTGATGGAACAATTCGCGGTGAGGGCTGTTTCACAGGTCACGCCATGCCCCTGACAGCACGTGCAGGGCGGCATATGTCACGGATAGGAACCCGATCATGACCAGAACAATCATCACCGCCGGATTCGCAGCCCTGCTGGCCCTTGCAGGTTGCAATACCGTGGCGGGTGTCGGCGAGGATGTGCAGGTAGGCGGCGCGGCCCTCGAAAGCACAGCCGAAACCATCAGGAACAAGACCTACTGACCGGCATTGCGAGAGGCGGAGAATGGCATTTCTGGACAGCGCGGCCCTGTGCCGTGATCCGCTTTCTTCGCAACCTCCGCTCGTTCGTGGCCCCGAGCCGGAATTCCTGATCGAGGCGAGCGCCGCCTATCCCAAACTGGAAAAACTGACGCTTGATGCCCGCAGCCGCATCTGGTTCGCCTTCCGCATATTCGACCCCGATACGCCCCTGTATCACCCGGAAAGCCTTGATCTTGGGCTGAAGACCTGGGGCGACCTGATTGCATGGACGCTGGATCGCGGCGTGTCCTTTCGTTTGCTGCTGACCGACTTCGATCCCGTTGTCGGCGATACCCTGCACGAGATGACATGGCGCAGCCTCGCGACCCTGTCGGATTTGCAGGCAGCGGCGGAAAAATCATGGGACATGCAGATCTGCCCCGCCCTGCATGAGGGTCGCGCGGGCCGCTATATCCGTATGCTCCTTGCTCCGGCGCTCTACGCGCGTATTCATGCCAGGCGGGACGCTCTGAACCGGATGCCCCCGGCGCAGCGTGCGGAGACATTCGCTTATCTGCGCGGTCATCACCGGTTTTTGCGGTTGTCCTCCTCCACGGGTCGGGTGCAGTGGCGACCCAAGATCGTTCTTCCGGTCATCCATCCTGTGACCCATCATCACAAACTGGCTGTTTTCGATGACGAGACGGCCATTCTGGGCGGTCTCGACGTGAACGAGCGGCGCTACGACGACCCCGCCCATGATCGCCGGTCGGTCGATACGTGGCATGATGTCAGCCTCGCCGTCACTGGCCCCGCCGTGTCCCATGTCGCGCGTTATATCGCCGGTATCTGGAACAGGGACCGTACCGCTTCCCGCCAGCGGATGATCCGCGCTCAGCGACAGGCTCCGCATCTGTTCGGAAACGTCGATACTGCCCTCGATCCGCTCGATATGCCCGCCGCCGCCATCACCCCCGCCGCCGGTGATGTTCCGATGCAGATCGTCCGCACCATCTCGCGCAACAGGCGCAAGGGGCCGCTGGGATTCAGGATGCGCCCTGTCACCGTCGATCACGGGCTGGAGGACGCACATCTCGGGCTGATCCGCGACGCCCGCACTCTGCTCTATATCGAAACCCAGTTCTTCCGGCATGAGCCGCTTGCCAGGGCGCTGGCGGCACGGGTGCGCGAATGCCCGGAGTTACGGCTTATCATGCTGCTGCCTGCCGCGCCGGAGGAAATCGCCTTCGATGACCGCAACGGTCTCGATTCCCGCTACGGCGAGCGATTGCAGGCCGATTGCATCCATATTCTGCGTGAGGCGTTCGGGGAGCGGGCGCTGTTCGTCTGTCCGGCCAAGCGCGAACATAACAGTGATTCCGGGCGTGCGACGGTCAACGATGCGGCGATCATCTATGTCCATGCAAAAATTGCTGTCGCCGATGACACATGGGGCATTGTCGGCTCGGCCAATATGAACGGACGCAGCATGAAATGGGATTCCGAACTCGGATTGCTGTGGCGAGGATCATCCGCAGGCACCCTGCGTCGTCGCCTCGCGAAAGACTGGATCGATGCAGAGGCGGCCCGTACCCCGCTGGAGGAAACCTATGATCTCTGGCATCGGACAGCCTGGGGCAATGCGGGTAAACCGGTTGCAGAGCGGCGCGGATTACTGTTGCCTTATCTTTCCGATGAGGCCGATGCGATGGGCGTGAATATCCCTCTGTTACCGCCTGAGACCGTCTGACGACCTCATTTCTTCATGAATCCCCGCAGGAAGGCTTGCAAAATCAGTGCTGCCTCGCCCCCGAGTGCCGTTTCGGCTGAGGAGGCGAGGGCGATACGCTCAGCATTCTCCGCGCGTTTGCCGGCTGTCCTCAGACGCTGTTGCAGGATGTGCCGGGCATAGAGAGCCGCCGCGATCAAACCGAACAGCGCCCCCATGATGAGGCAGGCCTCCACGGTCCCGAACCGCTCCGCAAGCACGAAAGTCAGGGCAATCACAAAGAACGTTGCGGACAGGGCCGCAAACACGCCGACGACGGCGAACAGTTTCGCCGTCGTCTTCGCGTCCGATACCCGGTCGCGGACTTTGCCGTCGAGAAGCGCGAGAGCCAGCGGCAGGATTTTCATCGGCGTGTCAGGGCACCGATCAGAAACCCGATCCCGGCGGAAATCGCGACGGCCATCATCGGGTTGGCCACCACCGTGCGTTCGGCCTCGGACTGATACCCCTCGATCCGCGCGCGGGCCTCGCTGCCGATCAGTTCAATCTGTGCGAGAGCATCGTCCTTGACGTCCCCGGCTTTGCTTTTTGCGGTTGTTCCCAGCATATCTGTCATCGCCTTCATCTCTGCTTTCAGGCTATCGTACTGTTCTTTCAGTTCCTTCAGATCGGACGCATCCTTCTGAGCGGCGGCCTTGGTCGCCGTGTTCGTCGTAGCCATGGGTCTTCCTCTCGGGGATCACTGTCATCAGTCTAAACACGGGGAGGCGGAATTGTTCCATCCCGGCGGGAAAAAGAACCTGTGCCGCCCCCTCACCTTCCGGCATGTCGCCAAAACCGCCCGCAGGATTATATCCGCCTGATGACGGAACGATGAGCGTCCGCGATGCCTGTACCACAAAATAGAGAAATGGAGTCGGTTTGGGCCGTTTGAACAGATTGACGCGCGTGTTCCATGCCCTGCGGCGCAGCTTCTGGGTGCTGCCCATGACGGGATGCATCCTGGGAGTCGCACTGGCCTTTCTCGTGCGCTTTGTGGATGTCGCAGGCTTCGTGTCGTCCTATGATCTGCTCATGGTCGATGCGGATGCCGCCAGGGACATGCTGGGCACCGTGGCGGGCGGTACAGCGACGATGATGACGCTGACCTATACCCTGACGTTGCTGATCTTCACGCTGGCGGCGGGGCAACTGGGTCCGCGCCTGCTCGATTCCTTCTACGACAACCGCGTCAACCAGATCACCATCACCGTGATCGGCACAAGCTTCGTTTTCGCACTGGTGAGCCTGTGGCTGGTCCGCGAAGAGCGGAATGCGGGGCTGGCAACGGCTCTTGCCACCTTCCTGTCGATCGTGTCCGTGATGGTGCTGATCTATTTCGTCCATGACGTCTCGCAGCGGGTTCTGGTCGATAACGAGATCGCCCGCACGGCCAGACGCCTGCGCGTGGCCATAGAGGCGGCTTTCCGGCTGCCCGATGCCGAACCGCAGCGCGAAGCGGTTCTGCCCGCCCCGGATGCAGGGTCGAGACAGGTCGTTCATGCCTGCGATACCGGCTATCTTCGTTCTATCGATATCGAGGAACTGGTGGGGGATATGGTCAGGCATGACGCCGCCGTCGAAATTCTCGTGCCGCCGGGCGAATACGTGATCGGGCGAATGCCGGTCGCGCTGGTCAGGCGGGGGGGATCGGTCACGGACTGGGAGAAGGTCGTGAATGACCGCTTCTCCCTCGGGCGCTCGCGCTCATCGGAGGGGGATATCCTTTTCTCGGTCAATCTTCTGGTCGAGATCGCGCTGCGTGCCCTGTCTCCGGGGGTCAATGATTCCTACACGGCGGTCTGTGCGGTCGATCACCTGTCCGGTGCCTTTGCCGAACTGCTGAGGCGACAGCCTTCCTCGCCGCTCTATCTTGACGATGACGGCACGGCCAGGGTTACGGCCACCGTTCTGGCGGTGGAGGAGATCGTTGATACCGCGTTCCATGCCATCCGCCGCAATGCCGCCGGGAACATGCTCGTCTCCTGCGCGATGATCGACGCGATCCGGCGGCTGATCGAGGTCAGCGACAAGGCACATATTCCCCTGTTGCGCCACCATGCCGATCTGGTCGGTCGCCATGCCCTGCCCGAGACGGCCACGGAGGCGGATCGGGGATATCTCGATACCCGCCTGCTGACCGTCATGGGCGATGCGGCCTGATCCACTTGTAAATGAAGAGAACCGATGGAAGAGATCGACGTCCCCCAACCCCTGATGAACCAGCTTTCCGATTACTGGGTCGGCTTCTGGACACTGTTGCCCCAGCTTGCGCTGGCTCTGGTTGTCCTGCTCGTCGTCTGGGCGCTGTCGAGGGGCGTGCGGTGGGTGATCGCACGGCTGCTGGTGCGGGCGCGGATGCGTCGCTCCCTGATCGAGGTATTCCAGATGCTGGCCGGTACGGGTATCTGGCTGCTGGGTACGCTGATCGCCATGACCATCGTGTTCCCGTCGCTGACCCCGGCCAAGGCCCTGACCGCGCTGGGCCTCGGCTCTGTGGCCATCGGCTTCGCCTTCAAGGACGTGTTCGAGAACTTCCTTGCCGGTATCCTCATTCTGCTGCGCGAACCTTTCAAGCTGGATGATTTCATCGAATGCGACGATATTGAGGGCGTGGTCGAGGAAATCACGATCCGCGACACCCATATCCGCCAGACCGACGGACAGCTTGTGGTCATGCCCAACGCGATGCTGTTCAAGCAGCCGGTAACGGTCCGCACCAGCCAGAACCTGCGCCGTGCCGAAATCACGGTCGGGGTCGCCTATGACGTCGATGTCGATGCAGCCCGCACGGTGATCTACGATGCGGTTGTCGCCGTCGACATGGTGCGCGACGACGTGCGGGACGTGCAGGTCTTCGCCAGGGAATTCGGCTCATCCTCCATCGATTTTCAGGTGACATGGTGGACCGGCTCGAAACCCGTCGATATCCGCGCCTCCCGCGACAAGGTGGTCGCAGGCATCAAGCGGGCGCTGGACGATGCCGGGATGGAAATACCCTTCCCCTACCGCACGCTGACCTTCAAGGACGGGGCGCAGGACGTCCTCGCCCGGATCGCCGCCCTGCGTGAGGAGGAAGCGGAAGATAAATCACGACGGATGTGAACATTTTCGCCCTTTCCGCATTGGTGCGCCGGAATGGACGCAAATGTCCGTCAGTCACAGGAGCGAACGATGTCCGATGATGTAGTGGAAGAACTGAACGACGTGATTGCCGTGATGAAGGGCGGTGCCCGTTTCTATCGCGATGCCGCCGATAAGGTTGAAAACCCCGGCCTTGCCGAGGTTTTCAAACTCAATGCTGCCCGACGCGAGCAGGCTATCGCTGATCTGTCCGCCCATGTGAAAAGCTATGGCGAGACACCCGCTGATGGAAGCTGGGCCGAGACGGCCTATTCCTGGTACGCCTCCGCCATTGCCTCCTTCGGTGACCGGGAGGATACGCTCATCGCCCAGCTCGAAGAGCATGAGGATCGCACCCTTGAGGAACTGCACGATGCCATTGAGGACGTTCCGGCCGGAACGCCCGCACATAGCAGCCTCATGGCGCATCTGAAGACGTTTCAGGAGACCCATGACCGGATGCGCGCAATGAAGAACGCCGCCTGACGTCGTTCCCCTGCGGAAAAGCCTCTCCCTTGCGGGAGGGGCTTTGTTATGGGTAGTTGCCCTTTGCCCGCTCCTTGGTCGGATCGAAATGGGCGAAACGCACGACTTCGGCGGGCAGGCGCTTCTGATGGCCGTCAAGCTGACCGATCTCCAGCACCGTGCCGATTTCCGCAACCGTCGTATCGACCCGCGCCAGCGCGATGACCTTGCCGAGGATCGGCGATTTCACTGCCGAGGTGACAACCCCCACCTGCGCCTTGCCGAGACGCACGCAATCGCCGTGGGAGGGCACGACTCCGCCCGTCACGTCGAGACCCACCAGCTTCTCGCGCGGGTTGGCCTTGCGCCGCTCGATAGCCGCGCGTCCGATGAAATCATCTTCCTGCGTCTTCAGCGGCACAGTGAAGCCGATGCCCGCTTCGAACGGGTCGGTTGTGTCGTCGAACTCGTACCCGGCGAAGACCAGCCCCGCCTCCGTCCGCAATATGTCGAGCGCCTCCAGTCCGCAGGGGATCAATCCGTGTTCCTGCCCCGCCTCCCATATCGCATCGAACACCTCAACGGCATCCTTCGGATGGCAGAACACCTCGTATCCCAACTCGCCGGTATAGCCCGTGCGCGAGACGACGACCGCCGTGCCCTGCAAATCACCGATCCGGGCGGGGGCGAAGCGGAACCACTCCAGTTCGTTCATGGTCGGTTGATCCGGGTTGGTCCAGAATACCGCTTCCATGATCTTGCGGCTGTTCGGTCCCTGCACGGCGATATTGTGCAACTGGTCCGTGGAGGAGCGCACCCATGCCTGCAACCCGTGTTTTTCGGCCTGTTCGCGCAACCATAGGCCGGAGGTGTCGTTGCCCCCGACCCAGCGGAACAGGTTCTCGCACAATCGGAAGACCGTGCCGTCATCAATCATTCCGCCATGGTCGTAGCACATGGCCGTATAGACCACGCCGCCCACAGCCAGCTTCCTGATGTTGCGTGTGACGCACATCTGGAGCAGCTTTTCGGCATCCGGCCCCGTCACTTCGTATTTGCGGAGCGGCGAGAGGTCCATCACCACCGCTTTTTCGCGGGCCGCCCAGTATTCGGCGATGGCCCCGTGGGCGTTCATCTTATTGGCCAGCCAATAGCCGTTATATTCCACGAAGTCGCGGGTATGGCGCGCGAAACAGTCGTGGAAACCGGTCTTCTGCGTCTCGTTCAAGTCGTCCTCCACGCTCGCGCGCCAGCCGATGGAGCGCGTGAATGTCTCGTCCGCGCCATAGACGCGGACCTGAATGTCGGTCGGGTTCCAACCGTTCGTCGCGTCGATATCCGACGGGCAGGCTGTCGAGACGCAGACCAGATCGTCCAGCGCCTGAAGCAGCAGGTAGTCACCGGGGCGCGTCCAGGGATCGTCGCTGGAAATCCGGTGATGATCGTCCAGCGACGTATTGAAGAAGAAGTTCAGTGCGGGCCAGGAGCTGCGTGGTTTCAGGCCGAAGGCGGCGGTGGTCGCATTGATATTGTCGGTGCAGTTCACATGCCCCGGATAGCCCATATCCTCATAGCCGCGCGCGGTGCAGGCCGCCCCGAAAGTATCGTGCCGCCCCACCGTATCGCGCATCACCTCGACAAGCGGATCGTGATCGACGGACCAGAATTTCGACAGAATACCGGGTTGTGGATAGAGGCTGCCGACCATCGAACGGGTCGTGGTCGGGTCGATCTCATGTTCGACGCCCTCATCGATCCTGCGCTGGCTGAACGCCTGGAAGTCCGAACATTCACGGCCCTGCACGTCGATGATCTGAATCCACTCGCCTTTTCTGACCTGATAGGCATGGGCGCGGCCCGGCAGGATATTCACATCCATCAGCGGATCGGCCAGCGGGTCGGGCGGGGCGAGACTGTCCCCGTGCTCGCGCGGTGTGCGGCGGCGGATATAGACCGCCAGCTCCGTGGGCGCGTTCTGCTCGTGGGGTGACATGGGCGCACCGGCGGCACTGACGATCAGAGAGCCGTCCGTGGTGGCGGTGAAGCGTTGCATATCCCCAGCGCGTGACCCTTCCAGAAAGACATGCACGGCCTGTGCGCGGGCAAGGTCCAGACCCCGTTCGCTCAGGGCCGCGCGCATCCTCTCCGCCGATCCTCCACCCCGTGACAGCAGGGCCTGCGTCACCTCCGCGCCCCCGGTCGCCGTCGCGCCGAGCATGGCCGCATCCGACGCGCCGCCCGTATCGAAGAACACCAGTTCGGCGGGTTGCAGCCCCTCGCGGTCCTGAACCGTGATCTCGTCGCCCGCCTCGATCCTGACCAGCAACGATCCGAGCGGGGCGACGGGATGACGCTCCATATCGTCGGGCAGGATCGGCAGGCCGGGGACGATGACGCCGCCGTGTTCCTGCGGCTTCTCGAATGTCTGAAACATTCCCATCTATGGTTCTCCCACGCTCATGGCGAGCACTTGTCCGATCTGCATCAGCGGACGTCCGCTTTCCTCACGCCAGATATTGAAGGCATCCTGTGCGGCGCGCATCGCCCGTTTTGACGTCGGCGGCCTGTCCACGACGCCCTCCCTCATCAGGGCGGCTCCGACATCCTTCGAGAAGAAGATGCTGTCCACGCCCATCCGGCGCAGGAAATAGCCGCCCGTCGATCCGCCGAGGCGCGCGCCCCGTTGTTTCATCAGGTCCAGTAACCCGACAAAATCCCCGCCGGGCCAGCCCGCGAAGAAACGCCCCGCCGAACCATGCTCTTTTGCGAGGTCGTTCAGGAAGATCGCGTTGTCGCGCACCGAGAGGATTTTAGCCCCTTGCCGGATGATCCGGGCGTCGCGGAGCAGGCGGTCCAGATCGTCATCCGACATCATGGCCATCCGCGCGGTATCGAAGCCTTCATAGGCCTCTTCGATGCCGTCCCATTTGTTCTCAACCACCTGCCAGTTCAGGCCGGTTGCAAAGATCACGCGCGACATCATCGACAGCCAGCGGTCGCCGGGGATTGCCGCCAGTTCGTCGTCCGGTTTCGGTGAGCCGAGCATCGCTTCCAGCGCCCCGGCCCCGCCCTTGCGGGCGGCGGCGCGGTCGAAGATCGCCTGAAAGGGCGTCAGCGCGGACATGATGATGTCCTCATCACCCGATTCCCAGTTGCCGCTTGCGCTCCGCAGCCCATGATCCGATCAGGCGGTCGGCGATGATGCCCAGTGCGGCGATGAAGAACCCGGCGAGGATGCCGCGTCCGAAATCCTGGGTCGAGATTGAGCGCACGACTTCCTGGCCCAGATCGGTCGAGCCGATGAGGGCCGTGATCGCGGTCATGGCCAGCGCCATCATGATCGTCTGATTCAGACCCAGCATAATCTCGGGCAGGGCGACGGGCAGTTCCACCTTGAACAGTCGTTGCCACTTCGTCGCACCGTTGGCGATACCCGCCTCGATGGTTACGGGTGGAATGCGTTTCAGGCCGAGATACGTGTAGCGGATCGCAGGCACGGTCGCATAGGGCAGGATCGCGAAGATATTGGCGAAATCCCCGATACGGAACAGCATGATCGCCGGGATCAGGTAGATGAAGGACGGAAAGGTCTGGAGCGTATCACAGATCGGCATGACGATATTGGCCACCCGATCCGAGCGCGCGGACCAGATGCCCAGCGGCACCCCGATCATCACGCAGAGAGCGGCGGCGATCAGTACCAGATAGGTCGTCTTCATCGTCTCGACCCAGAAGCCGGTCACGATGAAGCTGGCCATCAACGCCAGACAGAGCAGCAGTACGGGCCGCCCGCCCAGCCGCCATGCGGCCAGCCCGATCACTCCGACGAAGACGGGCCAGGGCAGCCAGAGGAAGAAATCCCGCACGGGCAGCAGGATATGGATCGTCACCCAGTCCCGGACGGGGTTGATGTAGTCGAAGGCCAGGACGTTGAAATCCCGGATCGCCTGATCGGCATGGCGGGCCAGCAGCTTCGCGTCGAAGAGGACGGTCTTGGCGTCCCCCGTGCCCCAGACGAATTTCGACGGCGGAATCTTGACCCAGCGGAAGAATTCGGCGGCAATATAGCTCAGGACGAGGATGACGAGGAACAGCAGAAGGTGCCTGTGCCGCTGCATGAAAGGTTTTCCGGCGGCGAAATGATCGGTTTCCTTGTAGGCATAGGCCTGCGTCAGCCGGTCGAGCACAATCGCGATCAGCGAGATCGCGATACCCTGTTCAATGGCCACGCCGATGCGAAGCTGTTGCAGGGAGTAGAGCAGCTTGTGCCCGAGGCCGGTCGCCCCCGCAATGGAGGCGATGACGACCATGGCCAGCGTCTGCATCACGACCTGATTGAGGCCCAGCATCAGGGTGCGTTTCGCGGCGGGAAGCTCGACTTTCCACAGCAATTGCCGCCGTGTGCAGCCCGACATCTGCCCGGCCTCCAGCACGGCTGGGGAGACGGTTTCGAGACCGAGGATCGTACAGCGGGCCATGGGCGGCATGGCGAAGATCACCGTGGCGATCAGGGCCGTGACGGGGCCGAAGGCGAACAGCGCGGCGACCGGGGCCAGATAGGCCATATGCGGGGTTGCCTGCATCAGGTCGAACATCGGCGAGATGATGCGGGATGCGGTTTTCGAGCGGGTTACCCAGATGCCCAGCCCGATGCCGATGATAGCGGCCATGGGCACGGCGACGACCACGATGGTCATCGTCTTCATCGAATCCTTCCACAGGTTGAAGGTCGCCAGATAGAGCATGGTCAGCGCGCAGAGGATCGCCAGCCGCCAGCCGCCGACCCAGTGCGCGAAGATCGTCACGCCTGCTGCCACCGCCACCCAGGGCAGGGGGCCGAGATCGAGACCGACCTTCTTGAATCCCCGGTAGAGCAGGTATTCGGCCCAGTCCACAGGCACTTCGAGGGCTGATCCGATGCCCCGCGTTATATCCTTGAAGGCGATGCCGAATATCGTGGCCTCGCTCTTGAGCCATTCGATGAACTCGGTGATCCAGGCCGCCATCGGCAGGGTCCATGCCTCCGGCCAGCGGGTCGCGCCGTCCCAGACGAGAGACAGCAGGACGCCGGAAATGATGATCGCGGCGAACTGACCCCAGAGCGGTATCGCGGCGAGTGAAAACCCCTCCCCGCTGCCCGTCCGGGCGTTGGCGGTGGCCTCGGTCATGCCGCCCTCTCACCTTCGTTGTAGCGACCGAAGATCGACGTGGCGACGGTCTGCCGGTCGATGGAGCCGACGATGGTGCCGCTCGTCTCGTCCACGACGGCGACAGGGTGCTCGGCGGTCAGTACCTGTTCGGCGACCGATCCGATCCTGGCGGTCATCGGCACCGTGCCACTGGCGGAGGGGGTTGCGGGCTGCATGATCGCGCCGACCGAGACGATGCGCTCGCGGGGGGCGTTCCGCGCGAATTCGGCCACGTAGTCATCGGCGGGGTTCAGCACCAGTTCCTCGGGGGTGGCAAGCTGTACCATCCGCCCGTCCTTCATGATCCCGATGCGGTCGGCCAGCTTGGTCGCCTCCTCGAAGTCATGGGTGATGAATACGATGGTCTTGTGCAGCATGGATTGCAGGCGGATGAATTCGTCCTGCATCTCCGCGCGGATCAGGGGGTCAAGGGCGGAGAAGGGTTCGTCGAGGAACCAGATATCCGGCTCGACAGCCAGACTGCGGGCGATGCCGACGCGCTGCTGCTGTCCGCCCGACAGTTCGCGCGGGAAATAGGACTCGCGTCCTCCGAGGCCCACGAGATCGATCATGGCCTTGGCGCGGGTTACCCGGTCGGCTTTGGAGATGCCCTGCACCTCCAGCGGAAAGGCCACGTTCTCCAGCACGTCACGGTGGGGAAGCAGGCCGAAATTCTGGAAGACCATGCCCATCTTGTGACGGCGCATGTCGATCAGTTCGCGCTCGGACAGCTTGAGAAGGTCGCGGCCCTCGTAGGTCATCTCTCCGGCGGTGGGGTCGTTGAGGCGGGTGATGCAGCGGATGAGGGTGGATTTCCCCGATCCCGACAGGCCCATAATGATGAGAATCTCGCCTTCATGGACGTCGAAGGAAACGTCCTGCACGGCACCGATATAGCCCTCTTCCGCCAGCGCCTCCGGCGCGGGATCGCCGTTATGACGTTGCAGGAAACCATGGGGATCGGCCCCGAAGACTTTCCAGAGATTGCGGCATTCTATCTTCACGTCGGCGGGCATGGGGGGCAAATCCTCGGTCGTGAGATGCAAATCCTGCCCCGGCACAAGGGCCGGGGCAGGGGATAGCGGGTTTATTCCATCCAGCTTTTCACGATGTCGGCGTTGTCTTCCATCCACTTCTCAGCGGCTTCTTCCGGCTCCATACCATCCACATCGACCATCAGGGCCGCAGCGGCGATCTGAGCGTTGTCGAAGTCGATTTTCTGGAGCGCGGCCCAGGCACCGGGCCATTCCTCGGGCAGACGGGGCGAGGCGGCTTTCTTCAGCCAGCCGCTGTGCGGTGCGCCGCAATCGCCGGTCGCGTTGGGGTTCGGTCCCCATTCCTTGACCTCGTTGCAGGCATCCGACGGTGCGGGGAAGTCCACGAACTGGCCTTCGAATTTCGACTCGATGAAGTTCGGTGTCCAGTTGAACAGGACGATCGGCTCCTTGCGGTCATAGGCGGACTGAAGCTCGGCCCAGAGGGTCGCGGCCTGACCGACATTGATCGCCTCGAAATCCATTTCCAGCGCATCGACGCGATCCGCGTAGTTCTTGCCCCAGTCAGCGGGCGGGCCGACGAAACGTCCCTTGGGCTTGGTCTCTGCCGTGGCGAACATCTCGGCGCAGCGGTTCAGACCTTCCCAGGAACCGGCACCGGGGCATTTTTCCAGCACGTAGTTTGGAATCCACCATTCCTCGCGGGTCGATGCGGAATGAGTGCCGGCGTCGATCATGCCGTTCTCGACGGCTTTCTCGAAGGCCGATTTCATCGAACCTTCCCAGGCCTCGACCTGGAAGTCCATGTCATTATCGGCCATGGCCTGGAACTGGAGCTGGCTGTCCGACGGTGCGTATTCGACGGTATAGCCCATCTCTTCGAGGGTCTTGCCGACCACGTAGCTGAGAACGAGCTGACTGGTCCAGTTGTTCTGGACGATGACGATGGGTTCGTCGGATTCGACCTCGGCGGCGGCGACGCCGGGCGCGAGCATCAGCGCGGCGAGCGCCACGCCCTTGAGCAGGTTTTTCATTGTCATGTCTCCCTTGTTGCGACGGCATGGCCGTCCATTGGTTCTTCTCTCCGGCGCTCTTGGTGGCCCCTTTGAAACTTGATCTCTACGCCCCCCCTTCGGGGAGGGTGCGGCCTGTAGTCTGACCCCTGCTTTGCGTCTGTGGCAAGGGTATTGCGGGGCCGGATATCCTCATGCGCCCCTCACGGCGGGGTCGGCGGTGGCCCCGGACCAGTCCGGCTCGAACCCGAGAATGGTGCATTCCTGCGTCAGGGTCGGGTTGAACAGGTGATTGTGCCAGTAGGTCGCCTGAAACAGCGGATTATGTGCCGCCAGCGTCCAGACGCGGCAGGGCAGGGTGTATTTCTGGCGATAGGCCTCGAAGGCCAGCGTACAGAACTCCGCATCGCGGATCGTCTGCGCTCCCGGTGAGCCGGGGGGGAATGTCGAGGTCAGGATGTCCGAAAAGGTCTCGCCCTTCTGGTAATATGTTTCCGAGAAGAAGCGCAGGGCGTTGTCGCGGCGCTGGGCCGGATCATTGGTCTTACGGATCATGTGCTGCATCTCGGTCGTGACCGAGTGGCCGGGAGCCTTGTTCATCACCGTGATGATATGGCCGAGTGGCTCCTCCTGCCCGGCCAGTGTCACGGCGGGCATGATGCCGTCGCCCGGACGCCCCATCTCATCCCGCATGATCATCTGCCGGATACGGCATTGCCAGCGCAGGAAGGCGGTGCGCGCGGCGGATTCATCCGGCGCAAGGGGGAGGGATGGAGATGGGATCATGGAAGACATCTCCGCTGCCCCGGACTCGATCCGGGGCCTTCTATCGCATACGCGCGATGTCCAAGGAGGCCCCGGATCGAGTCCGGGGCAGCACCTTCTTCGCTGTATCCTGCACCCTGCATCAATACTTCCGATATGCCTCGCGCAACTGCACGAGGGGGTGGCGTTCGGACATCTGGAACTTGATGAGCAATTCGCGGGCGATCATGTCCCGGTCCTGCTGGTTATCGGGCAGCTCGATGGTATCGGGCACCCGGACCCAGCCGTTGATGTTGCGGTCGAAGACTGCGGGCTTGCCCTCTTCGTAACCCATGTGAACGTCCTCCAGCCAGTTGAGGTCGTCCCAGCCCATTTCCTCGACATACTTGGTGAGGAAGGGCGTCATGCGGTCGTAGTCGGGGACCAGATTCACATCGTAGCGATAGCCGATGTGCTGTCCGATTTCCTTCTCGCGTTCCGAGGCGAGGCCCGCCGCA
>CAKZUT010000226.1 GCA_937922185.1 uncultured Neomegalonema sp.
CTGGCTGATCTCAATGCGGCGCAGGACAATATCTGCATTAACGGGTGCGACAGGGTAAGACGAAAGCTCTTCCGTGATAGCCCGTGCTTTCTCAGGATTGATGCCGATCCTGATTTTCCGCGTAGCATTGTGATAAAACTCCGCGAGAACCTGCGCCGAAACAACCACATTCGGGTGTTCGAGTAAAGTGAGCGCCCTTTCGCGCTTTTCGCTCTCCTCGGGTGCCGTCCCGAAGGCATAAAGCAGGATATTGGTGTCGAGAAAAATCATCGCCCGTACAGTTCTTCCCGTGTCCAGGTGATAGGGCCGACTTCTGCCCTGGCCTCGTCACCGAGTTTACGAAGACGCGCCACGAGAGCTTTACGATCCTTTTCTTTTGCGGCCTCTTCGGCGACGCGCACCAGCATCTGCTCCAGAGTCTCGCCCTTCGAAGCCGCAACCTCTTCCGCCGCCCTGGCGATCTCGTCATCGAGATGAATTTCGAGGGTCTTCATATCGCTTTTCCCTTTATGAGGATGAAAGCTACGGGAATGTAATACATGATCATAGTCCCAAACGATTTTTACGAGCTTCAAACAGCGCCACTCTTGTTTCGCGACGAATTACAAAAAGGAAAGATTCTATAGCACCGGTAAAGCCATGGTCTTTAGATATATTTGGTCGAGAGCGAACCAGTTGATTTGCCAGGCCGGTAGCTTCGTGAACACATAATGCATCCACAATTAACGATGCTCCTTCGTCGATTGACTCCCATGCAACTCCTACGTCCGAATATTGCTTCGCTACGCACCCCCGAAACTCTGACCAATCTTCCGCAAATACCGGACACCCCACGCAAGCCAAAATTATTGCACAGACAGCGGTGCGATGCATCGCGCTACCCTTTCACCGCCTTCACGATCTTGTCCGCTGCATCGGCGAGGTTGTCGGCGGGGATGATGGGGAGGCCGGACTCGGCCATGATCTTCTTGCCCTGCTCGACATTGGTGCCTTCGAGGCGCACGACGAGGGGAACGGAAATATCGTTTTCGCGGGCCGCCGAGACGACGCCTTCCGCGATGATATCGCAGCGCATGATCCCGCCGAAGATATTGACGAGGATGCCCTTCACGTTGTCATCGGAGAGGATGATCTTGAAGGCTTCGGTCACTTTCTCTTTCGTCGCGCCGCCGCCGACATCGAGGAAGTTGGCGGGGGAGGAGCCGTAGAGCTTGATGATATCCATCGTCGCCATGGCCAGGCCCGCGCCGTTGACCATGCAGCCGATTTCGCCGTCCAGCGCGATGTAGTTCAGGTCGTATTTGCTGGCGGCGAGTTCCTTGGGGTCTTCCTCGGTCTCGTCGCGCAGCTCGGCGATTTTCGGGTGGCGGTACAGGGCGTTGCCGTCAAAGCTGACCTTCGCGTCCAGCACCCGCACATTGTCGTCGCCATCGACGATCAGGGGGTTAATCTCAAGGAGAGCCATGTCCTTCTCGGTGAAGGCCCGGTAGAGAATGGCGCAGAGTTTGACGCATTGCTTGACCTGCTGACCCTCAAGACCCAGCGCCTGCGCGATCCGCATCCCGTGGAAATTGCGGATGCCGGTCAGCGGGTCGATATGGACGGTCACGATCTTCTCGGGCGTCTCTTCGGCGACCTCCTCGATATCCATGCCGCCCTCGGTGGAGGCGATGAAGGCGATGCGGCTCGTCTCGCGGTCCACGAGGAGCGAGAGGTAGAGTTCCGTTTTGATCTCGGCCCCGTCCTCTATGTAGAGGCGGTTGACCTGTTTCCCGGCGGGTCCGGTCTGGTGCGTGACGAGGGTTTCGCCCAGCATTTCCCTGGCGTTCGAGACGACGTCATCGATGGATTTCACGACGCGCACGCCGCCCGCCCCATCCTCGTTGCCCCTGAACTTGCCCTTGCCGCGACCGCCCGCGTGGATCTGGGATTTCACGACCCAGATGGGGCCGCCCAGTTCTTCGGCGGCGGCTTTGGCATCGCCCGCGTCCATGATCGCGCGACCTTCAGAGACAAGCGCGCCATATTCCTTGAGCAGCGCCTTGGCCTGATATTCATGGATGTTCATACGGTGTCTCCGGGGTAAGGGTGGCGCGGAATCGGGTTTGTCGGTTTCGTACACGACCCGGCGGGCAGGTGCAAAGCCCTCACAGCGCCGGATTGAGAAGAGTGTCGATTTGAAAACGGATCACGCTGCCGCTTTCGCGGCGCAGGGTGACCTCGACGGCATGCATGTCTTTCGCGCCATACACCTCCAGCGCGGTGACGTTGGGGGCCTTTTTCGGGAAGGGCCTGAAGACGCGATGCCGGTGACTGTCGCCGAAGACCAGCAGGACCGGTTTGCCGAACGCCTTCGCGCGCTTGCGGAACGCCGTGCCGAAATTACGAAAGCCAGAATGGCGCAGCCATTTGCGGTCGCCGCCCTCATTGAAATCGAATTCAAACATATCCGCATGGATCGCCAGCACCAGTGCATCCGCCCCGCCCTGCACGGCGGCGTCGAAAGCCTCGCCGAGCCAGAGGATATTGGCCGCATCGCGCTTGAAATACTCGGCCACGGCGGTCGCCGAACGCACCTCGAACCCGTTATTGGAGCCGACCACATGGGCGGTCACGATCATCACACCGTCCAGCATCACACGCGCGTTTTCGGGGAAGCCCCGGTCGCCCTGATGCGTCAGCGTGAACCCGGCCTTGCCGAACGGGGTATCCGGGGTATCGAAATAGGTTGACCGGATTCGGCTCAGCCGCTCCAGCGGCTCGTACCCGCCCGCCTTCCTGCGGTGGCAGTCGGTCCATTCATTATCGCCGGGGGTATAGAGGGTCGGGGCCTCGAACATATCGAGATAGGCCCGCTGCTCATCGAGATAGGCGTCGGAGCATTCGGATTTGCCCGATTTCGTGTCGCCCACATGGATGACCAGATCAGGATCGCGCGTGTTGATGGTCTCGATCAGGGTTTCATAGAGCGGATAGACTTTTTCGGGCTTGCCGTAGGGCATATCCCCCAGCGCGACGAAGCGCATGTCTCCGGCGACGGCCAGACCGGCCCAGCAGAAGGTCAGCAGGGCCAGCGCGTACTTCGAAACCATTCCCGTATCCCTCCCAGGAAGTCTCATGACGCAAATCCCCCGCCGAAGAACCCGGCGGGGTAGAACGCCCGGTGGCGCGTCCGTCAGGCGAGGCTGCCGTCGATTTCCGTACAGGCGGCCATGAGGTCTTTGACGGCGTTGACGGAGTGGTCGAACTTGCCCTGCTCATCGGCGTTGAGCTTGATGTCCATGACCTTCTCGACGCCGTTCGCACCGATGACGACGGGTACACCGACATACATATCGTTCACGCCGAACTCGCCGGTCAGATGCGCGGCGCAGGGCAGGACGCGCTTCTGGTCGCGCAGATAGCTTTCGGCCATCGAAATCGCCGAAGCCGCCGGGGCGTAATAGGCCGAGCCGGTCTTGAGCAGGCCGACGATCTCGCCGCCGCCCTTGGCGGTGCGCTCGCAGATCGCGTCGATCTTCTCCTGCGTGGACCAGCCCATGGCGATCATGTCGGGCAGGGGCACACCCGCGATGGTGGAATAGCGGGTAAGCGGAACCATGGTGTCGCCGTGACCGCCAAGGACGAAGGCGCTGACATCCTTGATCGAGACGCCGAATTCCTCGGCGAGGAAATGCTTGAAGCGCGACGAATCGAGGACGCCTGCCATGCCGCAGACCTTGTTGGTCGGCAGGCCGGAGAATTTCTGGAGCGCCCAGACCATCGCGTCGAGCGGGTTGGTGATGCAGATGACGAAGGCGTTGGGGGCGTGCTGCTTGATGCCCTCGCCCACGGATTTCATGACCTTGAGATTGATGCCGAGCAGGTCATCGCGGCTCATCCCCGGCTTGCGGGCAACACCGGCGGTGACGATGCAGACATCGGCCCCGGCAATATCCGCGTAGTCGGTCGCGCCGGAGAGGGCCGAGTCGGAGCCGTCCACGGCATTGGCCTGGCTGATATCGAGCGCCTTGCCCTGGGGGATACCGTCGGCGATATCGAAGAGGACGACGTCGCCCAGTTCCTTCGCCGCCGCGAGGTGGGCCAGCGTCCCCCCGATCATCCCCGACCCGATCAGTGCAATCTTTGCCCGCGCCATGCCGCTCTCCCTTGTGCAATGCAAAATATGGCAGAGCGCATACTCCGATGGGGCGTTGGAGGCAAGGGGGTGGCGCAGACTCATCGCCCGCACAGGCAGGCGATCCATGGTTCGGCGCGCTCCTCCGGCGACGGCATCGGAGAAATGAGGGGCGCGGCGCAAGAAGGCCCCCACGGGCCTTCACACCACGCCCCTGTCACTGTGCCCCTACCGACGCGGCTGCTGGGGCGGGCATCCCGATGTCATGCATTGCTGAACGCGCGCTTTGGCGGAGCTGTCGAAGATGCTTCCGGGGCAGGCTCCGACGCCAAGCTCCAGCGTTCCGTCCGGCAGTTGCTTGAGCGCCATGACGCCCTCGGTTCCGGCGGTCGGGAACTGCCCGCACCACGGACCGGCACAGCCGACGCGAACCCAGATATAGTGGTCGATGGGAATGCTGGAAAAGCCCCGCACATCCTCGCCCTGAACGCGATAGACGGCGCGCAGGTTGGACGTGTCAATGCCACTGTTGGGCGATCCCTGCGCGGGCAGAGGCGGCAGCGGGGAGGCCGGGGTGAGCGAGCCGGAAACGATGAAATACCGTTCCGGGGCATCGGCCCATCTCTTGTAGCTGTCCTCAAGGGTGGGGGGCGCACAACTCAGGGCCAGCGCATTGCCCGCCATCAGCACGGTCGTCATCGCGGTCGTTGCCGCCGTCATCCATCGCGTGAATGCCATGGGTCTTCCTCCTCGTAATCAGGTTCGTCTACTCTGACGCAGGACACGCACGCATCCCGGTCTTCTTCATACGACAGGCATCGGAATTTTCCGGCACTCTTTCTTTATGGTCTCGGGCTTTACGGTCTCAGGGCCAAGTCGCGAGGGGGGGCATGGACATGAGGACAGCCTCGATATTGTGGCCCGTCTCCAAACCGAATTTGGTGCCCCGGTCGTAGACGAGGTTAAATTCGGCGTAATAGCCGCGCCGGACGAGTTGATGGGCGCGGTCTTCCTCGGTCCATGGGCGGTGCATGTGTTTCTCGACCAAGGGCGGATAGGCGTCGAGGAAGGCTGCGCCGACGTCGTGGGTCAGGGCGAAATCAGCCTCCCAGTCCCCGGTATTGTGGTCGTCGTAGAAGATGCCGCCGACGCCCCGCGCGAAACCGCGATGCTTTATCATGAAGTATTCGTCCGCCCATGCCTTGTAGCGGTCGTAATAATCCGGGCCGTGCCTGTCGCAGGCGTCCTTGTAGGCGGCGTGGAAGAAGGCGGTGTCGTCGTCGTTCGGGACCATCGGATTCAGGTCTCCGCCGCCCCCGAACCACCATGCGGAAGGCGTCCAGAAATGGCGGGTATTCATATGAACCGCCGGGACTTTCGGCGAGCGCATATGGGCGACGAGGGAGATACCCGATGCCCAGAAGCGCGGGTCTTCAGCGACGCCGGGGATGCCGCGCGAGGCCATCATCGCCTGCGCGCGGGGGGCGAGGGAGCCGTGGACGGTGGAGATATTGACGCCGACCTTCTCGAAGACACGGCCCCCGCGCATGACGGCCATTTCGCCGCCCCCCGCATCCTCGCCTTCCTCGCCCGCGCGGTGGGTTTCGGAGCGGGCGAAGCGACCGGCAGGAAGCTCGGAGAACGGGCCATCGGTATAGGCATCCTCGATTCCCTCGAACCGGGCGCAGATGGCGTCGCGCAATTCCCGGAACCATGCGGCGGCACGGGCCTTTCGGGCCTCGGCATCATCCAGCACACCGCTGACGCTCATATCATGGTTCATTATCGATCCTCACGTTCAAGTAGCCACACCGTCTCCAGCGCCGGGCATCGACCCTTCAATCCGCCGATCACCGGATCGTCGGCAAGCAGGGTGATGTCATAGGCGCTGGCATAGAAGCGGCGAATACAGGTTTCGTCCACCGAGAAAGGCGGGCCGTCCATCGCGGACTGGTCATAATCGAAGGAAATCAGCAGTTGCGGCGCGGCCCCGGTCAGACCCGTGAGATGCTCGGCATAGCGATGGCGCGTCTGAGGCGACAGGGCCACGAGCGCGGCGCGGTCATAGCAGGCATCGACAGGACCGAGATCAACAGGCCCGAGATCGAAGATGTCCCCGACGAAGATATCAATGCCGGGGGCGGTGAACAGCGTGAGCGCGCCCCGCTCCTGCCGCGTCGGTGTGATCCCCGCATCCTCGAAAAGCTGTTCGACGGCCACCGCGCTCCATTCGGCCCCGGCCACGCGATATCCCTGCGACATCAACCAGCCGATATCGCGGGTCTTGCCGCATAATGGCAGAAAAACCCGTGCGCCCGGCGCGAGCGACAGCGCCCCGATATGGGCGACAAGAGCCGGATGCACCTCATCCTTGTGAAAGCCGATCTCGTTGCGGTTCCACTTGTCGAGCCAGAAATCCCTGTCCATCATGCCCCCCGGATATCCCTGACCGCACTCCTATCATCTTCGGCGCGGGAGGCAATCGGTGCAGGCGCATCGCGGCATTGACAGGGGCCGGGCACCGCACCTATACACGCGCCTTCGCGAAGAGGGCTTTTGCGCCGGTCGCGAGATTCCATTGCAATCCGTTCCCGAGGAGCGAGACCCGTGAAACGCACTTTCCAGCCTTCCAATCGTGTTCGCAAGAACCGCCACGGCTTTCGCGCCCGCATGGCCACGAAGAACGGTCGCAAGATCATCAATCGTCGCCGTCGTCAGGGCCGCCATAAACTGAGCGCCTGAGTCGGCGGGGTTTTCGGGTGAGTCTCGAAACCCTGAAGAATCGACGGGATTTCCTCGCCGCCGCCCGTGCGGGGAAAGCGGTCACGACCGGCATGATCGTCCAGCGCCGCAATCGGCGCGTGGACGAAACACCGCAGCCGGTCACACGGGTGGGCTTTACCGCATCGAAGAAGGTCGGCAACGCCGTCCTGCGAAACCGGGCCAAGCGACGCCTGCGCGCCGTGGCGCGCGACGTTCTGGGCGATGCCGGAGAGACAGGCACGGATTACGTGCTGATCGCCCGTTCCGGCTCGACGGTGACAAGGCCCTACGAGGCCCTGCGCGGTGATCTGGAATATGCTCTTCGCAAACTGGACAAGGGCCGGTGATCCGGCGACTGGCCATTCGGGTGCTACAGGCCCCGTTCCATCTGTACCGCTATGCCATATCGCCGATGCTGGGCACGAATTGCCGTTTTCAGCCGACCTGCTCGGCCTATGCCCTCGAAGCACTGGGGCGACACGGGCCGATCCGGGGCACAGCCCTGACCCTGCGCCGCATCGTGAAATGCCGCCCCGGCGGCGAGGCAGGCCATGATCCCGTGCCGGAAGACAGGCAATAGGGCATCGGGGCACTCCACCTGCCGGAGAAGCACCGTGAATGGGATTTGACAGGGCGAGTCCTGCCCCCTACTCAAGGTCGTACATGAACATGCCATGAACACAAGGCGATGCCGGGGGGCGCATGGAACGGGCTGTCGAGACATTGCGGGACGTCTTCGGATTCGACGGCTTTCGCCCCGGTCAGGAAGAGATCGTGCGCGCGGCCATGGCAGGCGAGGATGTGCTGGCCATCATGCCCACAGGGGGCGGAAAATCGCTGTGCTACCAACTTCCGGCCCTGCTGCATGACGGGGTGACGGTGGTCATTTCGCCGCTGATCGCCCTGATGCGCGGGCAGGTGGCGCAGATGCGCGAATTGGGCATCGCGGCCCGCTCTCTCAACTCGGCCAATGACGACGGCGAGAATGCGCTGGCGATTCAGGAGGCCGAAGCCGGGGAACTGCGCTTGCTGTATCTCTCGCCCGAGCGGCTGGCGCGGCCCGGTACCGTGGCGATGCTGCGGCGGGTGGGCGTAACGGCGATTGCCGTGGACGAGGCCCATTGCGTCAGCCAGTGGGGACATGACTTCCGACCCGAATACCGCGCTATCGGCGGGGTACGCGAGCAACTCGACGGGGTGCAGGTACTGGCCTTTACCGCCACCGCCGATGCCCTGACCCGCAAGGATATCGAGGAGCGACTGTTCCCCGCATCCCCGCGCGTATTCCTGCGCGGTTTCGACCGGCCCAATATCTCTCTGGCCATGACGCCAAGGGGGAACGGGCGCAAGCAATTGCTGGATTTTCTGGCCGCGCATCGGGGCGAAAGCGGGATCGTCTATTGCCAGTCGCGGCGGCGGGTGGAGGAGACGGCGGACTTCCTGGCCTCGCAGGGGGTCGATGCCGCCGCCTATCACGCGGGTTTTCCGCCAGAGCAGCGCAATGCCGTGCAGGACCGCTTTCTGGGCGAGGACGGGGTGGTGGTGGTCGCCACGGTCGCTTTCGGGATGGGGATCGACAAACCCGATGTGCGCTTCGTCTTCCACATGGACCTGCCGAAGAACATCGAGGGCTATTATCAGGAAATCGGGCGCGCGGGGCGCGATGGTCTGCCCGCCGCCGCGCATGGTCTCTATGGCATGGGCGAGGTGCGCCAGTACCGGCAATGGATCGATCAGGGCGATGCCTCCGACGAGCAGAAGCGGATCGAGCGGGGCAAGCTGGCCACGCTGGTCGCGTTCTGCGAGGCGCTGACCTGTCGGCGCGTGACCCTGCTGGCCTATTTCGGCGAGGAGGCCGGGGCGTGCGGCAACTGCGATCTCTGCCGGGGCGAGGTCGAGACGGTGGAGGGCACGGTCGAGGCGCAGAAGGCCCTGTCGGCCATGATCCGCACGCGCGAAATGTTCGGGATGCAGCACCTCATCGCGATCCTGCGCGGCGAGAAGACCGAGAATGTACAAAAGCACGGTCATGATGCGTTGCCGACTTTCGGAGTCGGGGCCGATACGCCGAAAACGCAATGGCAGGGCATTTTCCGGCAACTTGACGCGGCGGGTCTGGCCTCGGTCGATCCATCGGCGGAATACGCAAGCTGGAAAGTCACCGAAGCCGGGTGGAAAGTCCTCAAGGGCGAGGAAACCGTGATGTTCCGCAAGCCCTCGCGCAGCCGCTCGACCGAGCGCGTGGCGAAGGCGCCCGTAGACACGAGCGGAGCGGACGAGACGGTGCTGGCGGCGCTGAAGGCTCTGCGCGTGGGGCTGGCCAGAGAGCGGAACGTGCCCGCCTATGTGATCTTTCCCGACCGGACCCTGATCGAGATGGCCACCGCCCTGCCCCGCGACCGCGAGGCGCTGGGGCGTATCCACGGGGTCGGGGGGCGCAAGCTGGAAAGTTTCGGTGAGGCTTTTCTCGATGAAATCAGGAGTGTCGCCGGGGTATCGGCGTGACGGGGAGTGGAACGATGGATTTCGAGACGATCACACTGAAGACCGACGCGCGCGGAGTCGCGACGCTGACGCTCGACCGACCCGAAAAGCACAACGCGATGAATGCCGCCATGATCGCGGAGATTGCCGCCGCCTGCGGACGGATCGCGGCGGACGGGGCCGTGCGGGTGCTGGTGCTGACGGGCAATGGCGAGAGATCCTTCTGTGCCGGGGCCGATCTGAACTGGATGCGCGAGCAGATGACAGCCGATCGCGAGACGCGAATGCATCAGGCGCGCGGGCTGGCGGATATGCTGGGGGCGCTGAATACGCTGCCCAAACCCGTCATCGGAAAGATCGGCGGCAATGCCTTCGGCGGGGGGATCGGACTGATGAGCGTCTGCGACGTGGCGCTGAGCGTCGAAGGCGCGAAATTCGGGCTGACGGAGACGCGGCTGGGGCTGATCCCGGCGACTATCGGGCCATATGTCATCGCCCGGATGGGCGAGGCGCGGGCGCGGCGGGTCTTCATGTCATCGCGCCTGTTCGAGGCGGCGGAGGCGAAGGAACTGGGGTTGCTGGCGCGGGCGGTCATCCCCGAGGCGCTGGACGCGGCGGTCGAGCGGGAGATCGCTCCCTATCTCGCGGCCTCCCCCGCCGCCGTCGCCGCCTCGAAAGCACTGGCGCGCAGGCTCGGACCGGTGATCGACGATGCGGTCATCGACGACACGGTACAGCGATTGGCCGATACCTGGGAAACGGCGGATGCCCGCGAGGGGATCGCCGCGTTCTTCGAGAAGCGCAAGGCAAACTGGGGGTGATGGGATCAGGTCATCAGACCGCGACGGGCGGCCCTGAACCCCTTTGAGAAACCGGAAAGCCCGGCCTTCCCGGCCTTGCCGAACAGCCCCGCATCGAGGGGCGCGAACAGCGGGTCATAGGCGCGCGCGGCCTCGGCGGCGGTATAGCGGGCG
>CAKZUT010000227.1 GCA_937922185.1 uncultured Neomegalonema sp.
CCCGAGGCTTTCGGGCGCGTGGCCGTCGAGGCTCAGGCTATGGGACGCCCCGTTATCGCCACCGATCATGGCGGGGCGCGCGAAACCGTGGATGACGGCATCACCGGCGCTCTTGTCGAACCGGGCAATGCGGCGAAACTGGCCGATGCAATGGACGCCTTTCTCGAACTGGATGATACCATTCGCGAACGCATCGGCAAGCTGTCGCGCCTGCGGATAGAGCGTCATTTCTCGACGGCCCGGATGCAGACCGAGACGCTCGATGTCTACGAGCGGGCTACGGGCCTGACCTTTCCGACCCGGTAGGCATCGAGTCCGAGCCGGGCGAGGGGTCGTCCCATCGTTCCCGCCACCAGCGCGGCGAGCAGTGTCGGCGCGGGCCAGCATGTCGAGAGAGGCCCTGCAATCCGGTCACGCAGGATCGGCAGAGCACGGCTGTCGGACTGATAGACCGGCGTGAACAGCCTGCTCATGGTCTGGAACAGCCGCACATGGCCCTGCCGCAACTGGGCATAAGTCGCCCCGATCTCGGCCTTCCCCTCGGTCTCGACAGCCCGTGCCAGCGCAAAGGCATCCAGCAGGGCCATATTCGCTCCCTGCCCGAGTTGTGGACTTGTGGCGTGATAGCTGTCGCCGATATGCACGATGCCGTTCCCGAAGGGCCGCACGAGTGTGCGATGGCGATAGGCCGCCCAGGTCATCGCATCGTGGCTGTCGATCCCGTCCAGCAGGATCGCCGTATCGGGCCAGAGCGTCCGTACCTCGTCCTTCCACTGATCCAGCGGTCTGTTTCGCCAATCCTCCCGCGCGGCATGGGGCAGGCTCCAGAAAAAGGTCGCCTTTTCCGATGCTCCTGCCGTGACGCTTCCGACGGGCAGGACACCCGCCATTCGGGAGGCCATGTGGTAACGCTGTTCCAGCGCATGGGGAGAGAACGGCCCGTCTTCCGGCCAGTCGAGCGTCGCCCATAAGGCACCATAGGGCAGGGCGCGCGCCGGGTACTGTCCGCTCAGGGCCGATCCGGTACCCAGTGCATCCACGATCAGATCAAACGGGCCGGTCGGCGCATAATCCGCAAAGGTCAGCGTCCCTTTCGAGGCTCCGGTCACGATCATACCGGGGCGCAGCATGACCGCCTCGCGCTTCACTGTCTCGTAGAGCAGATCGAACAGCGCCGCACGCTGGACGGCCAGACCGCGATAGGCCGGGTCCAGCGCCGCATACCGCACATCGAGTACCACGGCACCTTTCGGCTCGGACCGTCCGAACAGGCGATCCACCCATGCTCCGCGCTCCGCAATGGCATCGGCCAGACCCAGCGCCTCAAGCACGGCCATGCCCGTCGGTTGCAGCATGAAGCCCGATCCCACCGGCTGCGGTGTCTCGAACCGCTCGAACAGCGTGACGGCATGGCCCTGCCGTGCGAGCAGCAGCGCACTGGCCAGCCCGCCGATCCCTGCGCCGCATATCGCGATCGCCATCATTCTGGAGGGTATTCTGCCCGTCATGCCCTGTTCCGGTCGCCGTTGCGATGCCGGGACATAGCAGGGGTGCCCTCGAACCGTCGAGAGCCGCTTTCGTGCAAAGGTCCGGTCAGGTCCGCCGCAGGCAATCCAGCCGCACTGTCGCCGCCGTCCCGATCGCATACAGGCCCCGTTCAGTACGTTCGCGGCCCTTTGTGCCATCGATGCCATGGCGCGTCTTCGCACGTTCCAGAAATCCGGCGACGGCCCTCGCCTCGGTGACGACGGCGAGATGCTTGAAGATCTCTCCGGTCAGTCGGCTGGCTGCGACCGAGTCGATCTTGGCCTTCAGAACCCCGATCACGCGCCCCTTGCTGTCAAGGACCGGCCCGCCCGAATGACCCCTCCGCACATCGCCGATCACGCCCAGAAGGCCGCGTTTGCGCGGATCGCTCAGCTCATAGCTGACATTGGCGGGGGTCAGGCGTGGTTTCAGGCGAATCCGGCCTTCCAGCGGATAGCCGATCACCGCCACCGGCTCGCCTTCGGGCGGCAGGTGGGGCGCGAAGCGCAGATAGTAGCGGGTGCGATAACCCGTATCCAGCAACGCGAGATCATTCTTCTCGTCTATGGCGCGGATACGCACCGGCAGGCGGCGCACGGAATTCGGAACGCGCAATTCCACGGCATGGCAGGGTTGAACCACATGCGCGCTGGTCAGAATCGTACCGCTCTTATTGATCGCGAAGCCCGCCCCTGCGCTGTGAAACCGCACAGGCCGGGCATTCTCGGCCCGGCGAATCGTATCGCCCCGGACGAGGGTGCGGCGGCGATTGAGATCATATTCGGTCTTCAGCCGCGCGGCCTCGGCGGAGGTGACTTCCCGGCCCGTACATCGCTTGCGGCGGACAGGCTGGACGATACCGCGTTCCGCATCCCAGCAGTTCACGACCTCCATGGCGCGCTCGGACGCGATGGTCGGGGTGCCGGTCAGAAGGGCGACGATGAGGGGCATCCATATCTTCATGGCCGCGATGATATGCAAGAAAAGTGACGGAGCGGTTCACGCCTGCCTGTCGCCCTTCGCATCGATGCCCATATCCTGCAAACGTGCCCGTTCCGATTCTGTCAGCGGTGCTGCCACCGACGGTGTCGCCGGACGGCGGGCTATCTGTCGCCACACCACGATCCCTCCACCGATCAGCAGGATCGGCCCTGCGAACCAAAGCAGCGCGGTCGCGGGGTTGAGCGGCGGCTTGAGCAGCACGTAATCACCGTAGCGCGAACGGACATAATCGAGGATTTCGGCGTCCGTATCTCCCGCCACCAGCCGCTCGCGAACGAGGACACGCAGGTCTTTCGCCAGTTCCGCATCCGAGTCGTCGATGCTCTGATTGCGGCAGACGAGACATCGCAATCCCTTTGAGAGGTCACGCGCGCGGGATTCGAGCGCCGGATCAGACAGGATTTCCGACGGCTCGACGGCATGGGCGGGCGAGGCCATGGCCAGCATGATCGCCATTCCCGCAAATGCGCGTGTACCCCTCCTCATTCCGCAGGCACCATGGCCGGTTTTGCCCGGTTCGGTGCGCCGACGCGGTGTCGCCGGTCGGTCAGGCTCAGCAATCCGCCGAGCGTCATGATGAAGGCCCCCAGCCATATCCAGTTCGCGAAAGGCTTCACATAGGACCGCACGGCCCAGCCTCCGTCATCCTGTTTATCGCCGAGCACGATGTAGATGTCCTCAATCAGGCTGGCCCGGATCGCCGCTTCCGTCGTCTGGGTTCGCTGAACCGTATAGAACCGCTTTTCGGAGACAAGATTGGCGATTTCCTCGCCGTCCCGGAACACCGTGAACATCCCGCCGTCAATGATGTAATTCGGTCCCTTCGAGCGTTCCACACCGTCGAAACGGATTTCATACCCCGCCAGCGGGATCATCTCGCCGATCTTCGCGGCTCGGATATCCTCGCTCTCCCATGCCGTGATGCCCACAATGCCGAACGCGGTGATACCCATGCCCATATGCGCCAGCGCCTGCCCCCATGCCGAACGGGGCAGATTGACCAGACGCCGCATCGTTTCCCCGGCGGGGGCGCGACCCAGCTTCACACGCTCCGCCAGATCGACGATCACGCCGAAGATTGCCCAGAATGCCAGCGCGATGCCGAGCGGTGCCAGCAAAGGCCCGCCGCTGCGCCACATCGCGAAGATCGACCCGACGAGGAACGACAGCGCGGCAGCCGTCCACAGCTTTTTCATGACCCTGGGCAGGTCACCCCGTTTCCACGGCATCGCGGCCCCGACAGGCATCGCGATCAGCAACATGATCATCAGCGGCGTGAAGGCGAGGTTGAAGAAATCCGCTCCGAAGCTCATCTGATCGCCCGTGAAGGCCTCGATGAACAGCGGCCCGAGCGTCCCGAGAAACACCACTGCCGCCGAAACAGACAGGAACAGGTTGTTGAGGATCAGGCCACTCTCGCGGCTGACCGGCGCGAAAACGCCTTCAGGTTCCATCTGCGGTGCGCGCCATGCGTAAAGCGCCAGCCCGCCCCCTGTCGCAATCACCAGAATCGCGAGGATGAACACCCCGCGTGTCGGGTCCGAGGCAAAGGCATGAACACTGGTCAGCAGGCCCGAACGCACGATGAACGTGCCCAGCAGGCTCAGCGAAAAGGCGATGATCGCCAGAAGGATCGTCCAGCTTTTCAGGGTCGATCTTTTCTCGACTACGACCGCCGAGTGCAGCAGGGCTGCGGCCACCAGCCACGGCATGAAGCTGGCATTCTCCACGGGATCCCAGAACCACCAGCCACCCCAGCCGAGTTCGTAATAGGCCCAGTAGCTTCCCAGAGCGATCCCCACCGTCAGAGCCGACCACGCCAACAGTGTCCAGGGCCGCACCCATCGCGCCCACGCGGCATCCACCCGCCCCTCTATCAGGGCGGCGATAGCAAAGCTGAAAGGCATCGAAAGGCCAACATAGCCGAGATAGAGGAATGGCGGATGCGCCGCGAGCGCCCAGTCCTGCAACAGCGGATTGAGACCTGTGCCGTCCACGGGCACCGGGTCCATCCGGTCGAACGGGTTGGAGGTGAACAGGATAAAGGCGAGAAAGGCCACCGCCACCATCGCCTGCACCGCCAGAGTCCGCGCGCGCAGGCCCGGAGGAATATTGCGTCCGAACGCCGCCACCATCGCCCCGTAAAGCGCGAGGATCAGTACCCAGAGCAGCATCGATCCCTCGTGATTGCCCCAGACCCCGGCGATCTTGAACAGATATGGCTTGTCGCTGTGCGAGTTGGCATAGACCACCCGCAGCGAGAAATCCGAGTTTACAAAGGCATAGGTCAGCGCCGCGAAGGAAAAGCCGATGAGCAAAAAGCTCATGAGTGCTGCGGTTTCCGCGAAACGCATCGGCTCGGCATAGCCCTTATGCGCGCCCCAGAGCGGGATGGTCGATTGCGCCAGAGCCACCGCAAAGGCGAGGATCAGCGCGAAATGTCCGAGTTCTGCGATCATCCCACTCTTTTGCCCCGTCCCGTCACCGCGCGCAACGCGGCATCATGGTCCCGATGTTCATTTTCGTGAGAGCCGGCGCCTTCAAAGATGTCTGTCGAAGTCCATCCGGTCATGAAGGAGGCGAATGATGAAGATGCCATCGTCTTCGTCCCGGTAAAAGATCACATGACGGCCTGAATTATACCGCCTGAAATCCTGCCCGTTCTTTGTGGAATAGCTTCGTCCGAGATTGGGAAAGAGTGACACGGTCGTTGCCGACGACCTCAAGTCCCGGTCGTATTGCTCGGCCTGATCGGGCCCCCACCGTCGAGAGCCGTATTTGTAGATTTCCTTGAGATCGAATTGAGCAAGACGTGAGAAACGAACCTTACTCATTGTCCAGTTCGCGCTTCGCTTCGTCGATGATCTCGTCCCACGTCATGTCCGAACGACCGGAGGCCAGACCCGCCTCCAATGAAGAATCCAGTTCTTCGCGAGATCGAACCGTATTGGGCCAATCCGCCGAAGAATCGACGACAACAGGGTGCGAGGGTGGCCTAGGTTTATCCATAGCTCGAACATACCACATCTGTTCTCCCGGTCAAATCTGCCCATAGCAAAATTGCGGATGGCGATGGTGGGCAGGGTTGCTACGGTCTGAGCATAACGGAGTGCCGAATCATGCCGAGCCTGCGTGTCGTCCTGAAAATCCTGCATTCGCTGTCCGCTGCCGGACTGATCGGCGGGCTTGCCTGCTACATGATCCTGCTCGTTTCCGCACCGCAGGATAACGCCGCAGCCTATTCGGATTTGCGGGATTCCATCGCTCTGGTCAGCGATTATATCCTTATCCCGTCCCTCGCCGTGGCGCTGGTTTCGGGTCTTCTCGCTATGGCATTCCATACCCCGTTCATGGACAAGGGCTGGGCTTGGGCGAAGGCCGCTATGGGGCTGCTGATGTTCAAGGGTGTCCTCACGGTGGTGGGGGCCAAGGCCGACCATGCCGCCGTTCTTGCGCGCAAGATCGAGAGTGGGGCGATGGAGCGGGCCGTGCTGGATTCGGCAATGCGCCATGAATGGATGACCCTCTGGATCGTCATGGCGCTGTCGGTCGCCAATGTCGTGCTGGGGATCTGGCGTCCGAAATTCGTTCGTCCGCCAAAGGCACAGAACGCCCCCGCGCCACAGGAAAACGCCCCATGAAAGCCGTCCTCTACGAAGCCTTCGGAGAACGCCCTGCGCTCAGCACCGTCCCCGATCCGACCCCCGACCAGACCGGCGTTGTCATCCGTGTCATGGCATCGGGCGTCTGCCGTAGTGATTGGCATGCCTGGGGTGGTCATGATTCCACGGTGCGCCTTCCCCATGTGCCGGGCCATGAACTCGCCGGGATCATTGAGGCGACGGGGCGTGATGTGCGGCGCTGGAAACCCGGTGATCGGGTGACGGTGCCTTTCGTCGGCGGTTGCGGCTCCTGCCCGCAATGCGACAGCGGGAACCAGCAGGTCTGCGACGATCAGTTTCAGCCCGGTTTCACCCATTGGGGTTCCTTCGCGCAGTACGTGGCGGTCGGGCAGGCCGATCTCAACCTCGTCGGTCTTCCCGACAGTATGGATTTTGCCACCGCCGCCAGTCTGGGCTGTCGCTTCGTCACGGCATATCGTGGTGTGGTCGATCAGGGCCGTGTGCAGCCGGGCCAATGGCTTGCCGTGCATGGATGCGGCGGTGTGGGCCTGTCCGTAATCATGATCGCCAGAGCCATGGGCGCGCGGGTCGTGGCCGTCGATGTCACCGACCGTAGCCTGGAGCGGGCGCGGGAACTGGGCGCGGAGGTCGTCGTCAGGGCGGGTGATACGGATGTGGTCGGGGATGTGCGTGAAGCGACGCAGGGCGGCGCGCATCTCTCTGTCGATGCGCTGGGCATCCCGGAAACCTGTACGAATTCCGTGCGTTCCCTGCGAAAAAGGGGCCGCCATATCCAGCTTGGCTGGATGCTTGGCGATGACAGTGCTCCGCCGATCCCGATGGATCTCGTCATGGGCCATGAGCTTGAAATCATCGGTAGCCATGGGATGCAGGCGCATCGCTATCCCGACATGATGGCGCTCATCGCAACAGGCGCACTGGCCCCGGATCGCCTGATCCATGAAACGATATCGCTGGAGCAATCCATCGACGCCCTCGCGCATTTCGACCGATACGAAAGGGCCGGGATCACGGTCATCACTGATTTTGACTAACCCCGCGCGCGCGCCTGACGCGCGACACGCTTATGCTATCCTGCTGATGTGTAGTGGCGTTCTGATGTTCGTGCTCAATGACACGGCGGGAAAGTGGCTGGTCGCACGCTATGATCCGGTGCAGATCGCCTTCGCGCGCAGCCTGCTCGCTCTGCCCATGGTTGCCGTGCTGGTCATGACGTTCGATGGTTTTCAGGGCTTCCGGTCACATCGGATCGGCATTCATGCCTTGCGCGGCCTGCTCATTCTCGTGGCGACTTTCGCATTCTACAGCTCGATGCGGAGCCTGTCGCTGGCGGAGGCGACATCGCTGCTTTTCACGGCCCCGATCATCGTCGCCGTACTGGCCGCATTGTTCCTGCGCGAAGCGGTGGGAACGCGGCGCTGGATCAGCATTTTGCTGGGCTTTTCCGGCGTTCTCGTCGTGGTGCGTCCCGGCATATCGACGTTTCGCCCTGAGTCGCTCGATGCCCTGTTCGCGGCCTTTCTCTACGCCCTCATCATGCTGAGCGCCCGATGGATCGACACGCGGGACAGCCCGTGGACAATGGCGTTCCATACCACCGCCTTCTCCGCCCTGTTCGGGATGGTCAGCCTGTCGGGTGACTGGCCGGTCATGCATGGCACCGATATCGGGTTGCTATCGTTCATGGCGGTGACGGGAACCGGGGCCGCCGCATTCGTCACGCAGGCATTCCGTATGGCCCCGGCCAGCCTCGTCGCGCCGCTCGACTACACGGCCCTGCTCTGGGCGAGTCTGATGGGCTGGCTCGTCTGGGGCACGATACCGGGTTGGCCGGTTTATGCCGGGGCGGCGATTATCGTCGCGAGCGGCATTCTGCTTCTCCGCGCCGGAGAATGATCCACGGGCGCTCAGCCGGGAACAGACCGACCCGCCTGATATCCGAGAACAACCGCACTCACCAGCCCGTTGCCGGACAGGTATCCCGCATCCCCCGATCCTGAAACGCCGCAGGCCGCCCCGCCCACTGCGAAGAGATTGGGCAATGTCCCGCTATCTATCCGCCGTACCCGCGCATCGCCATCGACCTCCAATCCACCCTGCGTATGGAACAATGCGCCGGTGACGCGGGTGGCCGCATAGGGCGGGGCAAGGCGCTTGGCCGGATCGAAACGCCGTCCGAACGGACAGGCTTCATGCAGGTTCTCCAGCGTATCGCCAAGCGTGGTATCGGGCAGGCCGGTCGCCTCCGCCAGTGCCACCACACTGTCGGCAGTGATGACGGCTCCCTGCGCCTCGGCCTCGCGGAAATCGGCGAATTGCCGTGCGATCCCGGCAATCCGTGTGTCGTAGATCGCCCATGCGATCCCGTTCGGTTGGGCCAGCACCATGGCGGCGGCTTCCGAATAGCCTGCGCTTTCGTCATGGAACCGGCTTCCTGCGGCATTGACCTGAATGCCCCCTTCCATGATCGTCGCCCAGGTTATCAGGATGCCGTGGGGATGGGCGACATTGCCATGACCCTGAAACGCGCCCAGATGCCGGGTCGCCGCCCCCAGGGCCTCCCCCCAGCGCACCGCATCACCCCGGTTGCCGTCATGACCGAAATAAAGCGCATCGCTGATGGTCGGCATGTGTTCCCGTACCATGGCCTTGTTGCCGCCGAAGCCGTTACAGGCGAGGATAAGCCGGTTACAGCCCATGGCGTCGCGCGTGCCGTCAGGCCGAAGGGTCTCGACCCCGTGAATGCGTCCCGCCTCATCCGCGAACAGCGTCTCGGCACGGCATCGGGTGATGATCGGGATGCCGCGATCCTCTACCGTATTGCGAAGCCGGTCGATCAACTCGCGGCCCGACCGTGTGGGAAGCCCGTGCATCCGGCGTCGGGAATGGCCGGGATAGTCGAAATCGTCCACGACCGAGAAGGGCAGGCCATGGCTGTCCGCCAGCCAGTCGATGACCGCTCCTGCCCCTTCCGCCAGCGTGGTCACGAGGTCCGGGTCGTTTTCGCCCTTCGCCTTGGCCATGATATCAGCGGCAAAGATATCGGCATCATCCTCGATCCCGGCAGCTTTCTGCGCCGCTGTTCCGGGTGCCGGGATCAGCCCGGCGGAGAGCGCCGTGGAGCCGGAAGGCGCGGCGTCGGCCTCCAGAATGACGATGTCTTCATTGTTCTCGCTTGCGGCGAGGGCGGAAACCAGCCCCCCAGCACCGGCCCCGATGATGAGTGTATCGCAGGTGAAGGCAAAGCCGTCGGGCGGAGGTGGACGAACGCTCACAGCTCGCCCCCGAACGCCTTGCCGCGTGCCAGCAGAAGATCGGTGCCCAGGCGCTCGTTCAGACCGGGAAAATCGTGCATCCGGTCTGCAAAAGCGGTGTTGGCACCGGTGGCCCGGAGGCTGGCATAATACGCCTCCATCGTCTTGAGCATGGCCCGGACGATGCCGCCGGGAAAGATCACCAGCGCATAGCCGAGCGCCTGCAAATCCTCCGCACCTGTCGCCGGTGTCCGGCCCCCTTCCACCATATTCGCCAGCAGCGGCATCCGTCCCGCGAAATGCGTGGCCACCCCGGCCAGTTCCTCGCGGGAGCGCGGAGCCTCGATGAACAGCATATCGGCCCCTGCTTCCGCATACCGCTCCGCCCGCTCGACAGCGGCGTCATAGCCCTCCACGGCAATCGCATCGGTGCGCGCGATGATGAGTGTTTCCGAACTCGCCCGGACATCGGCCATGGCGGCGATCTTGCCCGCCATCTCGCTTGCCGGGATCAACGTCTTGTCAGACAGATGACCGCAGCGTTTGGGATAGCTCTGGTCCTCCACCTGCAAGGCATTGGCCCCCGCGCGTTCATAGACGCGCATGGTCCGCTCGGCATTCAGAGCATTGCCGAAACCCGTATCGGCATCGATGATGACCGGCAGGGCGATGCGATCCCGGATCAGCGCCATGGTCTCGGCCATCTCCGACATTGTGGTGAGGCCGATATCGGGCCGCCCCAGTCTGGTGTACGAGACAGCGGCCCCCGACAGATAGACCGCCCCGAACCCGGCGGCCTGGGCGGCGGCGGCTGTCAGGGCGTCGCAGACGCCGGGGGCCATCAGGATTTCGGGGGCCTCTATCAGCGCGCGCAGACTCATGCCGTCCCCTCCAGTGCCGATATCGCCTCAGCGGTCGTCATCCGGTGTGAGACCGACCCGAGCGATACGAGGGTCGCTTCATGGACCTCCGGTTTGAAGGCGGCGCATCCATCGGACAGCAGGATCGTATGGATATTCCGCAGATGCGCGTCCCTTACCGTGCTGGCCACGCCGCCATTGGTGACGATGCCTCCCACGATCAGCCAGTCGATCTCCAGTGCATTCAGGATATATTCCAGCCGCGTCTGGAAGAATGCCGAGTAATTGACCTTCTCCACCGTGTAATCGGCGGGGGCGAGATCATCCACCAACTCGTGCCCCCATGCAGCGGGAGCGAAATCGCCCTTGCCGAGAAAGGGACGCAGCATCCTGAGATGCGGCGCGATCAGCGGCTCTCCGTCGGGGCCGGGAACCAGCGTGAACTGCGCCGAGATGTAGGTGCCACCCCTGGCGCGCAAAGCCTCGATCACAGGACGCA
>CAKZUT010000228.1 GCA_937922185.1 uncultured Neomegalonema sp.
GGGCCGGGATGGCGGCTGCTCGGGGACGCCGTGTGGAGCGAGGTTGCTCCGGTGAAGGCGCTGGCCTGGCGGATGCTGCACCGGGTGGAGGGAGCGTGGGGGCAGGATTTGCTCGACGTGGCCTATCTGGATGAAGAGACGATGGCGCTGGCCGTGGCCGGGATGCCGGTCGAGGAGGAGGATACCGGGCATGTGGATGCCCATGGCGCGCGGCTGGCAGCGGGGGATACCGTGACGCTGACGAAAGACCTGAACGTGAAGGGGACAGGCTTTACGGCCAAGCGCGGGACGGCGGTGCGGGGCATCTCGCCGGTGCCGGATAATCCGGGGCAGATCGAGGGCAAGGTGAACGGTCAGACCATCGTGATCCTGACACAGTTCGTGAAAAAGTCGGGGTGAGGGATTTCAGAGTGTTCGGCACATCGGTCTGCGCTATGGGCGACACCGCATCCCGATGTACCGGACACTCGCGCGATATTTCCGCGTATCGAAGACTGTTCGCAAGCCGAAAATGGACATCGGCGTCACTTCACGACCTGAAGCTGTTTTGCGCCCTGCCGGTTTCTGTCAGGGTATAAATGCCGCGCTCCACACGCGAAAACCAACCGTAATGATCATCCGCCATGATGGTGCGGGCCTTGGCGACGCCGGTGGCCCGCGCGACCTCGCTGGCCTTTGCGGGGCCGTGCTCGGCGAGATGGAGGGCGATGCGGATGGCGTCCTGACGATAGGCGGTGACGAGGTGGCGGCGGGTGGAACCGCCCTCGTTGGGGTCACCCTCCAGCCTGGCAAACTCACGCAGGAGGCGGGTCTTGCGCCGCGCGTTCTGTCGGGGGCGATAGGGGGCGGGGTCGCAGAGGATTTCGGTGTGACCATCCTCAAGCCGGACAGTGATGAGGCCCAGACCGAGGCGGCGGCAGAGAGTCGTGTTGTTCTTAAGCGCGGTCCATGCGGCGCGGCCCGGCTTGCGCGGGACAGCGACGTAGACGGCATCGGTGATCGTCTGGCGGGCAATGGCCTGATGGATCAGCGAGAGGGAAAAGCCGGTCTTGAGTTCCACGATGACGGGCGGGTCACCCGCGCGGACCCCGACCACATCGGCAGGGCCGATCTCGCCCTTGACCGTGTAGCCCTGCCCTTCAAGGAGGGTTTTGACGGGCGCGTAGAGGGCGGTTTCGGGGAAAGGTTTCTCTGAAATCTGACGAACCCTCTCCCCGGCCCTCCCCCGCGCGCGGGAGAGGGAAAAGATGCAGCTTCCCCCATGGATCGGGGAAGGGCCAGCTTCAGGTATAAAGCTTCGGCGCGCCGAGTTTGTCGTGGATGGCGTTGGCGACCTCGGGGGCGATGCCCATGCCCTTGGCGAGGGCGTCGAGGTAGCGGGCCTCTGCGGCGTTATCGAGATTGATGCCCATGAGAGACATCAGGTAAACCTGCTGCTCCGATCCCTTCGGCACGTCGCGGACGAGGGCGTCCACGTCGAGGGGGGCGGCGAGTTCCTGCTGGACGAACGCGGCTTCATCCGCCGAGACATCGCCGAGTTCGCCGAGGATTTTCTGCTTTTCCTCGGCATCGATCTGGCCGTCGGCCTTGGCCGCGCCGATCATCGCGCGCAGGAACAGCTTTGCCATGTCTTCCTGTGCGGGGGACGGGGCCTGTTCGGGTTCACCGAAATTCTCGAAGGCGGAGTTGAGAACGCCGCCAAGGGAACCGCTCGCAGGAGGCTGGGCCTGTCCCTGAGCGGGAGCGCCGCCACCGCCGAGGCTTTCGAGAAGACCGCCGATGCCACCGGCAGCGCCGCCCTGCTGGCCCTGACCGGAAAGCATACCGCCGAGCATTCCGCCCAGACCGCCCGCTCCCGCGCCGCCCATGCCGCCGGACTGCTGCTGGCCGCCGCCGAGCATTCCGCCCAGCATTCCGCCGAGGCCGCCCTGTGCGCCGCCCTGTCCGCCGCCGAGCATTCCGCCCAGTCCACCGGCTCCGCCCTGACCACCGAGCATTCCGCCCAGCATTCCGCCGAGGCCACCACCGGCTCCGCCGCCGCCGCCCATCATCTTGCCGACGCCGCGCGCGACCATCGCGCCCGCTGCAACTTTAGCCAGTGTGGATACCATGCTCATGTCGTCTCTCCATAATCATTCGTGCGCCGCCGGGACAAACCGGGGCACCTGCTGCGACAACATGGTTACTGGCACGGGGATTTGCAACGGCATTGCGGTGTTTTCGACGCGAAGTGCGCGCTTCACAACCTGTGCAGGAATACGGAGCGGGGCAGGATCGCGGGAAGGCGGTCGGCCTTGACCGCGCCGGGGCGAGGCCGGATGGTCGGGCGGTAACGGAGCGACGCGAGGAGAAGACGGGGATGACCATGAACGGGAAGACGGTGCTGATGACCGGGGCAAGCCGGGGGATCGGCGCGGCGGGGGCGCGGGCCTTCGCGGAGGCCGGAGCGAACGTGGTGCTGGCGGCACGGTCCCCGGACGAGATCGGGGCGATCGCCGAGGAGATCGGCGACCGGGCGCGGGCAGTGGTCTGCGACGTGGCCGATTACGGATCGGTCGCGGCGGCGGTGGACGTGGCGGTCGAGGCGTTCGGGGGGCTGGACGTGCTGGTGAATAATGCGGGGACGATTTTGCCGATCTCGATGCTGGCCGAGAGTGACCCGGAGGCCTGGGGGGCGGCGGTCGATGTGAATCTGAAAGGAGTGTATCACGGGATGCGGGCAGCCCATGCGGCGCTGAAAGACGGCGGGGGCGTGGTCATCAATGTGTCCTCGGGGGCGGCGACGGGGGTGCTGGAGGGCTGGGCGCATTACTGCGCGTCGAAGGCCGGAGTGCTGCAACTGACCCGCGCGGGGCATCTGGAATGGGGAGCGGAGGGCATCCGGGTAGTCGGGCTGTCGCCGGGGACAGTGGCCACGGACATGCAGGTCGCGATCCGGGGATCGGGGATCAACCGGGTGAGCGGCATGGACTGGGACGCGCATATTCCGCCCGAATGGGTGGCGCAGGCGATGCTGTGGCTGTGTACCGATGCGGCGCGGGACTATGACGGCGGGGATTTCTCGCTGAAGACGGATGAGGGACGCCGGGCGGTGGGATTGCCGGGGGTTTGATTGCCCGCCCCGCTGTCATGCCCCCGAAAGAGCGCATCCGAAGCCGCTGAGGGAGATTCCCGCATTCGCGGGAATGACACCGGAGGTCAGTCTTCGAGAAACGGGGCAAGCGGGGCGAAGATCGTGCCGCTGGTGGTGGAGAACTGCTTACGGCACCCCTTGCACTCCCAACGGCGACGGGCCTTCATTAAGTAGGGATCAACGCAGCCACTACAGCCTTACAGGCACCTACACACCCAAAGGAGGCAAGACCAGCTTTGGGCGCTTGGTGTGCGGGAACGAACATGAAGCAAAGAATCAAACCTATCCCGTGAATCCATCGCCTAGATGCAAAATTGATCCGGGTGCCGGGACGCCAGTTTTTGACGATACGCTCTAACCACCCCATCACTCAGGCCCTCCTGCTGGAAGGCCCGGATTGCGCGGGTTCTGGCTTCCGGTATTTGCTACGCAATGCCGGAGATTCCCGCGTTCGCGGGAATGACATCGGAGGTCAGTCTTCGAGAAACGGGGCGAGAGGGGGCAGAAGGGCGGTTCTGATTGAACCATCGCGCCCTGACCCTTGCAGGGCACCCCGCCCTCTCTCGAGGGGAGAGGAAGTCTATTGTTCTTCCTGCGGGGACTGCGCTTCAATGGCCACCCCCTCGCCGAAGCGCGGGGCGAGCCAGTGGGTCAGGGCGCTCGTCGTCTTGCGGACCATGGGCAGGACGGTCTGGGTGTGGAAGGCGCGGTTGGCCTCGGCGTAGTTGGCGTAGGTGGCGTCTCCCGGCAGGCCCAGCAGCATCGGCGGAATGCCGAAGGCCAGCGCGATCTCTCTGGCGGCGGAATCCTTGGCCTTGAGGAACTCCATTTCGAGGGGCGAGAAACTCATGGGTTTCCAGTCGAGACCGCCCTCCAGAATGATCGGGCGGCCCGCATTGGGCGCACCCTGATGACGGGATTCGAGCTGTTCCCGGATGCGGGCGAACTGAACGTCGGACAGGCCCATGCCGTCGGGGGCGTCGTAGACCATCGCACCGGAAGGACGGGCGGCATTGTCCAGCAGGGCCTTGTTCCAGCGGCTGGCGGCGTTGTGAATATCGACAGGCACGGCAGCGGCCTCCAGAGGGGACAGGCCGTAATGATCGTCGAGAGGGTGAAAGGTCTTCAGGTGCAGGATGGGCGGGGCGGTGTCGTCCTGCGCGAAGCGATGGGCGCGGGAGCCGACGCGGTACTCGTAGCCCTCGGGCCAGCCGCCCTTGCCGGGGATGACACGCATCCGATCAGGACGCAGGACATGAAGCTCGCGCGGTGGAGCGGCGGGGTCGCCGGGGGCGGAGACAGCCTCCAGATAGGCGTTTCCGGCGATTTGCAGGTGGCCGTAGAGAGTCTCCAGCAGGGCGCAGCGGTCCTGTGCCGGGTTCGGACGGGCAAGGAGCGCGGCGAGGGGGTGGGCCTCCTGCGGCCTGTGCGCGACCGTGACGGTCAGGGGGATGGTGGCGGCGGACTGGGCCAGCAGACGCACACAGCGATGGGCGATGGCGTTGCGGATGTAGGACTGCCGGGTCAGCGCCGCGAGGTCGCGGGGGGTCCAGGCAGGGCGGCCCGTGGGATGGAACGTGGCGACGGATGCGGCGGAGGACTTGCGCTCGGACGGACGGAAGAAGGGGAGCATGGGGGGCTTTCGGGAAGGAGTTGCGGGGTCGGATATGAGACGGAGGGATCGTGCGGGGTGGTGGCGGCGGCGGCGAACTGCACCCGGATTGATCTTGCACCGCTAGAGCACACTGAATTTCATACGAATCACCATTCACACCAAGACGTGTGTGAATGGTGATACTCCTGATTCAGATAGAATTCAGAGTGCTCTATGGTAATCGTTTTACTCGTCAGGGTAGCAAACGGGGAGGACATGATGCCGGAGAGGGAAAAAAGCGGATGGATGTCCAGTTCCCAGGCGATGCAGTTCGCCTTTGAATTGAGCCGGATCAGGATCGGCATCGAACGGGATGCCCGCAAAATCGACAGGCCTTTCGACACGATCAATGCCAGGGTCAGGCCGTTGCTCGACCACGACGTGAAGAACCCTCAAGCGTTGCTCGACAGGCTCGACGTGATCGAGGCCCGCGCTCGCTTGAGGGTGGCGGCAAGGGGTGTCTGACAGGGATTGCGGACCGGTATTCCGCCGCTTTACTTCAGCACCTTCGGCCAGTTGGAATCGGCGTCGATGATGAAGGCGGACCGGTTGGCTTCCCAGCGTTTCTGAACGCCTTTGGAGTAGTTCAGGTAGAGCTTGTCGTCCACGATCCTCCAGGCTTCGGGGACCGTGCCGGCGGTATAGCCCTGAGAAACGGCATAGGCGCAGTAGCCGCCGTATTGAGGGGCATATTTCGCGGGGTCAGCGATGAAGGCGTCGCGGTTGGCGGCGGAGGAGAAGCGCCAGGTCGCGCCCTCGTATTCGGCGGTATGGTCGGCGGAGCCGGAGACGGGATGGCCCTCGGTAAAATAAGCGACGACATCATAGCCGGAGGCAGCGGCACCGTTCTTCGTAAAGACGGGGGGCTTGCCTGCAAGGGCAGGAAGAGAGGCGGTCGCGGCGACGGCAAGGGTCGCGGCGAGAATCAGGCGGCGGGTGACGGGAGCGGTCATGGTGTCCTCCGTGGATTGCTGTACCGATATGGAGGACGCAAGGGCCGCAGCGCCAGCACGCTCACGGCATCGGGACAGGATGTGAAGCCGCAGAGAACAGGCGCGCCTTACTGCCCCGCATTGTCATGGGTAGCCTCGCCGAGCCAGTATGGCAGGCTGGCGATCCAGTCCTCGCGGGACAGGCGTGTGCCGGTCTCGGTATAGACAGGGACAAAGCGGCCCGAGCGGATATTCTCGATGATATCGCGTTCGGACAGACGCACGGGGCGACCGTCGATGATGAGCGTACGGATCTTGCCGCCGAAATAGCGGTTTGCGCCCTCGACGGCACCGGGCTTGCGTGTGCGGTCGAGCGTGATGCGATAGCTGGCCGGAACCTTCGCGTGCTCGCCCGTCGATGACTGAGCGAGAAGCGTGTTATACCCGCTGCGCGTCTGGTCGATGGCCATGGCCGGTGTCGCCACGGCGAACAGGGCCAGCACGGCTGGGACAAACAGGACTGATTTCATCGGACTTTTCATAACTCTGTACTCCGCCTGGTCGCGTCGTTCTCTACTCCTGAAAGTGTACGGAAACGGAAGTGGTTCCCGTGATCCTGATCACATCACCGAAAATTAATTCGGTTTTTTTCCTGTGACACCGCTCGGGGCAGTGTTTCCGACCGGGCCACGTCATTCTCAATATGGGGATGAGGATGGTCATATTTCAAGGCCCAATCGTGATTTTCACAGTATATTCAACACCGTTCATGGCTTCGAGAGGGGCATCGCGGCGAAAGTGAGAATGCGGTTCTCAATGAGACAGGTGCCCGGCACGGAACCGGCCCGATCACACAGAAGCAGGCAAGGGCGGCAAAAGCCGGAACCGCCAGCGCGGGGATCGCGCCGTCCATCCGGGCTACCCCCACCATCGCGCCGGTCATGTACAGGACAGATCCGAGCAGAACCTTCTGTCGCAATGCGCCGGGGGACAGGGCCTCGTTCATCGTCGCTCTCCTTCCATGGGACGGCAGGAGAGCTTAAGGGCGAACAGGATGCGATGAGGTTAAAGCGTTTCACGTAAGATGCTGAAAACAATAACGTATATCGTAATATTCCGGCATCGCCCTGCCGATCACCGCTTTCCTATGCGAAGATGCCCTCATAGCGCATCCCGTGCGAGACGGCCTTTCGACCGGCAAAAGCGGCCAGCGCGACGATGAACATCACCACCAGCGCGACCGCCACGCCGAACACACCCGATGGCGACAGGGCGATTATGAGCGGCGTCAGGAAGATTATCCATCCATACCGGATCACCGAGCGGAAATGGCTGGCGAAAACCGTGCGATCCGCCCTACCCCGCCATGTATAGGCGAGCGGCAGAAGGATCACGACCGGCAGGATCAGGATGGCGCAGGCAAGCAGCAGATTCCACGCGATATAGGCACGACGCGACAGGTCATGCAGCGTATCGGCATCATAGCGGGGCATCGTCGTTCTCATACTACACAAATCGGACTGGAATATCGTGATGCGGACCGGGGAAATCAAGTCATTGAATATATTATATTATTATCAATCCATGGTTGTCTTCACACCAATCGCACCACCGGCTCTGTCCGGCGGGTGAGGAGCAGGTCGGTGATGGCCCAGACAAGGGCATCGACGCGATCGGGGGAGCGGGTGGTGCCGGGGATGGCACCGCCCGTGGCGTTGGCGGCGAACCGGCACATCTGATCTTCGAGCGTGGCGAGGGGGTGCGGGGACGCGCCGGGCGCTGTCTTGCCGATATCGGAAAGATGCAGCACCCTGCCCTGCTCATAGAGCGCGGCGACGGGTTCGGCGCGCAGGGCCTTGCCCCGCGTGGCGCGGACGGCGCGGAAAGCGATGGTGCCGTCGATCTCGCGGATGATCTGCTCGACCATATCCCCGCCCTGATTGACCTCGGCCACGAGACGGTCGGCACGGTATTGGTGATAGGCGGCAACCGCACGGGTGGCCCAGGCGCGGGGGCTGCGGCCCTGCACCGACCAGTCGGCGAGGACGATGGCGCGGGGGGCCTCGGCGGCAGGGTCGGCGATAAGGGCGGCGACGATAATACCGCAGGCGTCGGAGGTGGTGCGGCTGGTGACGGGGGGATCGACAGCCACGACCACACGGGCCAGCGGCGGGGTCGTCCCGGCGCGCAGCCCTTCCAGCATGTCGCGGGTCCAGAATGCGCCGGGGGTCTCCAGCAGCAACTCGCCGTCGAGTTCCTGTCGGCCCAGCCTGTGCCCGGCATAGCGGGCCTCCATACGGCGCAGGAAAGCGGGGGCGAGGTTGGCCGCGTTGTCTTTCGTGGGGCTGCGGGTGGTGACGGTGGTGTCCTCCTCCATGATGCGGAGGAGGACCGGATTGGCGCGGGGGGTGGTGGTGACGATCTGGCGGGGGTCTGGCCCGAGGCGCAGGCCGAATTGCAGCATGTCCCAGGCGGGGGCGGCTTTGCGCCACTTGGCCAGCTCGTCACACCATGCGCCGTCGAATTGCGGGCCGCGCAGGCTTTCGGGATCGGCGGCGGAAAAGAGCCATGCCTGCGCGCCGTTGGGCCATTCGAGATGACGGCGCGAGGAGTGAAACACGGGGCGGCGGTCGCGCGGGGTGCAGGCCATGAGGCCGCTCTCGCCGAGGACCATGACATCGCGGGCCTGATCGGCGGTCTCGGCGAGGAGCGCGAGGCGGGCGCGCGGGCCGGGGGCAAGCGGAGTGCTGCCCTCGACCTGGGCGCGGACCCATTCGGCCCCGGCGCGGGTCTTGCCGGAGCCACGCCCGCCGAGGATGAGCCATGTCTGCCAGTCGCCGGGGGGCGCAAGCTGGGTTTCGGGACGCGCCCAGACGGGCCAGAGATGCGGGAGAGCGAGGAGGGACCGGGGGGAAAGGGTGTCGAGAAAGCGCGCACGGGCCGGGGGCGGCAGGGCGCGCAGGGCGGTGAGGATGGGGTCAGGGGTCATTCCGGGCCGGGGTGAGGGGACGATAGATATGGGCGTCAGTCCTGTTTGCCGTCCATGCGTGACAGGCGGGTGAGGATGTCGGTGCGGGCAGCGTCAAGGTCCAGAGCGGGGACGGTGTCGGGGGCGGTGGGATTTGCGCTCTGCCCGATGGGTTTTCGGGCATCCAGCAGCGCGATCAGGGAACGGCGATGCGCGCGGATGAGGGGCGCGCGCTGACCGGCGGCGGCGGGGGTCTCGCCCCCCTCCCGCAGGGTGCTCAGGGATGCGCGCAGTTCCGTCGTGAGATCGGCATAGAGAAGACACGCGATTGTGACAGGGTCATCGACCATGGAGCCGCGTTCCGGCCAGTCGTGTTTCGCCGCACGATTCAGGAGCGTGCGGTGATGGATGCCGTGGCGGGCAGCGATGACTTTCGGGGTATCAAGGCTCGATATCCAGTCCTCGCGGATGCGGTGCCATTTTGCCTGCGATATCCGCATGGAACGGCGCAGGGGATGGTCGGCACCGGAGCCGCGCGGGGGCCAGCCCGCCCTGCCTGCTTTGGCCGAGAGCGTGGAAGGCGCAATGCCGTGGCGGGCGGCGATGACGGTGATCGGATCAGGGGACGTGATCCAGTCCTCACGGGCCATTTTCCATACCGACTGGGCGATACGATGATCGGACAATAGTATCTCCGGTTGAATAGACGTACACGGAACGGAATTTGGGATTGCATAGGCTCATACCGAAAGATAACCCTTCGTATACGAACGGATTTTCCGGCGTGGGCAGTGACGATGACGAAACGACATCTCTCCCTGAAGACGGCGTTTGCCCTCGCCTTTCTGGCCGTGGCCGCGATCCCCGTCTGGCTGGCCTGGGCCTGGCCGCAGCAGGTGGCCATCGATCACGAGAAGAAAGCCGCCGAAGAGACACATATCGTCTATACCAATGCCACCGCTCTGGCGCTGGAACAGTATCACACCAGTGTCGTGACAGCCTTCGGAATGCTGGCGGATGACCTACAGGCACAGGATGCCGGAACGGCACCCGCAATCGGGCGGACCAATGTGCTGGTGACTTTCGGTTTCAATCACCTGTGCACTTTCGATGCGGCGACGGGTGCCCTGCTCGCCTCGATGATCCGGCAGGGGCGCGCCTGTCCGCCGGTGCCGCCAGAGGACAAGCTGACGCTCATCCGGTCACTCGCCGCCGAGGGGCAGATCCGGTTCAGTCAGGCGATGGTCGGCCCGACGGGGCAGCCCATGCTGCTGATGGTGCGGCGGAACGGAAAGAGGATCGCGGTCGGGTCGCTCGATACCACGTATTTCCGCACCCTCGGCAAGACGATCAAATTCGGACAGCACGGCCATGCCGTCATCGTCGATCATACCGGGCGCACCCTCTCACATCCCGATGAGGAATGGGAGAATCCGCCCCGAAACCTGACATCCCTGAAACCCTTCAGGGCGATCATGGAAAAGGTGCTCGCCGGGAAAAGCGGGACGGGGGAATTTTTCTCTCCCACCAGAGAAACGCAGATGGCGACGGCCTATCGCTCGGTGAAGGGACCGGGCTGGGGCATTCTGGTGAATCAGCCGGTGACCGAGATGGAGGCGGCGGTCGCGGACATCAAGAACGGGACGCTCGGCGTGCTGGGACTGGCCCTGCTGATCGCAACGGCGCTGGCCATGCTGGCCACCCATGTGCTGCTCGACCCGATCAAGCGCATCCGCAGCGCCGCCGAACGGCTGGGCAGCGGGGACGGCGATGCACTGATCGCGGCGACCGGGGCGGGATCGCGCCTGACGGAGATCAACGATCTGCGGGCGGCCTTCAACGCCATGGTGCTGCGTATCCGGCGCTCGCACCGCACGGAGATCGCCGCGCGCAAGGAAGCGCAGGAGGCGACCCGGATCAAGAGCCGCTTCCTCGCCAATATGAGCCATGAATTGCGGACACCGCTGAACGCGATCATCGGATTCGCGGAAGTGACACAGCGGCGGCTGAAAGGGCCGGATCAGGACCGTGACCGCGAATATGTGGGCTATATCCATGACAGCGGGCATCATCTGCTGTCGATCATCAACGACCTGCTCGACCTGTCGCGGATCGAGGCCGGGGCGCGCGATCTGGACGAGGAAGACGTCGATATAGGCGCGACCATCCACGAAGTGCGGGCGATGCTGGGGACGCTGCCGGATGAAAAGCAGATCAGCATCGTGCTGTCGGGGGCGGAAGACGAGACGATGCTGTGGGCCGACCGGCGGGCCGTGAAACAGATATTGCTGAACCTTGCCACGAATGCCGTGCGCTATACTCAGGAAGGGGGCGAGGTCGCTATCGGCTGCTCACGCGGGGAAGCCGGGGCGATCATCCTGACCGTCGAGGATAACGGGCCGGGAATCGAGCCGGATGAGCTGGAGAAAATCCGCACGCCCTTCGCCCGTGGACGCGCCCACGAGACGGCGGCAGTGCCGGGGACGGGGCTTGGGTTGTCCATCGTCGATGCACTGGCCGACCTGCACGGGGCGCGGTTCGATCTGCACAGCGAACCGGGGGGCGGCACACGGGCGAAGATCGTGTTTCCGCCGAGCCGGGCACTGCTGGTGCTGGGGGAAGCGACCGCAAAGCGGGTGTCCGCCGCACAATAGAGACTGCTCTCAGCGGGGTTCGCCGGGGAAGGCCAGCTCGAACTGTACACGGCGGTTCGGGGAACCGGGACCGTTGCGGGAACTGATGGCGGTTTCAGGGCCGGCACGGCCCAGCGCGATGAGGCGATCAGCGGAAATACCGCGCGCCTCAAGGGCGCCGGTGACGATGCGGGCGCGTTCGGTGGCGACCCGGCGGTTTGTCTCCAGCGACCCGGTATCATCGGCATATCCGATCACACGCAGGGGACGTCCGGGGACGCGCGCCAGATGCCCGGCGAGGGTATCAAGGGCCTGCTCCGCGTCGGATGCGGAGGCATATTCAGCCCCCGAAGTGAAGAAGATCGCGTTGGACCGAACCCAGTCATCGAGCTGACGGACGGGGTTTTGCAGGAGCGTCATGGCCCGCACCCCGGTTCCCGCCTTGAGGTCGAGAGAGGACAGGGCGGTGTCGGTGAGAGCCATGGCATCGCGCAGGTCGCCCACCCGCTCGCCCATGGCGACGAGGGACGGCCCGGCGGCATCGGGATCGGCAGCGGCGAAGCGGAAATCGAGCGCATAGGGGGCGGCGAGGCGGGTCGCTTCCGCCTCCAGCACGGCCCGGTCGGCGGCGGCAAAGGCAACGCCGAGGACGGCCACGGTGCCCGCGCTGCGGTCGGGGACAACGGATAACATGAGAGAGCCGGGGGCGAATTCCTGTTCGAGATGGGCCGTGACGGCCTCGGCGCGGGTGCCGATGCGCCAGCCGTCATAGGCACGCCAGCCCAGGAAGGCGAGAAGGGCAAGGGCCAGTATGGCACCCAGAACACGGGCCGGGTTGAAGCGCCGGGTCGTCGGAGCGGGGGAAATCCGCGCCCCCGCATCCATCATGACACGGGCAACGAAATGCTCCATCGCCTCATCATCGAGTTCGGCGTCCTCGATATCGTCGGTGAGGTTGGAAACGAAATCCAGCACCTCGAAACAGGCATCACCGAGGGAGGCACGGCGGGTATCGGTCAAGGCCCCGCTGACCTCGATCACGACCGTATGGGTCACACCCGCGCGCAGAACGAGGTGGCGGTCACCGATGATGACGCTTCGCAGGGCATGGTCGCCGGTAACGAGGACATCGCCGGAAAGCCCCAGAACGCCTTGCAGGATTTCCTCGGCAGTGCGGTCGGAAAGGGCGGCCCCCTGATTGCGGTCGGGCCAGGTGAAGGCGAGACGGTCGGTGCGGCGGTTGAAGAGGAACAGCCGCTCCACCGCCGCACGGCGCATGTCGGCCATGAGGGCTTCATTGAGAGAGCCGCCCCCGAGCCGCGCCCTGGTGGCGATTTTCAGCCCGTCGAAGGAGAACAGGCGGTCCATGCGGTCATTGATGCCGTTGGACAGCTTGTCCACCGCCTCGGTAACGGCCCCCGCGACGAGGGTGCCGACCATGGGCACGAGCGCCGCGACCATGGCCGGGCGCTCGGTCTTGAGCTGGTGACGGATGCCCTCCCCGATACCGGGACCGAGGAGTTCGCCGATCCTGTCGCCGTCGCGGATGCTCGCCTGCTTCAGGGCATCGGCGAGAACCTCGGCGATACGGTCCCGGCGAAGATCAAGATCATCGCCGGAGCGTTCGATGTGATCGATGCGTTCGCGCAGCCCTTCGAGTTTGCTGTGCTCCTCGTCCAGAAGAAGGGAGCGGACGGCGGCGAACGCCTCCGCAGTACCGGCATCGAGCCGTTCCTCTTCCAGTCGCTCATCTCCCCTGCGCGAATTCCGCAGCGGAGCAGGAGTGTCAAAATCGAGGGTCTGCGGTTCAGGCATCCTTGGCGAGATCCTTTATCGCATCACCGATATTGGAGACGAGGCGGCGACGCTGGGATGTCTGCTCGCGGTCGCGGGTCCGCATGTCCTCCTGAAGGACTGCGAAGCGGCGCTCGAACGTGTCGGTCATCAGGCGCAGGCGCTCGTCGAAAGCCTCGACGGCCTCGCGATGGCGGTCATCGGCCTGATCGAGGCGGTCCTGCATGAGTCGCTGGGCATCGCCGAAGAGCAGATTCTGGACATCGAGCATCCGACGCCCGAGGTCTTTCGCGCCCATGGACTCGACGGAAGCGGCAGGGGATTCGACCGATGCCGGGGCCGACGTGCCCGAATCCGGGGTGTCCCTGCGTTTCTCGATGGCAACGACGGGGTTCTTTAGGGGGGGGGCGCTCATGGTCAACCTTCCTGAAACAAGTTTCGCCAACAACAGGCGGGCTTCCGATTGTCTGACAGCGAACCGTTTACGGGAACTTACCGAATGATAACGAATATCGCCGCGACCGACCCGCAGCGGGATGCCGCCCGAAAGCGGCGGATCGACAGGGCCGTCGCCCTGCGCGAACGGGTAAGCGAAAGCAGGCAGCGCGCGATGCTGGATCACTGGATCAGGCTGACCCGGCAAAGACCCGTCACCCGGCGCGACCTGTCGCCCGAAATGTTCGGGCGGGCCTTGCAATATGTCGATCTGATCGAGGTGACCGGGGAAGACAGCTATCGCCACATCATTGAGGGGCGCGAGGTGATCCGCCGGTTCGGGTGCTCGGGGCCGGAGCCGTTCGAGACGCTGTATGACCGGACATATCTGGGGCGGCTGTGTACATTCTATAAGACAGTGCGCCTGACAGGCACGCCCAATATGCGCCGATTCGCGGTGGAATCGATGATCGGCGAGGAAATGGCGTTCGGGCAACTCGTCCTGCCCGCGCAGGATTCGGAGGGGCAGGTGAGCCACCTCGCGGTGGTGTTCGATTTCCCGGACCCCATCGCCCGCATCCCCACGGCCCCGCTGCGGATGCATTCCGCCTGGCGGCGACTGGAGCGGGGGACGGAGCGGGAGACGATACCGGGGGACCGGCTCTGGCGGTAAGGGCCGGGGCGGGGTCAATCGGCCTGTCGCGGGACCGGAAATCCCGCCCGTCATCCGGGGGCGGTGGATGACGGACGGGGCGCGCGGCTTCCGATGCCTGCTCGACAGGCGGTCCTGCGCGTCCGGTGCGCCGTTCCGGCAGGAGGGGGGGCGGAACGGCGGACATTGCGGCGGGGAGTGGGCCTCTCGTCGCAATGTTCCTTATTTGTTCCATATCAGCGTTCCGGTGTCAACCGTTCTTTCATATCCCTGTGGAAATCTGTTTCGTTCTATGGGGCCATGGGCGACCGGCCCATATTCCGGGATCATCGGCGATGGTTCCAACCGGCACGACCTTTGCTGGCACAGCTTCCGAACCGAACGGAGGACAAGATGCGTGAAACCCTGCCAGATGTCGTTATAGACGAGCGTGCGCCGATACTGTTTATGGCCGGATTCTCGATTCTGCTGTTCGCGATGATCGGTTTGCTGATCTGGACCGCGATCATGAGGGCGCGCGCGCGCAGAGCGGGAATATACCGAAAATATGCAACCAGAAATGACCTCCCGACACGCAGAAGAACAGTCTGAACAAAACAAGTCCCGTATCGGGTGACACCACGCCACAAAAACGATGCGAACCTTGTCGCTCCCATCCCAAAAAGGTATCGTCTGCGCGGAGCGGCCGAGGGTCGCGTAGAGTTTCTGGCGGGAGCAGACAGACGATGTCATCCTTTTATCAACGACTTGTGGACTGCAAAGCGCTTATGTGGGCGCTACTTGGAGTCTTTCTTTTAGCTTTCGGTTCACTTGGGCTGACAACCTGCTCGGATGATTCTCACCGAATCGCCGAGGTGGAAAAACTGCGTCTCGCGACTCAGGAACAGACGGTCGCGCTGGAAACGCAGCAGACCCAGTTCGCATCGCTCGAATCGTCCAGCGAGGAACTGCGCGGCGAGCTTGATGCGGCCATCGCGGAGCGGGACGAGAAGACCGGCGTACTCGCCGCTGTCTCGACCGGCCTTGCCGCCATCGGCATCGCCGGTGTGTCGGCGGATACCGCCGCGCCCGAAGCCGTGGCACTGGTCGCGGACGGCTATGCCGATATCGCCACGTCACGCGAGGCGCTGAGCGCCCAGCTTACGGATACCCGCACGGAACTGACCGATGCCCGCGCTCAGCTTGAGAGCATGGCCGACAGTCAGGCCATGATCGACGCCGAGCATAACCGGGTCGTGGGCCAGATGCAGACCGAGTTCGATTCCATGCGCGGTGCGCTGGACGATGCCGAACTCGACGCCGACAAGCTGCGCGAGCAGTTGAAGTCGCAGACCGGCAAGACGGCAAGGCTGGAAACGGCCAATGCGATGCTGATGACCGAACTGGAATCGCTGAAAGCCGATAACGGCGATCTTCTCGCCCGGCTCGCAGAGGCCGAAATGGCCGAGCCTGTTACGCAGGCGCAGGGCCTGCTGTCGGAACCGGCGCCCGCCGCTCCCGATGCCGATATCACCGCACAGCTCGACGAGCTGCGTATGGCCTTCCAGCAGAACTCGCAGGGTTCGCTGCTGGCTCTGAAACAGGAATACGAGACCGATATTCGCGGCCTCGAAGCCGAGCTGGAAGCCGCACAGGCCGTGAGCCTGGCCAAGGAAGAGGAAAACAGCGCGCATCTGGCAGCACTGTCTTCGCTCAAGGGCGCGCTTTCGGTCTCCGAAAAGAACGTCGAGGCAGGTCTCCAGAAGGAACAGGATCTGCTGACCGACATCGCCGAACTGGAACGGCGCAAGGCTGAACTGGAAGAGGAAGTCGGATCGCTGAACAAGCGCAACGACGCCCTGACCGCCGAAGCCGAGAAACTGGGCGGCACGACGCAGGAGATGAAAGTCTCCCTCGCAGCGGCCCAGAAAGAGCGCGATTCTCTCCAGGTCGAGATCGAACGCCTGAACGGCGCGCTCGAAGTGGCCGAGACGACCGCCGAGGAAAACTCCCAGCGGGTGAGCCTGCTCTCCTCCAGCACGGACGAGATGGGCAGTGAAGTGGAAGACCTGCGGGCGCGGGTCGCCGCATCGCAATCGACCATCAGCACGCTGGAATCGCAGCTGAGCGACGCCATGGCGGCAGGCGAGGACGGACAGGCCGCCCTTCAGGCTGAACTGGACACGGCCCGTGCCGATTATGCGGCGCTGAAAGGCTCCATCGAAGGGGGCGAGATCGCCGAGCGCATGACCGCTCTCGAAACCCGGATCGAGGATTACGAGCAGCAGCTCGCAACCGCGAACTCCGATGCCGACAGACTGCGTGACCGTATCGGCACCATGGATGCGACGATCATCGATCTGAACGGCGAACGCGATACCCTTCAGGCCAAACTGGACGAGGCGCAGAGCCAACGCTCCTCGCTGATGTCGGAAACCGAGGAACTGAGCGCGAGCCTCGGCCAGATCACCGATCTCGAAGCCGAGAACCTGAAACTGCGCGAAGAGATCAGCGCGCGTGATGCGGCCATCGAGGACGCAAGCCAGCAGCTCGATACCGCAGTTTCGGATGCCGACCGCCTGCGTGGCACCATCGGCACCCTCGAAGCGACCATCGCCGAACTCAACGGGGAACGCGACACGCTTCAGGCCGAACTTGACGGTATGCGGAGCGAACGGGCCTCGCTGCTGTCGCAGACCGAGGAGCTGGGCGCGACCGCCGCCGAGGTCGAAGCCCTCCAGGCGAAGATCGACGCGGCCTCGACCGATGCCGGACGTCTCCGCAGCACGATCGTGGAGATGGATGACGAGCTTCTCGCCATCACCGCTCAGCGCGATGCCATGGAGAAGGAACTTCAGGACGCGCGCAAAGCCCTGATGTCCGAGGAAGCGTCCGAAAACGGCGAAATCCTCGCCTATCAGAGCGAAATCGCGACGCTGAAAGAAGCCGCCGCCGCGAATGAGACGACGCTGGCCGAAGCCCGGTCCTCGCTGACGGACATGGAAGCCAGACTGTCCACCGCCAATGCCGAGGTCGGCACGATCCGCGCCTCGCTCCAGTCCCGTACAACGGAACGGGATGAGGCCCAGGCCAAGCTGGACGCCCTTCAGGCCGAACGCGATGCCCTTGGCGCAGAGGTCGAATCGCTCAAGGCCGATATCGCAGGCCGCGAGAAGATGATCGGCGACATGACCACCCGCATGGGTGAGCTGTCCCGTGAACGCGACGCGCTCCAGAGCGCGATGGACGAGAGCGCCGAGGCCAGCAAGGCCCGGATCGCCGAACTCGAAGCCGAGATCGCAGCGGCACAGGCCGAGATCGAAGCGGCACAGACCGAGATCGGCCAGCGTGAAACGACCATGGGCACGCTGAACGACCGGGTTATCGCCCTGACCGGCGATCTGACCACGACACGCGAGGAACTCGAAGCCCTGCGCGCAAGCGGTCAGGAACGGGCAACCCTGCTCTCCTCGCTCGAAGCGGACAGCGCCTCGCTGGAGAAGGATCTGGCCGATGCGCGGCAGCGGTCGGAAGACCTGACTGCCCTGCTCGGCGAGCAGCGTGAACGCAATGCCGAACTGGAACGCGAGGCAAATGCCATGCGGGGCCGTCTCGGCACTCTCGAAGCCGCGAGCGCGCGCGTGACCGAACTCAGCGGTTCCGTGAACAGCCTCGAAGCGGAGATGAGCACGCTCCGTCTCTCCAACGAGCAGCTCGAAGAGCAACTGGCTGCCGCCAGGGCACAGTCGGAAACGCTGACCGCACAGCTTGCGGCGGCACCCACATCCGACACCATCGCAAGCCTTGAGGAACAGCTGAACGCGGCAAACGACAATATCGCCGCGCTTCAGAACTCCTCGGCAACGCTTCAGGGTCAGCTTGACGAGGCACAGCAGACGCAGAACGGCCTGCTGGCCGAACTTGAAGCTGCCCGCGCATCGCAGGGATCGCTGGCCGAGCAGGCGGCTCAGGTCGCCAGCCTCCAGAGCCTGTTGCAGGCTTCGCAGGCGCGCAGCGAACAGCTGACGCAGGAACTCGACGCTGCCCGTCGGGCGGAAGAGGCTGCCTCGGGCCGGGTCGTGGACCAGGCGCTGCGTGACGAGCTGATCGCGGCCATCGGACCGCAGGACATCATCGTTCAGCCCGACGGATCGTTCTCGCTCAGCTCCAGCGCAACCTTCGCGTCGGGTTCGGCGACCCTCTCCAATGAAGGCCGCGCGGTGCTCGACCGGGTTGCGATCGCGATGAACAACTTCCTCGTGACCCGCCCTGACGCACGGGGCAAGATCGTGGTGGAAGGCCATACGGATGCCGATCCGATCGCGACGGCGACCTACCCGTCCAACTGGACACTGTCGGCGGCACGCGCGGCGAATGTCGTGACGTATCTCCAGCAGCTGGGCGTTCCCGCCGACCGTCTCGCAGCGACCGGATTTGCGGAAACGCAGCCGATCGACGGCGGAACGTCGCGTGAAGCCTTCGCCCGGAACCGGCGTATCCAGTTCGACTTCCTGCCCGAATAGGCCGGATGTCCCGATAATCGGAGAGGCCCCGCCAGCGATGGCGGGGCCTTTTTTTATGGCAGGGCGCTTGCCATCGACATCGGCGGGAAGGCTCTGCTGCGGATCGTGGGGGGTTATTCGAACAGTTGGATGGTGACTTATACCAACCGCCCTGATGATCGACCGTTTCCAGATTGCGCTGCCCCGGCCTTGAGCCGGGGCCTCCTTCGACGCCAATAAGGAGGCCCCGGCTCAAGGCCGGGGCAGCAGCAATTCCGCTAACGATGGGCTTCCAAGGCCGTTGATATGACAAGTATTTTCCGCAGCTTACCTCAGAGGAAAAGCTGCGAACCCGCTGCCGAATACTCGAATCCACCCGATCCATTGTCCTTCACGAACCCGACCGCCGGGTACGGCATGTGATACCCGATGAAGGGGATGCCGTCGGCGGCCAGCATACCGAATATCTTCCTGCGGGTCGCGGCGGCGGCTTCCTTGTCCATGTCGAACTTGACGTGCCAGTCGGGCCGCTCCAGCGAGGCGACGAAGTGGTTTGCCGTATCCGCCGTCACCAGCACCCGCCTGTCGCCGCTTTCGATGTGATAGACGGTATGCCCCGGCGTATGGCCATGCGCGGCCATGGCCGTGACGCCGGACACGACATCCTGACCATCCTTGAGGAAGGTCATCTTCTCGGCGAACGGTTTGACGTTGGAGAGCGCCAGCTCGTTCTCCTTGCCGATCCAGTGATCGTATTCGGCCTCATGCGTCACATAGCGCGCATTGGGGAAGGCGGGCTTGCCGTCCACCATCAGCCCGCCGATATGGTCGCCGTGGAAATGGGTCAGGACGACGATATCGACATCCTCGGGGCTGTAGCCCGCCGCTTCCATCTGAGCGCGGGTCTTGCCTGCCGTCGCGCGTTTGGTGACGTCGTTGCCGGTATCGAACAGGATCAGCTCGTTACCGGTATTCACCATCGTCGTCGTGAATCCGATCTCCATCTTCGCCGGATCAAGGTTGTTCGCGACCGCAAGCGCAGCCACATCTTCCGCATCCTGATCCTGTCCGAAGATAGGGTGAGGACCGGGCAGTTGCACCGATCCGTCGAACAGGGTCGTAACCTCGAACTCACCGTGAGGAAAGCGCATGTGGCCGGGGCGCGACGGTCCCATCATCTTCGCCTTTGCATTCGCAGGCGCTGAAGGGCGCAGCACGAAAGGCGCGGCAAGCGCGCCTGCACCGAGCATCAGGCCGGTGCGTCGGGTGATAGTCATATTGTTACTCCCCATGGTTGGTTTCACGGGAAGATAGAGCGCGACACGGCACCGTCATGCATCGAACTTGCGCTTCGGGATCGCATTTTCGTTATCTGCATCCAGATAGTCCTCGGTCGTCCGCACCGGGGGCTTCTCGCCCATCTGGAAGGGATTGTCGGCCTGACGGAAAACGGCATTCACCCGGCAGTCGTCGCACATGCGGATAACGCGCGTGCGTTCCGGGTTGTCGAACATCCAGTGCGTGCCGCCCAGTTTCTCGATGATCCGCTCCACCGTCCCGCGTGAACCGAACGGCTTGTTGCACTCGACACACAGCGCCGGTTCATCCTCGTGCAGCACACGCGGCTCACGGGCGGCATTCGACGGATCGAACCGCGCAGCGAGCGTGATCGCGTTCTCGGGGCAGGTGCTTTCGCAGATGCCGCATTGCAGGCACGCGCTCTCGCGGAAGCGAAGCTGCGGCTTGTCGGGATTGTCGAGCAACGCGCCGACAGGGCATTGCGACACGCAGGCGAGACAGAGCGTACAGGCGCTCTCATTCACCTTCACCGCACCATAGGGCGCTCCCTCGGGCAGATCGAAAGGCTGACCCTCCGGCATGAGCGCGGCGACAGACAGGCGCGTGGCCGTGCGCTTGTCGCCCATGGGGCTGATCGGTTCATGGCCCAACGCTGCGGGCGCATCCGCGTACAGGGCATCGGTCAGGGCGTCCGGGTCGTCGCTCTCGACCACCACCAGCCGATCCCCACCGATCCCCGTCCCGTCCAGCATCGCCCGCACCAGCGTTGCCTGAGCGTCCAGCGCGTCGGCCTCGCCCTCGCGACGGATGCGCGTCGGCATGTGGATCGTCACCTGACCCGCGCCCATGCCGAAGGCGGCCATGACCAGATCATGCCCCACCTGCGTCACCTCGTTCACGGCAAACGGAATCACCGTCGCAGGCAATCCCCGGCCATGGCGCGCGGCCATGGCGATCATGCCCCGGCCCTCGCGCTCGTCATGGATCAGGATGCGCGGGGCCGCGCCCCCCGCCTCGCCATAGGCCGTCAGCATTGCCTCCATCCGCATCCGCGCGTCATCGGGCAGAGGCAACGTATACTCCGCCGCCCCCGACGGACAGACCGCCGAGCAGCCCCCGCACCCGGCACAGACCAGCGGATCAATCTTCACCGTCTCGCCGTTCGGCACGATGGCCCCGGTCGGGCAGACATCGAGACAGCGCGTGCATCCCGGTTGTCCCGAACGCGAATGCGCGCAGAGTTCAGCGTGAAAGTCGATATACAGCGTCTTCTCGAACGTCCCGACCATCTCGATGGCCTGCGGGATCAGCGCGGCGACCGCCAACGGATCGGCCGGGTCGGCGCGCAGATACCCGTCGCGCTTGCCATGGGCCGGAAACAGCGGTGCCTTGCCCGAGAGGTCGAGAATCATGTCACAGCCCGACTTACCGCCGTCGCGCGGTTCATCGAATTGCAGCGCCCCCCGCCCTCCGGGAACCATCGGAGCCAGACCGTCCGCGACAATACCGAACGCCCCCATCGTTCCGCTCGCATTGCGAATCGTTCCGCGCAGCACCTCGAAGGCGGCATCCCATGGCAGGACCAGCTCTTCCGAATCCGTCACCATCGCCGTGACCGTCAGGCTGCGCGACAGGGTTTCGGCCACCGGCACCACCACCGCCGACGCGCCATAGACAAGGCAGACCCCCTCGCTCTCCACATCGACCGTTCCGGCTCCGCGACCCGCGCGCGTGGCCTCGGCCATGAGTGCGGCAATCTTGGGGGCAGCGGCCTCGCCCTCGTCCGACCAGAGCGCCCGATCGCGGATATCGACGGTTCCGGCCAGCGTGTCAGCCTCCAGTTCATCCGCGATTTCGGCGAAGCGGCGCTCTTCCTGCGCGCAGGCAACAATCAACGGGCCGTCCGCAAGGGCATTGGCCAGCACATCCGTTTGCGTACGGCACAGGGACGTATGAACGTCCTGTGCCCCCGGACAGGCGGCACACATCGCTTCCGGGTCGGTACGGATCGACCCTTCGCAATCGCAGAGCAGGATTTTCATTGCATCCCCGGCCATGACGGCATCCCCCGAACGGTTCTTCTTGTGTTTTGTGGTTCTGCGGGAGAACTTAGGCCCTTGATGCCGCGAAAGGGAAGCGATCCTTTGTCCACGACCGTCCGAGAAATCACCATGCCTGTCGGGATCGTCATCCGGCGCAGCCCGAGCGTGAGCCGATGGGCCACATGGGCATGGCGGGTCATCGACGTTCTGCCGGGCGCGCCCGATGCCGACTGGCGGGTGCTGCGCGAGGAGGGGGGCGTGACCGAATACCACGCAGCAACCCTGCCCCTGACCCTCCACCGCCGGGAGACGGAGGCGTACAAGGTCGCCCTCGCGATGGAGCCGCCGAGCGTCTATGTCGTCCTGCGCCCCGCTGAACCGGACGGCGACGACACGCATGAACACACGGTCTTTCTGGTCACCGCATCGGCCTACGAGGCGCAGGACTATCTCGATTCCGGCGAGGAAATCGTCGAACAGGTGCCCGCGCCCCCCGGCCTCGTCGCCTGGATCAGGGATTTCGTGGACGAGCATCATATCGAGGAAGAATTCAGGAAGCGCCGCCGCGACCGCGTTGATACCGATCTGGCCGAGGATGGCCGGGGCGATGCCAGGGTGCGTCAGGCCGCCGACGTGTTTCGCGCGCCGGGATCGCTGAAACCGAAAGGGACGATCCACTGATGCCTGTGAATCCCAATGACGGCCCCGCAAACGACCATGCGGACGATGAGGCGTTCCTCTCCCGCTGGTCCCGCCGCAAGCGAACCGATCCGGTCGGCGAAGAAGCCTCGCCGGAACCCGCCGCCGAACCCGAGCGGGAGATGACCGACGAGGAACTTCTCGCCGAACTGGACCTGCCCGATCCCGATACCATGAAAGCCAATGACGATTTCTCCGCCTTCATGCAGGACCGGGTGCCCGAACGGTTGCGCCGCCGGGCGCTGCGGGTTCTCTGGCGCTCGAATCCTGTGCTCGCGAATCTCGACGGCATGATCGATTACGGCGAGGATTTCACGGATTCCGCGACCGTGATCGAGAACATGCAGACCGTCTACGAGGTGGGCAAGGGGGCCGCCGAGAAATGGAAACGTCACCTCGCCGCCCTCGCCGCCGCCGAGGACGAAACAGAGGAAGACGGGGAACCGGCCCCGGATACCCCCGCCGAAGAAGCGGTCGCAGCGGCTGAGCCGGAACCGGAGGTCGGCATTGAACCCCTGGCCGACCCCGTAATGGTCGCCGCCGCGCCGGTGCCGGACGGTGCCCCCGGCGACGATATGCCCGCGCCCCGCCACATGCGATTCTCGTTCGACTGACCGGCATCCCCGAAGACCGCGCCCTGTGATATCGACATGGCCAACCCTGCGCGTGCAAACTCCGGCATAGCCAGCTTTACAAACCCGGCGATATGAGCAACAGTCGAAGGGTGACGTGTGCGACCTGAAAAAACAGACACACGCACTCAGGGAGTTCGACTGTGATGACGGAGGCTACGGCCAGCCTGGAATCTGCCGTGTCGGAGGAAGACGCGCTGCGCGCGCGTCTCTACGATCTTCTGGCCGTGCTGCTTCGCAAGCCCCCTTCCGGCGATTTTCTGCAAAAAATAGCGGCGCTGACCGGCGATGACTCGGGTCTCGGTCGCGGGATCACCGCCCTCGCCCGCCTCGCGCAGGCCTCCTCCCCCGATAAGATCGACGGCGAATTTCATCGTCTTTTCATCGGGCTGGGGCGCGGTGAACTGCTTCCCTATGCCAGCTATTACATCACCGGATTTCTCAACGAGAAACCACTCGCCAAGCTGCGCGGCGATATGGCCGAGATGGGCATGGTCCGCGATGCCGCCGCCTATGAGCCGGAAGACAATATCGGGTCGCTCTGCGAAATGATGGCCGGCATGATTCTCGGGCGCTTCGGCGAGCCGGTGCCGCTGTCGCGGCAGAAGGATTTCTTCTTCACGCATCTGGCCCCCTGGGCCGAACATTTCTTTTCCGATCTGGAAGGGGCCGACGGCTCCGTCTTCTATGCCCCCGTCGGCACCGTGGGCGGCGAATTCATGCAGATCGAAAAACAGTCTTTCCGCATGGCGGAATGAACGGGATTTGCGCGGGGACGCCTGCGCGGATCAGGATGGAGCGGTTCGACGGAACAACAACGGGAGGACGAAGGGTGTCCAAGAAGGAAGACGAAAGCCTGCGCGGTCGTCGCGACTTTCTGAAGCTCGCCACGGTCGGCGCACCTGCGGCAGTTGCCGCATCGGTCGCCACCGGTGGTCAGGCGATTGCCGCCGAGCCGACGGAACTCGGATACAGCGAAACGCCGCACGTAAAGGCATATCTGGATAGCTGCCGCTTCTGAGACCCGTTCGATGGCCCGTCAGGTTGCGTGAACGCCCTGACATCGGCCTCCGACCCGGTCCGTGACGGCCAACTGAGGGAGAGTTACCATGCTCAGGAAAAAATCCGTCGGGGTTGCGAAACGCCCCCGTGGATCGTCGATCCTGACGAACATCGCGAACGAGACGGTTGATCGCCGCACGTTCCTGCGCCGCTCCGGCCTTGCCGCAGGGGGCCTTGCGGCTCTCGGTGCAAGCGCAGGCTCGGTACAGAAAGCCGCCGCCGCCACGCCCGGCGCAGGCTCCATCGAGATCAAGAAATCCGTCTGCACCCATTGCTCGGTCGGCTGTACGGTCATCGCCGAGACGCAGAACGGCGTCTGGACGGGTCAGGAACCCGGCTGGGACAGCCCCTTCAACCTCGGTGCCCATTGCGCCAAGGGCGCGGCGGTTCGCGAACACGCCCATGGCGAGCGTCGCCTGAAGCATCCGATGAAACTCGAAGGCGGCGAGTGGAAGAAAATCTCGTGGGATCAGGCGATCAACGAGATCGGCGACAAGATGCTCGACATCCGCAAAGGCCCCGCAGGCCCGGATGGCGTCTACTGGCTCGGTTCCGCCAAGCATAATAACGAACAGGCGTATCTGTTCCGCAAGTTCGCCGCCTACTGGGGCACGAACAACGTGGACCATCAGGCACGTATCTGTCACTCGACGACCGTTGCCGGTGTGGCGAACACATGGGGCTACGGCGCCATGACCAACAGCTACAACGACATCCACAACAGCCGCGCGATCTTCGTGATCGGCGGGAACCCGGCAGAGGCGCATCCCGTGTCGCTTCTGCACCTGCTGAAAGCAAAAGAGCAGAACAACGCGCCGCTGATCGTCTGTGACCCGCGCTTTACGCGCACGGCGGCCCATGCCGACGAATACGTCCGCTTCCGCCCCGGCACCGATGTCGCGCTGATCTGGGGTATTCTCTGGCACGTCTTCGACAACGGCTGGGAAGACAAGGAGTTCATCCGCACCCGCGTATGGGGCATGGACCAGATTCAGGAAGAGGTCGCCAAATGGACCCCTGAAGAAGTCGAGCGTGTGACCGGCGTTCCCGGATCGCAGATGAAGCGCGTCGCGCGCACCATGGCCAATAACCGTCCCGGCACGGTGATCTGGTGCATGGGCGGCACGCAGCACACGAACGGCAACAACAACACCCGCGCCTACTGCATCCTTCAGCTCGCACTGGGGAACATGGGCACGTCCGGCGGCGGCACGAACATCTTCCGTGGCCACGACAACGTGCAGGGCGCGACCGATCTCGGCGTCCTCTCTCACACCCTGCCCGGCTATTACGGTCTCAAGGCCGGCTCATGGAAGCACTGGGCGCGCGTCTGGATGGGCAATGATGCCTCCAAGGAGGAATGGAACGACGAATACGAGTTCCTGCTCTCGCAATTCGGCTCGAAAGAGCTGATGGAAGGCAAGGGTATCCCCGTCTCCCGCTGGGTTGACGGTGTTCTGGAGGATGCCGACAATATCGATCAGCCGGATAACCTGAAGGCCATGGTCTTCTGGGGCCACGCGCCGAACTCGCAGACCCGCATGAAGGAAATGAAGGTCGCGATGGAGAAGCTGGAGCTTCTCGTCGTCATCGATCCTTTCCCGACCGTGACCGCGATGCTGCATGACCGCGAGGAGGGAGCCTACCTCCTGCCCGCGACGACGCAGTTCGAATGCGAAGGCTCCGTCACCGCCTCGAACCGCTCGGTTCAGTGGCGCGAGAAGGTCTTCGACCCGCTGTTCGAGTCCAAGACGGACCATGAGATCATTGCGCTGCTGGCGGATAAGTTCGGCTTCGCCGACCGCTTCTTCCGCAACATCCCGCGTGATGGCAACGGCATCCCGTCGATCGAGGAGACCACCCGCGAGTTCAATCGCGGCATGTGGACCATCGGTTACACGGGCTGGGACCCCGACCGCATCAAGTCGCACATGGCCAACCAGCAGACCTTCGACCGCACGACGCTTCAGGCGAATGGCGGGCCGAATGACGGGGAATTCTACGGAATGCCCTGGCCGAGCTGGGGCACGGCGGCGATGGGTCACCCCGGAACGCCGAACCTCTACGATATGTCGCGACCTGTCTCCGAAGGCGGTCTCACCTTCCGTGCGCGCTTCGGCGTCGAACGGGACGGCGAGAACCTGCTGGCCGAGGGCGTCTATTCGCAGGGGTCCGAGATCAAGGACGGCTATCCCGAGTTCACCATGGCCATGCTCAAGGAGCTTGGCTGGGACAGTGACCTCACCGATGACGAACGGGCGATGATCGAGAAGATCGCGGGGGACAAGACCAACTGGAAGACCGACCTCTCGGGCGGCATCCAGCGCGTCGCGATCATGCACGAATGCGCGCCCTTCGGGAACGCCAAGGCCCGCACCGTGGTCTGGAACTTCCCCGATCCGGTTCCGATCCACCGCGAACCGCTCTACACGAGCCGCCGCGACCTGGTCGAGGACTACCCCACCTACGACGACCGCAAGGCCTATCGCCTGCCGACGCTCTACGCATCGATCCAGGCAAAGGACTTCTCGAAGGATTATCCGATCATTCTCACATCGGGTCGTCTGGTCGAATACGAAGGGGGCGGCGACGAAACCCGCTCGAACCCATGGCTTGCCGAGCTTCAGCAGGACATGTTCGTCGAGATCAATCCCCGCGATGCCAACAATCTCGGCCTTCGCGACGGGGAACAGGTCTGGGTCGAGGGCGCGGAAGGCTCGCGGGTCAAGGTCATGGCCATGATCACCGAGCGCGTCGGCAAGGGCGTCGCCTTCATGCCCTTCCACTTCGGCGGGCATTTCGAAGGCGAGGACCGTCGGCACAAGTATCCGAAGGGTGCAGACCCCTATGTCCTCGGCGAATCCGCGAACACTGCGATGACCTACGGCTATGACTCGGTCACGCAGATGCAGGAGAGTAAGTGCTCTCTCTGCAAGATCGAAAAAGCGTAAGGGAGGCACAGACTTATGGCACGAATGAAGTTCCTCTGTGACGCCGAGCGCTGCATCGAATGCAACGCCTGCGTCACGGCCTGTAAAAACGAGCACGAGGTGCCGTGGGGGGTCAACCGCCGCCGCGTCGTGACAATCAATGACGGCAAACCGGGCGAACGCTCGGTCTCCGTCGCCTGTATGCACTGTTCGGATGCGCCCTGCGCCGCCGTCTGCCCCGTGGACTGCTTCTACCAGTCCGAAGAGGGCGTGGTCCTGCACTCCAAGGATCTGTGCATCGGGTGCGGCTACTGCTTCTATGCCTGCCCCTTCGGCGCGCCGCAGTACCCGCAGGCGGGCAATTTCGGCTCACGCGGCAAGATGGACAAGTGTACCTTCTGCGCCGGCGGCCCGGAAGAAACCCACTCCGAAGCCGAGTTCCAGAAATACGGACGCAACCGGATCGCCGAGGGCAAACTGCCCATCTGCGCCGAGATGTGTTCGACCAAGGCTCTGCTCGCCGGTGACGGGGACGATGTGTCCTCGATCTACCGCGAGCGCGTCGTGGCCCGTGGTTTCGGCTCGGGTGCCTGGGGCTGGGGCACGGCCTACGGACAGAAAGGCGCCTGATCGCGCCATAAAACCGGAAGGCGGGGCTTTGATGGCCCCGCCTTTCACGTTACTCTGCTTATGGAATCGATACATTTCTATCCGCCACTGTTAGGCGTGTGATGACGATTGGGTCTCTGCCATGAAAACGGTCTTCCTGAAATTGCTGGCTCTGACGGTCGCGGCGATGTTGTTCGTCGCATCGGGAGAATCTTCCCACGCGCAATCCTCCGGTGAACCGGCTGCGGTGGACAGAACCGCCACGGGCGGCGCACAGACTCTGGAGGATATCCTCCGTCGTCAGCGCGGCGAGGCCGTACCGCTCGATGCGGGTACGGGAACCCCGGAGGGCGCGCCGACCACCGGCCCGCTCGGCTCACAGGGGGGACTGTCGGACAGCGAATTGTGGCGCCGTGCGCGTCAGGGGCAATCCGTCTCGACCTCCGCACAAGACCCCAACGCGGCCTTTCTCGTGCAGGACGAGGGCGCGCAATGGCTGGAGACGCGCCGCACGGCCCTGCCGACCTATACGGTATACGCGATTGTCGCGATCCTCGCCCTCCTGACCCTCTTCCTTCTGATCCGGGGCCGTATCCGCATCATGTCGGGCTGGTCCTCGATCAAGATTGAACGCTTCTCCTTCATCGAGCGTTTCGGCCACTGGCTTCTGGCAACCAGCTTCATCGTCCTCGCGGTCACCGGTCTGGCTCTGCTCTTCGGGCGTGAATATCTGGTGCCCGCCCTTGACTGGATTCATGCGAAGATGAACCCGGATGCCATCAACCCGAACTACGGCAAGGAAGCCTATGCGTGGTTCGCCGGAGCCGGAAAATGGGCGCATGATAATGTCGCCTGGGCGTTCATGCTCTCGCTCGTGATGATCTTCGTGATGTGGGTGTTCCGCAATATTCCCACCTGGACCGATGTGAAGTGGCTCGCCCAGCTCGGCGGAATGCTGCGCCAGCACGGCCACCCCCATGCCCGCAAGTTCAACGGCGGTCAGAAAATCCTGTTCTGGCTCGTTATCATCCTCGGCGGATCGCTCTCAGCCTCGGGTCTGGCCCTGCTGCAACCCTATGAATACTCCATGTTCAGCGCGACATTCGACAAGCTGAACAGCGTCGGCGAAGCCGTCGGGTATTCACTGGCACTCAATACCAGCCTGACCCCGATTCAGGAAATGCAGTACGCGCAGCAATGGCACACGATCATCGCCGTCGTGATGATCGTCATCATCATCGCGCATATTTATATCGGATCGGTCGGTATGCAGGGTGCGTTCTCGGCCATGGGCAGCGGCAAGGTCGATCTGAACTGGGCGCGCGAACACCATGATATGTGGGTCGCGAAGCTGGAGAAGAAGGGCAAGATTCCGCGCCCTGCCGGTGCCAGCAAAGCCAGCACCCGCGATATGCCCCTGAGCGCGCCCAGAAAGCCAACCGTCCCGGCGGAGTGACAGGGCCGCGTCATGCGCTTCCTTGTCTCCACGCTTGTCTTCGCAGGGCTGGCCACCACCGGCCCCGCTTTCGCCGATGGATATCAGCGTCTCGAAGGCCATGGCGGGCCAATCCGGGGCCTGTCGATCTCTGCGGATGGTCATCATGCCCTCACGGCCAGCTTCGACAACTCTGTCGGCTACTGGTCCCTGACCGGCGAGGCGACGGAGCCGGTCTGGCTCGATGCCCATGAAGCCGCAGCGAATGTCGCCACCTTCCTGCCCGGCGGCGACTATGCCCTCTCCGCCGGGGATGATTTCAATCTGATCCTCTGGTCGCTGGACAACGGCACACCCGTCGCCACGCTGAAAGGCCACAAGGGCAAGATCCTCGACCTGTCCATCACCTCCGACGGCAAACTCGCGGCCAGTGCAGGCTGGGACGGCTTTGTCGGGATATGGGATCTCGAAACCCGCAAGCCCCTTGCCATGCTCAAAGGCCACCGCGCCCCGGTACAGGCGGTTCGCTTTTCCGCCGACGGCAAGCATCTCTATTCCGCCAGTTCGGACAGTACCGTCCGCCGCTGGACTGTGGCTGACCGGGCCTTTGATCGGGTTGAGGTCAGCCACGGTTTCGGCGTGAACCGCCTTGTCATCAACGACGATGCGGGATGGTTCGCCTATGGTGCCCTCGATGGCGGCGTAAGGATCGTGGATATCGAGAGCGGCAGGGAAATCTCCGATATCACATCCGGTCGTCAGCCGGTCCTCGCTCTCGTCCTCAGCCGCGACGGCAACCGGATCGCTGTCGGTGACGGCGAGGGCTATATCCACGTCGTGGATACGACGACATGGCAAACGATCAGGGATTTTCGTGCCGTCCCGCGCGGCCCCGTCTGGGCGCTCGCCTTCGACCCGGAGGCCCGGCATATCATGGCCGGGACCATCCTCGACCATGCCGATTTCTGGCCCGTGGACGATGCCGTCTCGGTCGCCGAATCAGAAGGGCCGATCCGCGCTTTCCACCGCGATCCCGCCACCATGACGAACGGTGAACGCCAGTTTGCCCGCAAATGCTCGATCTGCCATACGCTGGACGGCACGTCCGGTCGCCGCGCGGGACCGACCCTCTACCGCATTTTCGGACGCAAGGCCGGAACGCTCGACGGATACCAGTATTCCGACGCGCTGCTTGGTGCTAATCTCGTCTGGAACGACGTCTCGCTCGACAAGCTGTTCGATATCGGCCCGGACCATTACACACCCGGATCGAAGATGCCGATGCAGAGGATCGTAAAGCGGGAAGACAGGCGCGACCTGATCGACTATCTAAGAACTGCAACGGACGGGGATGACCCGCTGCCGGGGGAGAAAACCGAATGAAAGCCTTTCTGAGCGCCACCATCGTCATGGTCGGCATAGCCTTCGCCGCCGATTACCTGCTCGGTGGACCCGTATTCGACACCGGCGGCATACTCCTCAAGAGCAGCGCCGCCGATGTGTACACATCGGACAATGTTCGACTCG
>CAKZUT010000229.1 GCA_937922185.1 uncultured Neomegalonema sp.
CCGAGGACTGCGGCAACCGTCTTGATGAGTTTCATCATGCTTGTCTCTCCCGAAATCACGTTCCGGGGCACCCTCGCATGACGTAAAATGATTGCAAAGCGGTGGTTTCGTCACAGGGTCGCAGGGGCACCTGCATCTTGATGATATCCGGCACTTTACCGGTATTTGCTACGCAATGCCGCCATTACCAAGCAGGACGGGGCCTTCGGATGGCGTGTCGATGGGTACGAACGGGTTCATGAGGATGATCGTGGGCCGCCTCCTGACCGCGAGATCGCTACTCCGCCGCCACCATTGTCTCCGGCTCGCCGTCGGGCAGCACCGTCTCTCCGGGGCGCACTATGGTGAAGCGAACCGGGGCGCGGCCTACATCGAGGATGCCGTCCCGCCGGTGCGCCACGGTGAAGTAGGAGGTTTCCATGTCGCCCTCGTCAGGGAAATCCTCACGATAATGCGCGCCGCGTGAGTTTTCACGGGCAAGGGCGGCCTCGGCGATGACTTCGGAGATGTCGCACAGGCTTCGCAGGTTCAGCCAGTCATGCCATGTGAGGTTGAAGGCGCGGGTGCTGTCATCGACACCGATTTCCATCAGTTCGGCCCCTATCTCGTGGAGCCGGGCGATGCAGCGTTCCAGACCGGTCTGCGTCCGCATGACACCCGCATCCTGCCACATCGCTTCCTGAAGGGCGGTGCGGAGGGAGTGGATATTGCCGGGTTTTCTGGCGAAAGGGTGGCTGGCGCGGGCGATTTCGGCGTCGAGTATGGTTTCGTCGGGGTCGCGGAGTGCGCCCGTGGCTTCCTTGCCCATCACATCGCCCGCAACGCCCCCATAGACGGTGGAGTTGGCCACACCGTTGCCACCCAGACGGTTAGAGCCATGCGCGCCGCCCGCATCTTCTCCGGCGACATAGAGTCCGGGCATGGCCGTGCGGGTATCCGGGTCCACGACGACGCCGCCCATATGGTAATGGGCCGTCGGGACCACCTCGACCTTGCCGCCCGCGAGGTCAAAACCGCAATCGGAGCAGCGTTTGACCATGCCCCTGAACTTCTGCGCCACGTGCTCCGGCCCCAGATGGGCCATCGAGATGAAAACGCCGCCCCTGGGCGAAGCGTTGGATTTTCGCATCTCGGCATAGATCGCGCGGCTGACGATGTCGCGGGTCGCCCGTTCGCCGCGTTCGTCATAGTCGTACATGAAGCGTTGTTCGGCCCCGTTCAGCAGGTGCCCCCCCGCGCCGCGCAGGCCCTCCTCCAGCACGGTTCCGGTCATCTTGGTGTGCTCGCCCGCGAGGAGACCGGTGGGGTGGAATTGCACCATCTCCATATCGCGCAGATCCAGCCCCGCGCGCAACGCCATGGCGAGGCCATCCATCGTCTTGTCGCCGGAGGGGGTATGGTATTTGTACATGGTCGGACCGCCGCCCGTGGCCATGAGAACGGCTTTCGCGCGCACGAAGCGAAACCTTCCCGTCCGCATATCGATAAAGAGGACACCGGAGAGGCCCGAACCGTCCTTTGCCGGAATAAGCCCGATAGCTCGATGTTCCTGTAACCGCTCCACGGGGCGCGATAATACCTGTTCCATCAGGCGGTTGATGATCTCGATGCCGGTCAGATCGCCCTTGTGGACGGTGCGGTCGAAGGTCTGCCCCGCAAAGGCCTTCTGGTGAACCGAGCCGTCGGGATTGCGGTCGAAGAAACAACCGATCTCGTTTTCCAGTTCGCGAACGCGCACAACGGCCTGTTCGCAGAGTTTCCATGCCATATCCTGATCGGGCAGCCATTTGCCGCCCTTGATCGTATCCATGAAATGCCGCTCTACGCTGTCGCCATGGCCCAGCGCGACATTGTAGCCCCCCTGCACCATGCGCGTGCAGCCGCATTTGCCGATGAGGCCCTTGACCGCGATGGTCACCTTTGCGCTGGGTGCAGCCTTCTGTGCATGGAGCGCCGCGAACAGACCCGCGCCGCCGGAGCCGAGTATGAGGATATCGGTGTCGTGGCGTTCCAGCATGATTACACCGCGCTCAGGAAAAAGAGGGTTGAAAGACAAAATGAAGCGGCTACCGCGCCCGCCGCATAGGTCTTCTGGTGCGGCGACCATGGCAGCCATTCGAGGGCCATGAGGCGCAGGCCCCCGAACATATGCACGGCCAACAGGAAGACGAGGCCGAATTCTGCGATCTTGACCACGGTATAATCGGTCCATTCCAGAAAGCCGTCCAGTGCCGCTGCGTCGTTCAGGGCGTAGGACAGTACCCAGAAATGGGCGGGCAGAAAGAGCGCGAGGAGCAGGCCCGAAGCCCTGTGCAGGGCGAATGCGAACCAGAGGGGATGATTGCGATGGGACTTCATGCCGTCACCGCATAGACGGCATAGAGGCCCATTCCGGCGAGGACCACGAAGAGGGCGCTGGTCAGAACGGCAAGGCTCGAACGCCCCAACCCCATTGTCTCGTGGATGATGGTCCGCAGGCCGATGGCGGCGTGGAGGGCGACGGCGACGGCGAACGTGCCGTAGAATACTGCCCAGAGCAGACTGCCCTGCGTTCGTCCGAGGATTTCCGAGGCGCTGAGGCCACCCTGCACGGCATAGATCATCACGGCGATATGCCCCATCACGAGCGGGGCCATGATGAGCGCGGTCAGGCGCTGAAGCATATAGAGCCGGACTCCCAGCATCTAAGATTTTCCCCGCAGAGCCGCCCGTACCGTGGCGCGCTTGAGGCCCGCAATGGAAGCGGTGGGGTTCAGCTCGTTCGGGCAATGCGCCACGCAGCCCTGCTGCGAGTGGCAGTTGTGGCATCCTCCGGCCCCGGAAACGGCGGTCAGGCGGGCGTCGAGCGCGCCGTCCTTCACATCGTTCACGAGCGACCATGCCCGGTTCAGGGCGGCGGGGCCAAGGTAATCGGGATTGGCCGAAACCACATCGCAAGCGGCGTAGCAAACGGCGCAGTTGATGCACTCGATGGCGGCGTCGGCCTCCTGGCGGGCGGGCGTCTCCGGCAGGATCGGCTCGACCGCATCAGCGCGGGATTTCGTCGGGAAAAACGCGCCCCCGGCTTCGGTCCATTTATCGAAGAACGGGTCCATATCGACCGCAAGATCCTTGATGACCGGCAGATTTCGCAAGGGCGCGACCTGCACGGTGCCGCCGCGCATGACCTTCGACACATGGGTACGGCAGGTCCAGCGGGGCACACCGTTCACCATCATCGCGCAGGAGCCGCACATGCCCACGCGACAGGCGTAGCGGTATGCGAGCGTGGGGTCGGCGTTCTGCTGTATCCATGCGACGAGATCGAGGACGGTCTGACTCTCCTGCATCGGGACGTCGAAAGTCTCGAACGCTCCGGCCTTCGCCCCGCGCCAGACAGAAACACGCAGCGGGGCAGTATCAGGCGGCAAATCGGTCATATCAGCGATCGGAAGAGGTCACGGAAACCACCCACCAGCTTGCCCGAGGAGATGCGGCACTTGCCCCGTTCGCGGATCGCCGTGTTGTCACCGGGTACAAGCTCAAGCGCGCGGTCGAAATCGGCGGTTGCGCTGTCGCATTCGCCGAGACGTTTGAAGCTCTGGCCGCGCTTCAGGTAAAGCGCGTAGTTGCCCGGATAGCTTTCCAGTGCCGCCGTGTAGTCGCGGGCGGCGGCGAGGTTATTGCCCAGCTCCATGTTTGCATTGGCGCGCTTGATGACCGCATGAGGCGCGCCTCCGGTCAGCAGAACGCCTTTCTGATAAGATTGCAGCGCCTCGCTGTATTCATTGGAAAGCGCGTAGGCATCACCGGTAAGGATGGCGAGTTGCGCCGGGTCCGCGCCGTGATTGCGGGCCTGCTCGATATTGGCAAGGGTCTGATCGGGTCGTCCCTGGGCGATGGAGGCGCGGGCGGAGAGGAGGTGCCCTTCCTTTTTCTTCGAGACGCTGCGGACGAGAAGCTGCGCCTTGTCGAGTGCCTCGTCCGGGCGGTCGAGGGCGAGAAGGGCGCGGGCGGCAGCGGCGGTCGCGTCCATATTGGCGCGGTCGATCCGCAACGCTTTTTCGGCATCCTCAAGCGCGCCCTTGGCATTGCCGGTGGAGAGATAGGCATTGGCCCGCTGGATCAGTGGCTGGATTTCGCTGGGATGGGCCTTTACGGCAGCGTCATAGAAGGCGAGGGCCGCCTCGTGTTCACCCCGGCTGAGACGAATGCGCCCGATGGCATCGCGGATGCGGGAATTGCCGGGATCGCGGACGGCGGCTTCGGACAGGTCGTTCAGGGCCTTTTCCACCTCATTGAGGCGCAGCCATGTGATGCCGCGATTGTAGAGAATCTCGGGATCGCCCCTCCGCAGGGCCAGCGCATTGTCGAAATAGCGAATCGCGCCGGCGTAATCGCGGGTGATGAAGCGGGCGCGTCCTCGTTGGAACTGACGTTCAACGGCGATTTCGGACCAGTCCTCGATAGCGGACAGTTCGACCTCCGCATCGCGGGGACGTCCCGCATCGATCAGCGCGGAGGCAAGATGATAGCGCACGATTCGCTGATAGGCCGGATCGTTCCTGGCCACGCGCAGCAAGCGGTTGAGAATATTGACGGCATCCGAATAGTTGCCCGCCGCGATCAGCGCCTCGGCATATTGGGCGAGGAAGTCGCGGCTGCTGTCCAGATAGACTTCCGCCTCGCCGAAATCGGAGAGTGCGCCTTCGAGATCACCGCGCAGATGCCGCACTCTGGCGCGCCGGTGATAGGCGAGGCCATCGTGTTTGCGGTGAGAGAGTGCCTTGGAATAGGCCGCCTCGGCGGCAGGCAGGTCTTTCATCGCGAAGTAGGTATCGCCGATGCCCCGCAGGGAGGGCGACCCGGCCCCTAGGCTGCGTGACAGCTCGAAATCGGCTCCCGCCCGCTTGTAACCCTGCATCATGTAATAGCTTTCGCCGCGCAGATAGAGCGCCCGGCGATAGAAATCGCGGTTTTTCGTCATCGCGACAGACGGTTCGTCGTCCCCCGCGATGATCTGCGCGGCGGAGTCGATCTGTTGCAACGCCCGTTCGGGTTGCTTCACGAGCAGCAGGATCGTGGCGTGATCGAGCTTGTATTTCGCCTCGACATTGCTGAGCCGACCCGTAATCGCGAGGGCTTCGTCGAATTTGCCGATCCCGGCGAGTGCCCGCGCCTTCCCGGCGCTTGCCTCCAGATAGCCGGGGTCTTCCCGCAAGGCATCCTCGAAATATCCCAGCGCCGCATCGTATCGCTGTGCGCCCAGAGAGGCATTGCCCGACTGCGTGAGGATATAGGGATCGGTCGTGGTGCCCTGCTGGGCGGTGGCCGGTGATCCGGCCAGCCCCGCGAGGATTGCGACCATGCTGAAAATCCGGGCACTTCTGCCCGTCGTGTTCTTACAAGACGTCCTAGCGCCCGCCGCATCGCCCGTCATGAAACTGCCCGTCCCCGAAACCGTATTGCATTACCCCTGACAGACCCTACCGGTCCCGGACCTCAGAGTAAACGGTTTCCCAAAGCACGATAAATGCTTTTGGTGTCGCAGCTTGCGCTTCTTTCTTTACGTAGTTCAGAGTGCTCTGTCTTCAGGGTGCCTCGACCTCGGCGGTCAGGGGGCATTCGCGCTCGCCCCATGCTTTAAAATGCCGCAACGGTTCTTGCAGAGAGCGTGCGCGTTCAGTCGGCACGTATTCAAACCGCTTGGCATTCGGCCCCACCGGACGCCGCTCCAGCATCCCGCTTTCGACGAGACGGCGCAGGCGATCCGCGAGGATGTTTCTGGCAACTCCCAGTTCCTGAAGCATTTCCTCAAACCGGGTAATACCGTTCAGTGCAGACCAGAGCGTCAACAGCATCCAGCCGTCACCAACCTCACCCATAGCTCTTGCGAGAGCATTCGGATGTGTACGCATATTGCTGCGGATCATAACCACCTCTTCGACATTCAACACGGAATGGACTGACCTTGTGGCGCTCACTCTTCGGACAGTTGTAAATATGTCTGCAAAAACACGTTAAGGAAACCTTGTTTTTAGTTTTTTTGAAGTTCTCGTACTCCGGGGCGATCAATGCCTCTGAACCTTGCACCAATTCGCAGGCTGTGTTTGTGTCCGCCGCGATGGTGGAACCGCCATGGTATGGAGGGATGAAATGGACGTTCTTTTTTCGATTGAGGCACTCGGGGTTCTGGTGAGTCTGATCTTTCTTCAGGCCGTTCTTGGGTTCGACAATCTGCTTTATATCTCAATCGAGTCCCAGCGAGCGCCCGCGCACCGCCAGTCATTTGTCCGCAAAGCGGGAATCGCTATCGCGGTTCTTCTCAGGCTTGTGCTTCTCTTTGTCATCATGCGTCTGCTGGCCGGGTTCATCGAGCCGCTGTTTGCCATTGCCGACAGCATGGGATCGGGCAAGGCTATCGAGGCGGCGCATGGTGTGGTCGGTGACGTGCAGGCAACCGGCGCGGTGGAGAACAAGGTCACCGACGAAACGCCGCTCATCTCGCTACCTTTCATCAGCGGGGCGTTCAACCTGAAGGCGATCATCTTCCTGTTCGGCGGGGGCTTCATCATGTACACCGCCGTCAAGGAAATCCATCACCTGCTGGCGATGGATGATCTGGCCCACGGCACGCAGGCAGGCCAGAAATCGACCTTCGCGACGCTGGCGATCATCGTCTTCATGAACCTGATTTTCAGCTTCGACTCGATCCTGTCGATGCTGCCCCTGACCAACGATCCGAAATACGTGAACGACAATCTGATCTCGCCGCAGTTCGTCCTGCTGGCTATTGCGGTGGTCACCAGCGGATTGCTGATGATCCTGCTTGCCGACAAGGTGGCGGATTTCATCAAGAAAAATCGGATGTTCGAGGTGCTGGGCCTCTTCATCCTGTTGATCGTGGGCATCATGCTGCTCGCCGAGGGCGGGCATATCGCCCATCTCACGCTGTTTGGCTATCCCATCGAGGCGATGCAGAAATCGACCTTCTACTTCTCGGTCGCCGTGCTGTTCATCGTGGATATCATCCAGACGCGCTATCAGAAGAAGCTGATGGCCAAGAAACATGCCGAGGTGATCGATCCGTCGAACAATGAGCCACATGCCAACCCTGCACCTCATGTCTGAGCGTTAGACAGGGGCAGCAATCGATCCTGAAGTAGCGCAACAAAAACATGATAAAGATCAATGTTGTGCGGCTTCAGGATTTTTGAGGCTGAACTTCTGATGGAATAGGCACCCATAGTCTGTTGTTGCTCGCTACGCCGACTTTCATGGCGACTGGCAGGGGTGGTTTCCTTACCGCATTCCGGCGGCTTGTCGGCCCCGACGGAAGCGAGTAAACCCGTTTCCGAAATGCCATTCCGGGGAATCCGACCATGCTCGATCTTGCCTATTCCGAACCGACCGCGCCGCGCCTCAAGGGCATGACCGGCGAGTGGGAAATGGTCATCGGGCTTGAGGTCCACGCGCAGGTACGCAGCGAGGCAAAGCTGTTTTCCGGCGGGGCCAATGACTTCGGGGCCGAGCCGAATTCCAATGTCGCGCTGGTCGATGCGGCGATGCCGGGGATGCTGCCGGTCATCAACGAATATTGCGTCGCGCAGGCGGTGCGGACGGGGCTGGGACTGAAGGCGCAGATTCACCTGCGCTCGGTCTTCGACCGCAAGAACTATTTCTACCCCGATCTGCCGCAGGGCTATCAGATCAGCCAGTTCAAAGACCCCATCGTCGGCGAGGGCGAGGTGCTGGTACATCTGGAGCCGGGCGTCGCCCGCCGGGTGCGGATCGAGCGCATCCATCTCGAACAGGATGCGGGCAAGTCTATCCATGACATGGATCCCGAAATGTCTTTCGTGGACCTGAATCGCACGGGCGTGGCGCTGATGGAGATCGTCTCGCGCCCCGATATCCGGGGGCCGGAAGAGGCGGCGGAATATGTCCGCAAGCTGCGCCAGATCATGCGTTACCTCGGCACCTGTGACGGGGAGATGCAGGAAGGCAGCCTGCGCGCCGATGTGAACGTCTCTGTCTGCCGCCCCGGCGATTACGAGAAATACTACGAGACGCAGGATTTCTCGCATCTCGGAACACGCTGCGAAATCAAGAACATGAACTCCATGCGCTTTATCCAGCAGGCCATCGAGTACGAAGCCCGCCGTCAGATCGAGATTCTGGAGGACGGCGGTGAGATCGATCAGGAAACCCGCCTCTTCGATCCCAAGAAGGGCGAGACCCGCACCATGCGCTCGAAGGAAGAGGCGCATGACTATCGCTATTTCCCCTGTCCCGATCTCCTGCCATTGGAGATCGAGCAGGCATGGGTGGATGATATCGCGGGCGCGCTTCCTGAAATGCCCGATGAGAAACGCGCCCGTTTCATGAAGGATTACGGTGTCACGGAATACGACGCTGCCGTCCTCTCCGCCGCTCGCGAGGATGCGGATTTCTTCGAGGCCGTGGCGAAGGGCCGTGATGGAAAGACATCGGCGAACTGGGTCGTGAACGAGCTGTTCGGGCGATTGAACAAAGACGGACTGGGCGTGGGCGACAGTCCGGTTTCGGCGGATCAGCTTGGTGGGGTGATCGATCTGATCGCATCGGGTGATATCTCCGGCAAGATCGCCAAGGATCTGTTCGAGATCGTGTGGTCTGAAGGCGGCGATCCCGCACAGATCGTGGAATCGCGCGGGATGCGTCAGGTCACCGATACCGGGGCCATTGATGCCGAGGTGGATAAGATCGTTGCGGCGAACCCTGACAAAGTCGCACAGGCGCAGGAAAAGCCCTCCATGGCGGGCTGGTTCGTCGGTCAGGTGATGAAGGCCACCGGCGGCAAGGCCAATCCGCAGGCGGTGCAGGCGGCGGTCAAGGCGAAGCTGGGGCTGGAATAGTCTCGCCGTCGCTGCCCGCCCCCTTCACGTTGGCTAATGCGCGGGCGCTGATGCCCGGCGGTCTTGTGTCGGGTGACGTGGCAATTGCCGGGGGCCTGATCGGCGAGGCCGTTACCGGACGCCGTATTGATGCATCGGGGCTGCTCGTCCTGCCGGGCATCGTGGACCTGCACGGCGACGCCTTCGAACGTCACCTTGCTCCCCGCCGGGGCGCACTTCGCAGTCTGGATGACGGGTTGCGGGCGGTTGAGGCTGAACTGGCCGCGAATGGTATCACCACGGCCTATCTCCCCCAGTTCTGGAGCTGGGAAGGCGGGATGCGGGGGCCGGAATTCGCGTGCCGTCTTTGCGCGGCAATGGCCGCATTCGGTGCGACTCTGGATATGCGCCTGCAATTGCGGCTGGAGATCGCGTGTCAGGACGACAACGAAGCGGTACGCGCGCTGATCGACGAATACGGCATCGATTACGTCGTCCTGAACGATCATCTGCCTCATGCGGCCCTCGCGACCGGCAAGCGCCCGCCCCGTCTGGATGGACAGGCGATCCGGGCAGGGCGATCTCCGTCGGATCATCTCGCGCTGATGCGGCGATTGCACGATGCGATGCCGCAGGGGCGGGATCGGCTGGCCGGGTTGCTTCGGTCTTTCGCCGACCTTCGGGTGGGAAGCCATGACGATGCCACGCCCGAGATTCGCGCGGATTACCGTCACCACGGCGCGCATATTGCTGAATTTCCCACTACGGAGCCGACCCTGCGATCCGCGCGGGCAGCGGGAGATGCCATCGTGCTGGGGGCACCCAACGCCGTGCGGGGCGGCTCGCATGACCGGGGCGTCTCGGCGCGGGAGATGATCCGGGCCGGATTATGCGATGCGCTGGCATCGGATTACCACTACCCGTCTCTGCACCAGGCGGCATTCGCGCTTGAACAAGGGGGTATGATGTTGGCGGATGCCTGGGCGCTGGTCTCGGCCTCGCCCGCCGCCATGCTCGGTATGGTGGACCGGGGCGCGCTGATTCCCGGCAAGCGCGCCGATATGGTGATCGCAGAGGAGCGGACGCGCCGGATCACCGGGACTATCGCAGGCGGGCGCTTCGCTTTTCTCGCCGAGCCACTGGCAAGCCGGGTGCTTGCGGCGTGACGGGATCAGATCGTCGCGGCGATTTCGATGGTTTCGTCACCGATCGACACATGCACCGCCGAGCCGAGGCTCTTGGCGAGTTCATGGGTGAACAGCATGTTCGCTTCGCGCGGTTCGACCGAATCGAGTGCAGCGCCCTCGCGCAGGATCGTCACCGCCTGTTGCGGCAAGCGCGCCTTGGGGCCTTCCGCCGAGATCATCAGGTTTGTCGCCCCGGCTGTCTGCACTCCGACACGCAGCACACCGCCACGGGGAAGGGCCTCGAAGCCGATCAGGATCATGTTGAGCAACAGCTTGGCCACCGGCTTGTCGAGGCTGTGGGTGCCCACCTGCCAGTCAAGCCGGGTCGTCCCGTTCCCGACAAGCCCCTCCGACAGCGATTTTGCCTCGTCCAGCGAAACCATCTCCGACACCGTGCCCGCCATGCCGAAGGAGCGGCGCATAAACTGGAGTTTCGCCGACGCGCTGGCGGCACTGTTGCTGATCAGGGCCATGGCCTGCTGGCTCATCTCAGGATCGGATTCGTCCGCGAGAATCTCAAGGCCATTATTGATTGCACCGACAGGACTTATGAGGTCATGGCAGATGCGGGAGCTGAGCAGGGACGCAAAGGTCAGGTCGGTCATCATCCACCGGAAAGCACAGGTTCTAAAACGATGTACACAAAAACGAGATAATAATGAACGAATTGTTAACGGTCGGAGTGCTGGTACGCCATCCTCTTTTTCCCGATTGGGGAGTGGGGCAGGTCCAGTCGGTGATCGGTGACCGGATCACTGTCAATTTCGAGAATACGGGCAAGCAGGTCATCGACGGAAATCAGGTCACGCTCGATCTGGAGGCATTCTGACGGCGCGCAGCATCTCGCGCTTTCGTCCGTAGCCGGGCAGGCGTTCGAGGGTAAAGCCCGCCTGCTCCAGCCCCCGCCGCACGGCTCCGGCGACGCTGTAGGTCGCGGCGATGCCACCGGGCCTTGTCGCACGCCCCACGGCGGCAAGAAGGCCCGGTTCCCACATCTGCGGGTTCCGTGAGGGTGCAAAGCCGTCCAGATACCATGCATCCGCCATGCCTTCCCAGGCGGGTACGCTCTCGCGCGCATCTCCGGTTATCAGGGTCAGACGGGCAGGGCCGACCTCAGCCGTGCCGCCCCCGTGCCGCCATGCCGCGACGAGCGCGGCGCGCTGCGGGGAGAGTTCCGGCCAGACAGCCAGCGCGCGATCAATCTCTTCGCCCCGCATCGGATACAGCTCGAAAGATGTGTAATCGAGGATGAGGCCGGGCGGCGCATTCTGTTGCCAGAATGCCAGTGTTGCACAGAAATTGAGGCCGGTGCCGAAACCAAGCTCGGCAATCGCCGTCCTGCGCTGCGTGATCATCCTGTCGAGGCGGCATCCTTCCAGAAAGACATGCCGGGTTTCGGCCAGCCCGTTCTCGCGTGAATAATACGGGTCGTCGAACAACCCGGAGACCGGAACACCGTTTTCCCATCGCAATTCCTGCTCTGAGTCTTGTGCATCGGGCGCGGTCATGGTCGAAACCGGAGGATGGAAGATCTTCTCGTCATCGGGGCCGGTATATTCGGTCTGACCCTCGCGCGAAAGCTGCAACGGGCAGGACACCGGGTCACGGTGGTCGAGGCCGGGGCCGTCGGAGCCGGGGCCAGCGCGACACCTCTGGGTGTGCTGGCACCCCATGCGCCGGATACCTGGAATCCGAAGAAGGAGGCGCAGTTCCGGGCGCTGGTCTCCCTGCCGGATTATCTGGCCGAACTGGAGGACGAGACAGGTATTGCCACGGGCTATGCGCGCTGTGGACGGCTGATTCCGCTGACGACGGAGAACCAGCGTTCGGTCTGGGAGCGGCGGATCGCCGATGCCGCCCTGAACTGGCAGGGCAAGGCGATGCTGGAGCGCGTCGAGCGGCCCGATCCGGCATGGCTGTCGGCGCAGGCCGCGCCCTTTGGAGCGATGCTGTGCGGCTTGAGCGCGAAGATCGACGCGCGCGGTTATCTGGCCGCACTGGCTGCATCCGTGGGTGAAGCGGTGCGGACGGGGCTGGTGCTGGAGCGGCTGGAGCAGGGCGTGGCGATTTTTGCCACGGGAGAGCGGATCATGGCCCGGCGGATCGTGCTGGCGACCGGCGCTGCGGCCTTCGCGCATCTGCCCCATTCCGATAGCGGGGAGCCGGCGGGGCGGGGTGAAAAGGGGCAGGCGGCAGTGCTGGCCGTGTCCGGGGATGTGGGCGCGCGCCCGATCATCTTCCATGATGGCACTTATGTCGTCCCGCGAGGTGAAACGATGGTGGCCGTCGGGGCAACGTCGGAGCGCCATTTTGAACGGGCGGAGACGACCGACGCCCTGCTCGATGAAAAGATCGCGCGGGGAAAGGCGCTCTGTCCGGCGCTGGCGGATGCGAGGGTCGTGGAGCGATGGGCGGCTGCAAGGCCCCGCGCGGCGGATCGGGGGTTGCTTGTCGGGCCGCATCCCGTCCTGCACGGCGTTTCGATTGCGACGGGGGGGTTCAAGACCGGGCTGGCCATGGCGCATATGCTGGATATCGGGAGCGTATCATGAGCATCGGCATCTTTGATCACCCTCTGCTCGGCGGTGTTTTCGGCGACGCGGAGGTCGGCGCGTTCTTCTCCCTCGGGACCGAACTGAGAGCGATGGTCCGGGTCGAGATCGCTCTGGCACGGGTCGAGGGGCGTCTCGGGATTATTCCGGCGGATGCTGCGGAAGCGATCAGGGAGTTGGATGACTTCATACCCGATCCGTCAATTCTGGCCGAGGGAACGCAGGCGAGCGGGGTGATCGTGCCGCCGCTGGTAACGGCCTTGCGGCGGGCTGTCGGCGCTCCCCATGGCAGCTACGTCCATTGGGGTGCGACAACGCAGGATATCGTGGATACCGGGCTGGTGCTGCGTCTGCGTGATGTTCTGGACATCCTTGAGGTGCGGCTGTCGGTATTGATCGATGTGCTGGCCGATGCGGCGGAACGCCATGCTGAACTGCCCATGGCCGCGCGAACGCGGTCGCAGGTGGCGACACCGACGACGCTGGGGTTGCGGATCGCGGGATGGCTTGCCCCTCTCTTGCGATGCCGCGACCGGCTGGTCGATTTGCGCCCCCGCTTGCTGATCGTGCAGCTTGGCGGGGCTTCGGGAACGCTGGGAGTCTTCGGGGAGCAGGGGATTGCGGTGATGGAGGGGGTGGCGGCGGAACTGGGGCTGGCCGCACCGCTGAAACCCTGGCATTCCGAGCGTGACGGCATGGCCGATCTCGCCCATTGGCTGGCCCTCGTCACCGGCGCACTCGGCAAGATGGCTGGCGATCTGATCCTGACGGGCCGTTCCGAAAGCGGCGAGGTCCGGGCCGGTGCGGGTGGCGGATCATCCACGATGCCGCAGAAGGCCAATCCGGTCGCGGCGGAGGCGATCGTCTCACTGGCGCGGTACAATGCGGGGCAGGTCAGCCTCGCGCATCAGGCGTTATTGCACGCCGAGGAACGCGACTGCACGGCCTGGGCGCTGGAATGGATGGCCCTGCCGCAGATGATCGCGGCGACGGGGGCGGCCTTATCCCATGCGGAGGGGCTGGCGAGGTCCATCGAGCCGGATGCGGCCCGGATGCATACGATGCTTGATGATACGGTTCTGGCCGAGGCCGCTGCCTTCGCACTGGCGCAGCATATGCCGCTGGACGAGGCTCAGGCGCTGGTCAGGCGGGCGGCACGGGAAAAGGGGGCATTGCTCGACCGTCTCGCCTTGCTGACTGATGTGCCGGTGGATTTCGCCTCTCTCCGAAACCCGGCGACTGTATCGGGCAGTGCCTCTGCGCTGGTCAGACGGGTGCTTTCGGAAGTGTGACGGCGGTTGTCGCCGCCTACAAGCGTTGTGCGCCTGCAATCCCCGGTCTAGACCTGTGCTATGTTGCCCTGTGCAGAGACCTATGCCGAGATATGCCGACGGTTCGAATGGCCCGCCCTCGACCGTTACAATATCGGTGTGGATGTCTGTGATCGCCTGGCGCGCAGCGAACCGGACCGCATCGCCCTGATCCTCGACGACGAGGATCGCGCTGTCAGTTTCGGCGAGATGCAAGCCCTCAGCAATCGCATGGCGAACCTGCTGGCCGAATGCGGCGTGTCACCGGGGGATCGTGTCGGTGTGCTGCTGCCGCAACGGCTGGAGACGGCGGTGGCCCATATCGCGGCCCTGAAACTTGGGGCGATTTCGATGCCGCTGGCGGTGCTGTTCGGAGCCGACGCACTGGCTCATCGCCTCGGTGACAGCGGAGCAGGGGCCGTCATCACCGATGAGAAAGGGGCGGCCCGACTTGCCCCGCTGCGCGCGTGTCTGCCGGATCTGCATACCGTGATATCCGTCGATGGGGGCGCGGGGCTTGATCTGCGCGATGCGCTGCCCGGTCAGCCGGACAGCTTTACGAGTGCGAACACCCGTGCCGATGACCCCGCCATTTTGATCTACACCTCCGGCACCACCGGGCATCCGAAAGGTGCGCTGCTGCCCCATCGGGTTCTGCCCGGTCATCTTCCGGGGGTGGAGATGAGCCATGATCTCTTTCCCGAACCCGGCGACGTGATCTGGACACCGGCGGACTGGGCATGGATCGGGGGATTGCTCGATGTGCTGATGCCCGCCCTGCACCATGGCGTCCCGGTGGTGGTGAAGCGTTTCGGCAAATTCACGACCGGGGCCGCCTTCGACCTCATGCGTCGCCACGGGGTTCGCAACGCCTTTCTGCCGCCGACTGCCCTCAAGATGATGCGCGCTGACGCCCCTGCGCCGTTCCCGATGCGAAGCGTGGCCAGCGGCGGCGAAACTCTGGGGGCAGGGCTGCTGGACTGGGGGCGGGAGACCTTCGGTGTGACGATCAACGAGTTCTACGGCCAGACCGAATGCAATATGGTCGTTTCAAGCGCCGCCCGTCTCGGCGCGCATCGCCCCGGCATCATGGGCTGGCCCGTTCCCGGTCATGAGGTCGCGGTGCTGGGCGATGACGATGCCCCGGTCACCGGCGAGGAGGGCCGCATCGCCATCCGTGCGCCGGACCCCGTGATGTTCCTGCGCTACTGGAACAATGCAGAGGCAACGGCGGCGAAATTCGCGGGCGACTGGCTACTGACCGGGGACCGGGGTATTCAGGCAGAGGATGGTGCCCTGCGTTTCGTGGGCCGCGATGATGATGTGATCTCCTCGGCAGGCTATCGCATTGGGCCGGGCGAGATCGAGGATACGCTGCTGCGCCATGAAGCCGTGGCCATGGCGGGGGTGGTCGGCAAGCCCGACGATCTGCGGGGCGAAATCGTGAAAGCCTATGTCGTGCCCGCACCGGGACACAGCCCCTCCGACGCCCTTGCATCGGAACTGTCGGCGTTTGTGAAGACCACCCTCTCCGCCCATGAATACCCCAGGGAAATCGCCTTTCTCGATGCCCTGCCCCTGACCACCACCGGCAAGATCGTCCGC
>CAKZUT010000230.1 GCA_937922185.1 uncultured Neomegalonema sp.
CAATGATTTTGCTCACCCGCAACGTATCGGCTGAGACAGTAACGTCCAGCTTGCTCCTTATTCATCAAATACGCAACAAACCAGTTTGAACCACTCGCTGCAGCAAAAACATTCAGAGATTCAGATTCAAGAGTTCCAGAATATTTCTCAATTGCATTTTTAACAATTTCATTTTTTGACAATCTCTGAGAGACGTATTTTTTTCCATATTTATCTACAAAATAATTTATATTATCGTAGTCGTTACTACTCAAGACAACAATCAGGTAAACTGATCGTGCAGCATATAATACCACTACGAGTAACAATATTTTCAGAATAAATCTAAGCATCTTCATTTACTTCTTCTTGCCCAACCCGGACAGACCGGCGGGCAGCGCCATGCCCTTCGGCATTCCGGGCATACCGGGCGGCATCGCGCCCATGGGCGAGGCTCCGCCCTGCGGGATCGCGCCGGGAGGCATTCCGCCACCCATGCCCATGCCCTTCATCGCGGCGGCCATGCCCTTCATGCCGCCCTTCTTGCCCATCTTCTTCATCATGTCCGCCATCTGGCGGTGCATCTTGAGCAGCTTGTTGATCTCGGAGACCTCGACCCCGGCCCCGCGCGCGATGCGCTTCTTGCGGTTGGCGGCCATGAGTTCGGGGCGCTTGCGCTCCTCCTTCGTCATGGACTGGATGATCGCGATCTGGCGCTTGAGAATGGAATCGTCCAGACCCGCCGCGTCCATCTGCTTTTGCATCTTGCCGACGCCGGGAAGCATTCCCATCAGGCCGCCGAGGCCGCCCATATTGATCATCTGCTCCAACTGAGCTTTCAGGTCGTTGAAGTCGAAGCGGCCCTTCATCATGCGCCGGGCCATACGCTCGGCCTGTTCGGCCTCGACCTGTTCCTGCGCCTTCTCCACCAGGCCGACGATATCGCCCATGCCGAGGATACGGCCCGCGACGCGGTCGGGGTAGAATTCCTCCAGCGCGTCCATCTTCTCGCCGGTACCAACCAGCTTGATCGGCTTGCCGGTGACAGCGCGCATCGACAGCGCCGCGCCACCGCGACCGTCGCCGTCCATACGGGTAAGGACGACACCGGTGATGCCGACGCGCCCGTCGAAGTTCTCGGCCACGTTCACCGCGTCCTGACCCGTCAGACTGTCCACCACGAGCAGGGTTTCATGCGGGCCGGTGGCATCGCGGACGGCGGCAACCTCGTCCATCAACTCGTCATCGACATGCAGGCGACCGGCGGTGTCTAGCATCACGACGTCGTAGCCGCCCATCTTTGCCTGTGTCATCGCCCGCTTGGCGATGGCGACCGGGTTCTGTCCCTGCATGATAGGCAGGGTATCGACGCCGATCTGCGTGCCGAGGATCGCCAGTTGCTCCATCGCCGCCGGACGGCGAGTATCGAGCGAAGCCATGAGGACGCGCTTGCGGCCCCGTTCACTCAGGCGTTTGGCGATCTTGGCGGTCGTCGTCGTCTTGCCCGAGCCTTGCAGACCGACCATGAGGACGGGTGCGGGGGGGCTATCCACCGCCAGCTTCGCGTTCTTCTCGATCTGGGCAGGGTCATCGCCTCCGGCGAGGGTCATGACAAGCTCATCATGGACGATCTTGACGACCTGCTGGCCCGGCGACACGGATTTGGTGATCGCCTGCCCTTCGGCCTTCTCCCCGACCCGCTTCACGAAATCGCGGGCTACGGGCAGCGAGACATCAGCATCCAGCAGGGCGAGGCGCACCTCGCGCAGGGCCGTCGCGATATCTTCCTCGCGCAGCGCCCCCTGCTTGGTCAGCTTGTCGAAAACGCCGCCCAGACGATCCGATAGAGCCTCGAACATGCACCATCTCCAAAACGAAATTCGCGCCCCTGCGCGAACTTTTTAATGCAGAAACGCGCCCGTGGGCGCGACGCGCTGACGGACGGCGATCCTGAAAAGTCAGGACCGGAGAAACTCTCCGGTTCGGAACAGGCTGTGCGTTAAAGGATGCACGGGGTCATTGCAAGCCGGGAATTACGGCTCACCCGATAGATACCGGCACCATCCGGTCCAGAAACCTCTCGATCTCCTCCCACAGGATGGCCCTGACGGCTTCGGTTTCCATGAACGGTTCGTGGCGGCTACCCGGAATGCGGATATGGGTGACCGCGCGGTTCCGGGCGACGAAGGCGTCAATGGCCTCGTTCGATACGAGCTGATCCGCCCCGGCGGAGAACAGAAGCGTGGGTTCGCTGACCGCATCATCCGGCAGCCCCCGCAACGCGCGAATATCCCGGAAAGCGGCGGCAAGCCATGACCATGTGGCACCGCCCAGCCCGAGGATCGGATTATTGCGGACCAGTGCCGCATATCGCTCGAATTCCTCGCGATCCGATGTCAGGACATTATTCTCGAAGGGCCAGTCAGCGGCGGTCTTCACCTCGCCCGGACTGATGCGCCATTTGCCGGTCGCCCCCCTGGCCAGACCCCAGCTCAAGGCCCGCAACGCGGGTGTTACCAGCGTCGGGAAACGCAGACCCAGCATCGGTGCGGTCAGGATCGCGGCGTGGCAATCTCGCTGCGGCTGAGCCAGACGCCGGATCAGCGCGCAGCCGCCCATGGAATGCCCGACGAGGATCAGCTTGTCGCCCCATCCCCGGCGGTCCAGCTCGGCAATAAGGGTGTCGATATCACGCTGGTAACTGTCGAAGCTGTCCACATATCCGTGCAGCCGGTCTTCGATCAGCCGGTCGGACAAACCCTGCCCTCGCCAGTCAAACGCGGCCACATCGAAACCGAGCGCCCGGAACCGGGCGATGACCCGGTAATATTTCTCGATGAACTCCGAGCGGCCCGTGGCAAGAAGGACGGTCCCCCGGCCCGATCCCTCCGCGCGCCAGAAGGCGGCGCGCAAAGTGATGTCGTCGGCGGTCCTGAGCCAGACCGCCTCACCGCCCTGCGGGGGGGTATCATAGAGCTCTGGCGCTGTCGGCGCGGTCACTGCGGACCGGTCAGCCCAGCGCCCGCGCGACGGCCATGGCCGCGCCCATGCTGCCATCGATCTTGATCTTGCCGGTCATGAAAGCCGCCGTGGGGTCAAGCTCACCCTCGATCAGCTCCTGAAACACCGATTCCTCCGCCGTAATCGTGCAATCGGCTTCGGTTTCGGAATCATTCGTGGCCTTCGGAGGGCTTTCGTTACCGTCCAGAAAGACGGCGCTACCCTCGCCGAAATCGAACCGGACGGTGGAGCCGAAGGCATCCTGTCCATCCATCTTCTGCTGCACCAGCTCCACGGCCTTGGCCAGTCGTGCGTCATCCATACTCGGTTCTCCGGTTAGGGGCGGCGTCGATGCCGCCTGCAAATTGACGAAAACGGCATTACATTGCATTGGATGAATGGTCCATACTGCCCCAACGTGACCAGACGAAGAATTGCCCGGAAAAGGAGCCTCCATGCGTATCGGTGGACCCCTCGCCCCCTCGTGGGTTCTTGTGACGGCCCTGCTGCTCTCCTCTCCCCTGTACGCGCAGGAGGCCGGTGAGACGGAGGAAGGCGAGGCTATCGAGACCGAACAGCGCCCGGAACAGATGGCCGACCTGTCGCTCGACACGCTTTATGAGCGGCTGGCGGCATCATCGGAACAGGAAGCCACGCGCCTGAGCGACGAGATCATCGAGCGATTGTCGAGTTCGGGGAGCGATTCCATCGACCTGCTCCTCATGCGCGGGCGCAAGGCCATGACGGCAAAGGACTATGACAAGGCCCTGTCGCATTTCTCGCGGCTGATCGCCTTTGCGCCCGATTTCGCCGAAGGATGGAACGCGCGGGCAACGGCGCATTTCGCGCGCGATGAATACGGCTTCGCCCTGGCCGATCTCTACAATGCACTGCGATTGCAGCCACGGCATTTCGGGGCGTTGTCGGGCCTGGGGATCATCATGGAAAGCCTCGACGACGAGGACGGTGCCCTTGCCGCATACCGCGCCGCCCTCGACGTTCACCCGCATCTGGAGGGCGCGAAAACAGGCGTGGAACGGCTTGCGGAGAAGGTGAGCGGTCAGCCGATCTGATCACATCGCTCCGGCACGGGCGCTACCGGATACCTATCTTTTCATTGCATTATCGCACTGCTCTGGACGTGTGGAACCGGCGGGATCAGATCCGGGGCTGCGCCTTGCTCCGGGGGTCAATCGGCAGACCCTCCAGCCCCAGCACATCCTCCAGCACCCCCGCCGCCGACAGCAGGGCGGCCTCTCCGCGCGGCTTGCCGACCACCTGCAATCCCACAGGCAACCCGCTTGCGGTGAACCCGCAGGGCAGCGATAACGCGGGCAACGACACATTGGTGATCGCATAGGCAATCGCAAGCCAGTCGATATACGTCTCGAAAACATGCCCCGCGCATTCCGCCACATACCGCTCGCTCACCGGGTAGGGCGGCACGATGGTCGCCGGGGTCAGCAGCAGGTCATAGGTCTCGAAGAACTCGACCGCCCGCGCCACCATCTTCCCGCGCGCCTTTTCCGCCCGCCCCAGATCGGCGGAGGTGAGCGCCATCCCTTTTTCCACATTCCAGATCACTTCGGGCTTCAGATCATCCCGCCGGTCCCGCAGCAGATCGCTCAATGCAACGGCGAAATCATGAGCACGCAGGGTGTGGAACGTCTCATGCGCCTCGCTGAGATCGGGATGCGCCTCCTCGACCGTCACGCCCAGTTCCGTAAAGCGTTGCGCCGCCCTGCGGCAGATATCCGCGACCTCGGGATCAACCGGCGTAATGCCGAGATCGGCACTGAATGCCACCCGCACCGGCTTCGTACGTCGCGCAGCCACCTCGGCAAAGGAGACCGCCGGAGCCTCCCGTGACAGCGGCTCCCGCACATCCGATCCGCACAGCGCATCAAGGAACAGCGCGAGGTCATCCACATCCCGCGCCATCGGACCCTCGACCCCCAGGGTCGCATAGGGATTGGCCGACGGTCCCCCCGGCACACGTCCGGGCGAAGGGCGCAAGCCCACGATCCCGTTGAAGCTGGCCGGGTTTCGCAGGCTTCCCCCCATATCGGACCCCTGCGCCAGCCATGCCATGCCCGTGGCCAGCGCCACCGCCGCCCCACCCGACGATCCCGCCGCCGATAACCGCGTGTCCCACGGGTTCAGCGTCGCCCCGAACACCTCGTTGAACGTATTGCCCCCCGCTCCGAATTCCGGCGTGTTGGACTTGGCATAGACAACCCCGCCCGATGCCTCGATCCGCTCGACCACATGAGCCGACGCCTGCGGCACCGCATCGGCGAAAATCGGCGAGCCATGCGTACTGCGGACCCCGGCCACATCCGACAGATCCTTGATCGCCACCGGCAATCCGCAGAGGACACCGCGCTCGGCCACGGGCTTTGCTTCCAGCTTTCGGGCATG
>CAKZUT010000231.1 GCA_937922185.1 uncultured Neomegalonema sp.
AGGCGTCGTTCCAGTTCACGCCGCCCTTGTAGGCCGTGGACATCATCCAGTCCACGGTCGGGCGACCGCCCCAGTAGCAGGCGCAGAACGGTTCGGTCATCCAGACATTCGACCAGTAACCGTCATTGGGAACCCGCTCGACCTTGAGGTCGATATTGGCCTCCTTGGCGCTTTCCGAGAACAGGACGGCGGCATCCACCGCGCCCGCGAAGGCGGCATCCGACGATTTCAGCGTCGCGTTCAGCTTGTCCACTCCCGCTTTCTTGAGGTGGAACTTCGCCTTGTCGGGGTCATAGCTGCGCTGTTCGAGATCGGCGGCGAAGAACGGCTGTCCCCGACCGATGGGATGGTCGTTTCCGACCGAGCCGTAGCCCTGAAGGATTTTCGAGACCAGTTCCTCGCGATTGATCGCGTATTTCAGCGCGAGACGGACATTGACGTCGCTATACGGCTCGGCGCGGGTATCCATCACGAAGGTGTAGTGCTGCGTCCCGTCGGTCGTCTGCACATTGATGTTCTTGCGCCGCTTGAGCAGGTTGACGGTCTTGAGTTCCACGCGGTCGATCACATCGACCTCGCCGGTCACCAGAGCGTTCGTGCGCGCCGTCGGATCGACGATGGACAGCATCTCGACCGAATCGAAATGCGCGCGGTCCTTCTTCCAGTAGGCATCGAATCGCTTGAACTTCGCGCGCACACCCGGCTCGAAGGTATCCAGCATATAGGGGCCGGCGCCGATGCCCGCGTCCCAGTCCACCTTGCCGTCCTTCGACGGGCCGATGGGCAGGTGATAATCCGACAGGATAAAGGGAAAATCCGCATTGCCGGAGGACAGCTCGAACACCACGGCATCCTTGCCCATGGCCTTGATGTCGGTGATGTCTTCCACGATCGGCTTGGCGGCGGATTTGGAATCGTCGCCCCGGTGATGGTTGATCGAGGCGATGACATCGGCGGAGGTAACCTTGTCGCCGTTATGGAATTCCGCATCGCGCAGCTTGAACGTCCAGGTCGATGCGTCGTCGGAGGCTTCCCAGCTTTCGGCCAGTTCGCCGATGACCGAACCGTCTGCGGTCACTTCCGTCAGATAGTTGTTCATCGTGTGAGTGAAATCGAGCATGAACCCGTTTTCATGCGTGCCGGGGTCATAGCTGTCGGTGGTTCCGCCATGGGCCTTGCCAATACGCAGCGTGCCGCCCTTCTTGGGCGCGGCAAGCGCGCCGCCCGCAGAAAGGGCGAGAGCTGCGGCGCCGCCATATTGCAGAACGTCACGGCGGTTCGGAGTGATAAAGCTCATATTGTGGTCTCCCGTTGGCACCGGGTTCGGTCCCGGTGCATTCTGGTGCGAATCGACGGTGGCAAGTCTTTACTACGGGGGCTGCATGAGTAAACCCCCCCGGCGGCATCGCGCGCGTCCGCCGTCGCCCGATGAACGGGGCAAACTCGCGAAGTCGTGACGGTCAGCGCAGGCTGATCGTATAGGCCAGATCGTCCGTCACATAGCGGCTGCGGCGCAGTTCCACGATCCGGTCGGACAGGTCCACGGCCTGCCGCGTGACCTCGATCAGCGGATCACCCTCGGCCACATCCATCGCGTCGGCATCCGCCGCGTCCGCCCGGACAGCCCGCAACCGTTCATCCGCCTTCTGAATCGCGATGCCATAGGCATCCTGCCAGAAGGCATAGAGCGCATTGGGCAGGGGAATCCGATCCTCCAGTGCCGGAAACAGAAGGACGGGCACGACCGAGAATTCGCGCACGATCCGCTTGCCGCCGATACTGCGAATGCGGTCGAGGGCGTAGACATACTTCGTCTCGCTCCCCAGTGCCGCCCGCTCCGCCGCCGTGCTGCGCCGCCGCTGAAGGGTTTCCGAGGCCAGCATCGGCTGCGCCTCCGAGCCGTCGGCATGGCGCAGGCGGAAAAAGTGGAAATGATCGGTTTCCGGTGTGCGGATCGCCACGACCGTTCCGCGCCCCTGCCGCCGTTCCACGATACCGCGTCGTTCCAGATCGCGCAGCGCCCGCCGCGCGGTGCCCTGACTCACGCCCATCTCGCGGCCCAGGTCAATTTCGCTGGGCAGCATCACGCCGGGTCTGAGAGCGCCATTCACGATACGCGCAACGATGTCCTCGCTTACGCGCCGCCAGAGGGGAAGGGGGGTCATATCATCCATGACATCATCATAGGGGTAGAAGAAGTCTTGTACAAGACTTCATGCCCTGTTACAGCACATGCATATTCAATGAGAGAGGGTATCCCATGGGCGAAATTCCGCATCTACTGGTCCACGACAACGGCGACAACGTCGGGGTCGTCGTAATCGAGGGGCTGACCGCAGGTACAGACATGCTTTGCGTCGTCACCCATGACAATACCGATTTCCGCCTGACCGCAAAGGCCGACATTCCCATCGGCCACAAGGTTGCGCTGAAAGACCTCGCCGAGGGCGACACCGTGATGAAATACGGCGAGGATATCGGCAAGATGACCGGCTCCGCCGAAAAAGGCGGTCACGTCCACACCCAGAACTGCAAAACGAAAAGGTGGTAATCTGATGCCTCTCGATGCAACGAACGTCACCGTCAACGCATGGCGCCGCGAAAATGGCCGCGTCGGCGTGCGTAACCACGTCCTGATCCTGCCCGTCGATGATATCTCCAACGCGGCCTGCGAGGCCGTGGCGAATAATATCAAGGGCACCATGGCGATTCCCCATGCCTATGGCCGTCTCCAGTTCGGGGCCGATCTCGACCTGCATTTCCGCACGATCATCGGCACGGGCGCAAACCCGAACGTCGCCGCTGTCGTGGTCATCGGGATCGAGCCGGGCTGGACCAAGATCATCGCCGACGGCATCCGCAAGACCGGCAAGCCCGTCGCCGAATTCTCCATCGAGCAGAACGGCGATATCGCCACCATCGCCGCCGCCAGCCATCAGGCGAAGGAATTCGTCCACTGGGCGACCGAGCTTCAGAAGGAGCCGTGCCCCGTCTCCGACCTCTGGGTTTCGACCAAATGCGGCGAGTCCGACACGACCACGGGCCTTTCTTCCTGCCCCACGGTCGGCAATATGTACGATAAGCTGATCCCCGCCGGCCTCTACGGCTGTTTCGGCGAAACCTCCGAGATCACGGGGGCGGAGCATATCTGCGAAAAACGCGCTGCCAATCCCGAAGCCGCCGAGAAGTTCATGGCGATCTTCAAGGAATACTCGGAAAACGTGATCTTCGCGAACCAGACCGATGACCTCTCCGACAGCCAGCCGACCAAGGGCAATATCCTGGGCGGCCTGACGACCATCGAGGAAAAGGCGCTCGGCAACCTCGAAAAGATTGGCCGCGAGTGCACCTATATCGACGCGCTGCAAGCGGCTGAGTCCCCGGAGAAAGGCCCCGGCCTCTACTTCATGGATACGTCGTCCGCCGCCGCCGAATGCGTGGTGCTGATGGCCGCCGCCGGATACGTGATCCACACCTTCCCCACCGGGCAGGGCAATGTGGTCGGCAATCCCATCGTTCCGGTCATCAAGATCTCGGGCAATCCGCGTACCCTGCGAACCATGTCCGAGCATATCGACGTGGATGTCACCGGCGTCCTGCGCCGTGAC
>CAKZUT010000232.1 GCA_937922185.1 uncultured Neomegalonema sp.
CGGTCACGTCGAGAGCCTGCGGGAGATCGGTGGCACGATCCCTGAGCCACGCTCTCTGTCGAGCATCCGCAGCGAAATCGACGACCCCGACATTACGCTCGTTGCCGTCCCTCTCATCGAGGATCGCGGCACCGCCAAGCGGGTCAATATTTCCCTCGACCCCGGATTGCTGGAGGCTATCGATCATGCCGCCCGGTCACGCGGCATGACCCGCTCCGCTTTCCTGTCCAGCGCAGCCCGCCGGGAAATCGTCGGCGTCTGATCGAACGAAAAAAAAGCCGCAGGGGCGACCCTGCGGCTTTCATTTCCTGTATCCGCCGCAGATCAATCCGCGTCGGCATATTCCTCGTCGCCCGTGTCGCGCAGGTCTTTTTTCCCGCGTACCGGCTCGTCGTCTTCGGCCTCGTCCGTGGCGGCTTCCTCGGAGGCCTTGCGGTCGTCGGAGCCGTCCTTGAGGATTTCCTCGCGGATATCGGCGTCCTCGTCGAACAGCGAGCGGACATCGAATTCCGCCGCTTCGGCGGCATCTTCCTCGGCGCGCAGTTCGGCGATGGATTTGCCCTGAGCCTGCAATTCGGCCTCGTCGGCGGATCGGGCGATGTTCGCCGTTACCGTGACGCTGACTTCCGGGTGCAGGATCACGCGGATCTCGTGCAGGCCGAGTTCCTTGATCGGGTTTTCCAGCGCGATCTGGGACCGGCCTACCTTGAAGCCGTTCTCTGCAAGGGCGTCCACGACGTCACGGGTGGAGACGGAACCGTAGAGGTTGCCGGTCTCCGACGCCTGACGGATCACCACGAACTTGTGCCCGTCCATGCTGTCCGCATAGCTCTGGGCTTCGTTCTTCTTGTCTTCGTTCAGCTTTTCGAGTCCGGCGCGTTCGGCTTCGAACCGTGCCATGTTCGCTTTGCTGGAGCGCAGGGCCTTGCCGCTGGGCAGCAGGAAGTTGCGCGCATAGCCGGGCTTGACCGAGACGACCTCGCCCAGATTGCCGAGTTTCTCCACCCGTTCGAGCAGGATGACTTCCATGACGGTCTCTCCTTACTTGATGATATAGGGCAGCAGGGCGAGGAAACGGGCGCGTTTGATGGCCTTGGCCAGTTCGCGCTGCTTCTTCGCCGAGACGGCGGTGATACGGGAGGGAACGATCTTGCCGCGCTCGGAAATGAAGCGCTGGAGCAGTTTCGTGTCCTTGTAGTCGATGACCGGCGCGTTATCGCCCGAGAACGGGCAGGATTTGCGGCGGCGGAAGAACGGGCGACGCTGGGGTCCGGCCATCAGGAGTTCTCCTCTGTTGCAGCTTCAGGTTTGACCTCGGCGGCGGCTTCCGGTGCGGCTTCCTTACGGTCCTCGCGGGGGCGGTCGTCACGGGGAGGGCGGCTGCCCCGGCGCTCGTCGCGCGCGGTCTTGCCCTGCATCATCTGGCTGGGGCCTTCCTCATGCTCGTCCACCCGGAAGGAGACGGTCCGCATGACGTTATCGTTCAGACGCTGCTGGCGCTCCATCTCCTGCACGGCGGCGGAGGGCGCGTCGAGCCGCATCATGGCGTAATGGCCCTTGCGGTTCTTGTTGATCTTGTAGGCCATGGGGCGCAGGCCCCAGTATTCGTGGCCGATGACGGTTCCGCCGTTTTCGGTGATGACGGCGCCGAACTGCTCGATCATCCCTTCGGCCTGTGCGCCGGAGATATCCTGACGTGTGATGAACACGTGTTCGTAGAGCGGCATGGCTCTACTCCTTTTCCTGCGACGGCTTCAAAGCATGGGGGCGATTCTTCTCCCATCCCATGCACGAGGGGTCCGTCACGAACGATCCTCGGGAGAAGAGGGCGTCCGATACCGCCGTGACGCGGCGGATGCAAGGCAAATCGCGCGTCCGCCTGAATCGCCCCGCGTCGCCATGAAAAAGGCCGCCCCCGAAGGAGCGGCCCGGTCATCGGTCAGTGGACCGATAAGCCTCAGCGTGCGCCGATCAGCGGTACGGGGTTGGCCGCATCCGCATAGGAGTCGAGCGACTCGTCGATGCTGCCCGCTTCCTTGAAGACGTCCGCGACGCCTTTCATGAAGGTCTGCATACCGCCGCCGAACCACTTGCCGGTCAACTGCTCCTCACGCGAGGGGAACTTCATCGTTGCGATGGAGGCTTCCGCCGCGTCCAGATCCATGCCGGATTCCTTGGCGACGACTTCGAGCATCGTGCCCCGGCCAATGCCGGAGTTCCAGCGGTCGTTGGCAGCCGCCGTCACAGCGAGAAACTTCGCGAGCACATCGGGATGCTCCTGCGCGAATTCCTCGGTGGTGGAGGTCACATCGAACACGAGAATGCCGAGTTCCTCTTTTTCGGTGCCGGTCAGCAGAACCTTGCCGGATTCCTTCATCCGCGTCAGGCCACCGCCATAACCGCAGGCAAAATCGACCGATCCCTGTGCGAGGGCGATCGCGCCGTCGGGGGGAGGCATATCGACGACGTTCAGGGTCGAGATATCAACGCCGAAATGGTTCATCTGACGCAGGAAGCCGTAATGTGCGGCGGTGCCGAGCGGCACGGCCACGCGCTTGCCTTCGAGGTCTTTCGCGTTCGACTTGTCAACGCCCAGCGCATCGCCGATGACGCAGTTGTCGTTGTCGGAATAGCTGACGGCAACATCGACGACCTGAAGCGGCAGGCCGGAGGATTTGGCGACCACGAAGGGCGGCAGACCCTGGCTGAGAGCGATATGCACGTCGCCGGAAGCCATGGCGGCGGACATAGCCGTGCCGGTCTCGAAGGACCGCCATTTCACGTTCATGCCGAGTTCTTTGTCATAGGTGCCGTCAACCTTGGAGGCGAGGGCGGGCATCGGCCATTCGAGGAAGTAGGCAACCGTCAGTTCATCCAGTGCCTGAGCGGACTGGGCCGACAGAGCCATCGTCGCCCCGGCGATCATGGCGGTAAGGGTCTTGCGAAGCATCATTATGTGGTCTCCCATGGGGTCATTCTCCGCTCTCTTTCGGACAGTCACACCTGTAATTAGGTGTTTTTGAGAGAAAGCGTCTCGTTTTTCGTCGAACGATTCCATGACCCTATTGCATTCGGCGGGAAAAGAGGAACAGATTCTTTTTCACGATTGCAGGGACCGGCTCGATGAAACGATACGACGGAACGGACGACTCTCTCTGGGCCGCAACGGTATCCAGACGCTATGCCGGAACGGCCCTTGCGGAGAGCCTGTCCTGCGATGTCGCCATTGTCGGCGCGGGCTTTACCGGTATGCGCGCCGCGCTCGATCTGGTCGAGGCCGGGGCGCGGGTGGCGGTGGTCGATGCCGGTGGCGTCGGCTGGGGCGCGTCGGGGCGCAATGGCGGTCAGGTCAACCCCATGCTGCCGGTCTTTGAACCCAACGACCTGCTCAAAGCCGTCGGTGCGACCTATTTCGAGCGGCTGGCCGAAGTTTCGCTGGGGTCGGCGGATGCGGCTTTTGATCTGATCCGCAAGTATCAGATCGACTGCGATGCCCGCCAGAAGGGCTGGCTGCGGGTCGATCATTGTCCGAAGGCCCGTGCCCGGTCGCGCAGGGGCGCGGCGCTCTGGGCGGAATACGGGGCCGATTTCCGGTATCTCGACGGCGATGACCTCAAGCGGCTCAGCGGTTCGCCCCTGTATGAATCGGGTATTCTCGTTCCGAAGGGCGGTGCGGTGCAGCCGCTGTCCCTCGTCTGTGGCCTCGCCTATGCCGCCGAGGCGCGTGGCGCGCGCATCTTCGAGCGTACGGCGGTGTCGAAGCTGGAGCGCGGGCCGGGCGGCTGGACTCTCCATTGTGGGCCGCATCGTATCGCTGCCGCACAGGTCATCCTCGCCACCAACGGCTATTCCGGCGCGCTGCGCCCCGATATCGCCCGCACGATGGTCTCGGTCACGCCTATTCAGATGGGCACCGATACCCTGCCCGACGGTGTGCTCGACAGCATCCTGCCCGAGGGGCAGACCATCGCCGATACCCGCCGTGTCATCATGTATTCCCGGCGTGAGCCGCAGCAGCGTTTCGTCTATGGCGGGGCCTCCCTGATGGGATTCGGGGGCAAACCGGTGGGGTTCGAGACCCTGCGCCGCGATGCCGAACGCACATTTCCGCAGTTGAAGGGCGCAGCATGGCGCTGGCGCTGGGGCGGCAGGATCGCCCTGACCGAGGACCGCCTGCCGCGCTTCATGGAGCCGGAACCGGGCCTTCTGTCGGGGCTGGGCTATAACGGGCGGGGCGTGGCCATGTCGCTGGCCATGGGCAAGTCACTGGCCGAACGGGCGCTGGGCAAGCCCGCAGAAGACCTGCCCTTTCCGGTCGTCCCGACCGATCCCCACGCCTTCAAGCGCCTTCAGGAATTCGGTGCGGGAATCGCCGTCATTGCCATGCGCGCCGCCGATGCCATGGAGCGCCGCGCGGGGCGGTGATCCGGGGCAACGGTTTCAGACTCGCCCGTCTCGTGCAATCGGGGTAAGGCGGAAGATGCGGTGATGGGGCCGTATCGGCTCGGAGACCCGGCATGAGTATTTCGCGCGATCAGAGTGTTCCGCTGTTCCCGATTCTCGCGGCGACCGCCGTGATCCTGCTGGTGTCCTTCGGTATCCGGGCGTCCTTCGGGGTGTTTCAGGTGCCCATCGCGGAGGAATTCGGCTGGGCGAGGGCCGAGTTTTCGCTGGCCATTGCCGTGCAGAATCTGGCCTGGGGGATCGGACAGCCGCTGTTCGGGATGGTGGCGGACCGGTTCGGGGATCGCCGGGCAATCATCGCCGGGGCGCTGCTCTATGCTGCCGGGCTGGCGCTGGCGGCGACGGCGACGACGCCGCTGGGGCAGGTGCTGACCTCCGGCGTGATGGTGGGCCTCGGGGTCGCGGGGACGGGATTCGGAGTGTTGCTGGCGGTTGTGGGGCGTGCGGCCTCGCCGGAAAACCGCTCGATGGCGCTGGGGATCGCGACGGCCTTCGGCTCGGCGGGGCAGGTGTTGCTGCCGCCGCTGACGGAATGGCTTGAGCGCAGTGCGGGGTGGTCATCGACCATGCTGATCTTTGCGGTGGCGATTTTGCTGGTGCTGCTCGTGCTGCCCTTCATCAAGGCACCGCCGCCGCCCGCAGTACAAAAGGGCGCGGCGGAGGAGACGCTGGGGCAGATCCTCGCGCGGGTGTCGAGAGATCCCGATTATATCCTGCTGTTCCTCGGCTTCTTTTCCTGCGGTTATCAGCTCGCCTTCATCACCGCGCATTTTCCGGCGCTGGTGACCGAAGCCTGCGGATCGGCGGCGCTGGGGGCGGCCTCGCTGACCCTGATCGGGATTACGAATGTGCTGGGGACGCTGCTGGCCGGAAAGCTGGGCGGGATGTACTCGCGCAAGTACCTGCTGGCGACGATCTATGCGTTGCGGACGGTGGTGGCGATCGCCTTCATCATGCTGCCCCCGACGCCGTTGACCGTGATCGTGTTCAGCCTGTCGATGGGGGCGCTGTGGCTGGCCACCGTGCCGCTCACCTCCGGGCTGATCGGATATCTGTACGGGATGAAATACATGGGCACCCTTTATGGGTTTGTTTTTCTGAGTCACCAGCTTGGCGGGTTCCTCGGTGTGTATCTCGGCGGCAAGCTGTATGACGTGTACGGAAGTTACGATGTCGTCTGGTGGATCGGTATCGGGGTAGGGGCCTTTTCGGCTATCGCGCATCTGCCGATCCGCGAGGTGCCACGGGGGAGGATTGTGCCCGTCTGATCCGGCTTTGGTCCACTATTGGTATATGTATTGGAGGGTATTGGTTTTTTTCTCCGTTCATGTATCGTCAGAGACATCAAGTCGCACCAAAGCGATGCATCAGAAGGGGAGTTCAAGGAAATGGAAGCCGAACTGGCAGAACTGGCTGCAAAGATCGCCGCACTGGAAGCAGGGCCGAAGAGCACGAACACGATGTTCGCGGAAACCTTCTATTACCTCACCATCCCGCTCATGGTCATTATTCATGCGGGGTTTCTGGCCTATGAGATGGGCGCGTCACGACAAAAGAACGTGCTCGCCTCCGGGATCAAGAATATCCTCGCCTTCGCGTTCATGGTGCCGACATTCTACTTCTTCGGGTGGTGGATTTACTGGGCCTTTCCCACCGGAATTTCTCTGGAAGCGGGGCCTGCGGGGATCAGCGGTGCCGCCTATGCTTCCGAGATTGCATGGCCGTGGGTCGAATACATGGGGCCGAACGTCTCGGACAACGCCTCCGGCGTGTTCTGGGGAGCCTTCACGTTGTTCGCCGCGACGACAGCCTCGATTTTCTCGGGCGCGGTTATCGAGCGAATTCAGGTGGTTGGCTTTATCATCCTCGCGATCATTCTCGGTTCGGTCGCCTGGGTCGTCGCCGCCGCATGGGGCTGGCACGCGGATGGCTGGCTTGTAACGCAATACGGTTATCATGATTTCGGGGCCGCCGGAGTCGTGCATATGGTCGCCGGTTTCTTTGCGCTCGGAGTACTCATCAATCTCGGGCCACGTATCGGCAAGTATAACATCGACGGATCGGCCAATGACCTGAGCGGGCATAACATGCCCTTCACGATCACCGGCCTGATGCTGATTATCGTCGGTTTCTTCGGGTTCCTGATGGCCTGCGTCATCGTTCCGGGCGAGGCATGGTCGTGGTATCCCGACAAGTTCGCGACGATCTACGGAACGCCTATCACGTTGTCTTCGCTGAGCTTTAACATTCTGATGGGCTTTGCGGGCGGCATTATCGGCGCATGGATGATCACGCGCGATCCGTTCTGGATGATGTCGGGGGCACTGGCCGGGATCATTTCCTGCGCCTCGGGTCTCGATCTCTTCTGGCCCCCCACAGCCTTCGCGATCGCCTTCATCGGCGGCGCGGCCCTGAAACCCATCGCCTCCATTCTTGAAGGCATGGGGATCGACGATGCGGTGGGCGCGGTCACGGTTCACGGCTTCATCGGTATCTGGGGCGTCATGGCCGTGGGCATCTTCGCCGCAGGATATCCGGCTCTTCAGGGCGATGCGGGCGTTCCCGTCACGTCGCTGGTGGGGCAGGCTGTCGGCGTCGGGGTGATCTTCTGCCTCGGGTTCATTCCGGGCCTGCTGTGTTCGCTGGTGCTTCGCATCCTTGGATTGCTGCGCGTGCCCGAAGCCGCCGAGATTGCCGGCCTCGACACGACCAAGGTTCCGATCTCCGCCTATCCCGAAGGCATCAGCATCTCCACCCTTCCCGCCGAGTAACGGGCTGCGGCGAAACGCGATCAGGCCGTCTCGGAAACGAGCCGGGAAGTGCGTCACCCTGATCGCGTTTCACGACAACAGAAAGGACATATCATGGGTTCGGCTTTCGATACCTGGAACGACATCAGCGGCCCCATCTACCCCGGTGCAGGGACGGAATGGGAATATATCTGGTTTCTCGTGGCGGCGGGACTGTGCGTCCTCGCTCTCGTGATCGGCCTCGGTCACGAGAAGATCGCCTACCGGCGCGCGAAAAAGCGGTACGAAGAAAGCCGCTGATCGCAACCGATCACCACTGAGAACTTACGCCGCCCCGCCTCCGCGCGGGGCGGCGTTATTTTTGTCTGTGTATTTTTGACGTGACCTCAAATCGGCTTACAACGTCGGATATGGGGAATCGTCCGGCAGGCCACATGATTTCTCTGTCCGAACACGGTCATTCAGTTCCGAACGCAGCCTGTCATGTGTTTCGGGAACAACAGCCATACGAAGGGAAATCTATATGTCGAAAGTCGCACTCGTCACCGGCGGCACCCGAGGAATCGGAGCTGCGATCTGCCATGCCCTGAAAGAGGCGGGATATACCGTCGCTGCGAATTACGCGGGCAATGATGAGGCGGCCAATGCGTTCAGGGAAGAGACGGGTATCCCGGTCTACAAGTGGAGCGTCGCGGATTACGACGCCTGCGTTGCGGGGATCAGGGAAGTCGAGGATGCCCACGGTCCCGTCGAAATTCTTGTGAACAATGCTGGCATTACCCGCGACACAGCCTTCCACAAGATGAGTGTCGAAAAGTGGAATGACGTCATCGGCACCAATCTCAATGGCCTGTTCAACATGACCCGCCCTGTATGGGAGGGGATGCGTGATCGCGGCTGGGGTCGGGTCATCAATATCTCTTCGATCAACGGCCAGAAGGGCCAGGCCGGTCAGGCGAATTACTCGGCTGCCAAGGCGGGCGATCTGGGCTTCACGAAGGCTCTGGCGCAGGAAGGCGCGCGCAAGGGGATCACGGTCAATGCCATCTGCCCCGGTTATATCGGCACCGAAATGGTTCGCGCTATCGCGCAGGACGTTCTCGACAAGCATATCCTGCCGCACATCCCCGTTGGCCGTCTGGGCGAGCCGGAGGAGATCGCGCGTTGTGTCGTCTTCCTCGCGTCGGATGATGCCGGGTTCATCACCGGATCGACACTGAGCGCCAATGGCGGGCAAACCATGACATAGAATATGGGAACTCTACGCGCGGTTGATCGTTTGACACTGCGCTGATCCTTCGACAGACATCTGATTTTTTCGAGAGAGTGCCTCATGCAAGAAGTCGTCATCGCTTCCGCCGCCCGTACCCCCGTCGGTTCCTTCAACGGTTCGCTGTCCGGCGTATCCGCCCACTACCTCGGCGAAGTCGCCATCAAGGGCGCGCTGGAGCGCGCGGGCGTCGATCCGAAGGACGTGGATGAGGTAATCATGGGCCAGATCCTCACTGCCGGACAGGGCCAGAACCCGGCCCGTCAGGCCGCGCGCAATGCGGGCCTGCCAGACGAGACCGCCGCCTGGGGCATAAACCAGCTTTGCGGCTCGGGCCTTCGCGCCGTTGCGCTCGGCTACCAGCATATCGCCATGGGCGATAATGATATCATGGTCTGCGGCGGGCAGGAGAGCATGTCGCAGGCCCCGCATTGCCAGACTATGCGAAACGGCCAGAAAATGGGCGATATCAAGCTGCTCGACACGATGCTGTCGGACGGCCTGATGGATGCTTTCCACGGCTATCACATGGGCAACACGGCGGAAAACGTCGCCGAGAAGTGGCAGATCACCCGCAACGATCAGGACAGTTTCGCCGCCGCCAGCCAGAACAAGGCTGAATCCGCCCGCAAGGAAGGCCGTTTCAGGGACGAGATCGTTCCGGTGACGATCAAGGGCCGCAAGGGCGATACGCTCGTCGAGGAAGACGAGTACATCAAGGAAGGCGTAACCGCCGAAAGCCTTGCCGGTCTACGCACGGTCTTCAAGAAGGAGGGCGGCACTGTCACGGCAGGCAATGCGTCGGGCATCAATGACGGGGCGGCGGCGGTCGTGCTGATGAGCAGGCAGGAGGCCGAGAAGCGCGGCATCACGCCCATGGCGACCATCAAGTCCTGGGCAACAGTCGGGCTGGACCCGGCGATCATGGGTGCGGGGCCGATCAACGCATCCAAGAAGGCACTGGAGAAAGCGGGGTGGTCCGCTTCCGATCTCGACCTGATCGAAGCGAACGAAGCCTTTGCCGCACAGGCCTGTGCCGTCAACAAGGAACTCGGCTGGGATACGGACAAGGTGAATGTGAATGGCGGCGCCATCGCTATCGGTCATCCGATCGGGGCTTCGGGCGCGCGCATTCTCAATACGCTGCTGTTCGAAATGCAGCGCCGCGATGCGAAGAAGGGTCTTGCGACTCTGTGCATCGGTGGTGGCATGGGCGTCGCCATGTGTGTCGAACGCGCCTGATCCTGCTGTGGCGGTGCGGCGGATCGCCGTGCCGCCGATTTTTGCGGAGAGCCCTCCGCGCCATTTCTATAAGTCGGAGCATTTCCCATGGCAGACGGCCCCTTCAAAGATTCCGACCCGCAGGAAACCGAGGAATGGCGCGATGCGGTAGAATCCGTGATCGCCTATGAGGGGACGGATCGGGCCGACGATCTGCTGGAGGAAGCGGTCGCCGTTGCCCGACGCAACGGCGCGCTGGTGCCGTTTGCCCGTAACTCGGCCTACGTCAATACCGTGTCGGTTGACGAGCAGCCGCAGCATCCCGGCAACCGCGAAATAGAAAAGCGTATCCGCTCCGCGATCCGCTGGAATGCGGCGATGGTCGTCCTGAAGGCCAATAAGGAAAGCTCGGAACTGGGGGGCCATATCGCCAGTTTCCAGTCGGCGGCGACGCTGTATGATACTGGCTTCATGCATTTCTGGAATGCCGAGCATGAGGGGCACGGCGGCGATCTTGTTTTCATTCAGGGCCATTCCGCGCCCGGTATCTACGCCCGCGCCTTCCTCGAAGGACGCCTGAGTGAGGAGCAGATCATCGGATTCCGACAGGAGGCCGATGGCGAGGGCATATCCTCCTATCCGCATCCATGGCTGATGCCTGATTTCTGGCAATTTCCGACCGTCTCGATGGGGCTTGGCCCGCTCATGGCGATCTATCAGGCGCGGTTCCTGCGCTATTTGCAGGGGCGCAATCTTGCCAAGACAGATAACCGCAAGGTCTGGGCGTTCATGGGCGACGGGGAGATGGACGAACCGGAAAGCCTCGGCGCGATCAGCCTTGCGGGGCGGGAGAAGCTGGACAACCTCGTCTTCGTCATCAACTGCAACCTTCAGCGTCTCGACGGCCCTGTGCGTGGCAATGGCAAGATCGTGCAGGAGCTGGAGGGTGATTTCCGGGGGTCGGGCTGGAATGTCGTCAAATGCCTGTGGGGGACGGGTTGGGATGCCCTGCTCGCCAAAGATCATTCCGGCAAATTGCGCCAGTTGATGGAAGAATGCGTCGATGGCGAGTATCAGGATTTCAAGTCAAAGAACGGCGCGTATATCCGGGAGAATTTCTTCGGACGTTACCCCGAAACCGCTGCGATGGTCGCCGATTGGTCGGATGACCAGATCTGGAAGCTGACACGCGGCGGGCATGATCCGCGCAAGGTATATGCGGCCTATGACGAGGCGATGAATACCAAGGGCAAACCGACGCTGATTCTCGCCAAGACCGTCAAGGGCTATGGCATGGGCGCGGCGGGCGAGGCGCAGAATATCACCCATCAGCAGAAGAAGATGGGAACGGATGACCTCAAGCTGTTCCGGGACCGCTTCACGCTCGATCTGACGGATGAGCAGGTCGAAAATCTCGATCTCATCAAGTTCGATGAGGATAGCGAGGAGGCGAAATACCTCCACGCGCGCCGTAAGGCGCTCGGCGGCTATCTGCCCGCACGCCGCGCGAAATCGGATGCGCTGGAGATACCGCCACTGGAGAAGTTCGGTGCGCTTCTGGGTTCTTCGGGCGACCGCACGATTTCCACGACAATGGCTTTCGTCCGGGCGCTCAATACGTTGCTGCGCGACAAGAATATCGGCAAGCGGGTCGTGCCTATTGTGCCGGATGAAAGCCGTACCTTCGGCATGGAGGGCATGTTCCGGCAATTCGGCATCTACAGTCAGGTCGGTCAGCTCTACCGCCCCGAAGATGCCGATCAGTTGATGTATTACAAGGAGAGCCAGGACGGCCAGATGCTTCAGGAAGGCATCAACGAGGCCGGGGCGATGGCGTCGTGGATCGCGGCGGCGACCTCGTATTCCACCTCAAATACGCCGATGATCCCGTTCTATATCTACTACTCGATGTTCGGTTTCCAGCGGATCGGCGATCTGGCCTGGGCCGCCGGAGATATGCGCGCACGGGGCTTCCTGATCGGGGGCACGTCGGGCCGCACGACGCTCAACGGCGAGGGATTGCAGCACGAGGACGGGCACAGTCACCTGATCTCGGCCACCGTGCCCAACTGCATCAGCTATGACCCGACCTTCCAGTTCGAGGTTGCCGTGATCGTGCAGGACGGCTTGCGCCGCATGTATGCAGAGCAGGAGGATGTCTTCTACTATATCACGACCCTCAACGAGAACTACGAGCATCCCGCCATGCCCGAAGGGGCGGAGGAAGGCATCCGCAAGGGGATGTACCTGCTGCGCGCCTCGGAGATTGCGGGCAGGAAGGTGCAGCTCGTCGGTTCCGGTGCGATCCTGCGCGAGAGTCTGGCCGCCGCCGAGATGCTGGAGCAGGATTTCGGGGTGGGCGTGGATGTCTGGAGCGCGACAAGCTTCACCGAATTGCGACGCGAGGCGATGGATTGCGAGCGGTGGAACATGCTGCATCCGATGGAGGATCAGCGGGTTCCCTATGTCACCGAATGCTTCCGAAGCCGGGGCGACGACCCGGTTATCGCCTCGACCGATTACATGAAAAGCTACGCTGACCAGATTCGGGCTTTCGTGCCGGGCACCTACAAGGTGCTGGGCACTGATGGTTTCGGACGCTCGGATTATCGCAAGAAGCTGCGGGAGTTCTTCGAGGTGGACAGGCGCTTCATCGCCGTCGCGGCATTGAAGGCACTGGCGGATGCCCAGAAAGGCGACAACCGGACCGTGGCGGAGGCTATCGAGAAATACGGAATTGATGCCGACAAGGCGAACCCGGCCCGCGTCTGATATTTGAGAACAAGGAAAAGCATTATGGCGACCGAAGTGAAAGTTCCCGATATCGGCGATTTCGATGAAGTGCCGGTGATTGAAGTGCATGTGGCCGCCGGTGACACGGTCAATGCCGAAGACCCGCTTGTGACGCTGGAAAGTGACAAAGCGGCGATGGATGTGCCCTCGCCGGTCAGTGGCGTGGTCCTGGAACTGAAGGTCGCGGTCGATGACAAGGTTCGCGAGGGGACGCTAATCCTGATCGTGGATGAGGGCGGCGAAGGGGCCGGTGATACGCAACCTTCCGCCACCGATGTCGAGTCCGGCTCTGGTGCGGCCACTCCCGCCACGACACAAGCCGATGCCGCGCCGAAACCGGACTATGCCGAAAATTCCGGGCGCGCCGCCGATCAACCGGACAATCTGCCCGCAGGAGCCTACACGGATGAGGGCGGTACGCTGCGTTCCGCCGATGGCACGACCCTCGGCGCGGACAGTCCGCCGCCGATGATGGCGGATTTTTCCGGCGTCCATGCCTCGCCGTCCGTGCGTCGTCTCGCGCGCGAACTGGATGTCGATCTGAACACGATCAAAGGCACCGGCGAGAAAGGGCGCATCACGAAGGATGACGTTAAAGCGCATCTTTCGGGGGGTGGCACGGCTGGTACCGGGGTGCAGAGTGGCATGGGTATCCCGCCGATCCCGACCGTGGATTTCACGAAATTCGGCTCTGTCGAAACGGTGGAGATGTCGCGGATCAAGAAGATCAGCGGCCCGGCCCTGCATCGTTCGTGGCTCAATATTCCGCATGTCACCCATGTTGAGGAAGCCGATATCACCGAGACGGACGCCTATCGGAAGGAGCAGGACACCAAGGCCAGGGAGGAGGGGTATCGTGTCACGCTTCTGTCTTTCCTCATCAAGGCATCGGTCTCCGCACTCAAGCAGCATTGGGAGGTCAATTCCTCGCTCGGCCCTGACGGGGCCAGCCTTATCCGTAAGCATTATTACAATATCGGCTTCGCAGCGGATACGCCGAACGGCCTGATGGTGCCGGTCATCAAGGATGCCGACCGCAAGGGTATCCGCGAGATTTCGGTCGAATTGGGCGAGCTGTCCGGCAAGGCCCGTGAGGGTACGCTCAAGGGTGGCGACATGCAGGGGGCCAGCTTTACGATCTCGTCACTCGGCGGGATCGGGGGCACGAGTTTCACGCCCATCGTCAATGCACCGGAAGTCGCCATTCTAGGGGTTGTGCGGTCGAAAATGGCCCCGGTCTGGAACGGCAAGAAGTTCGAGCCTCGCAATATGCTGCCGCTCTGCCTGAGTTACGATCATCGGGCGATAGACGGGGCGCTGGCGGCGCGGTTCTGCGCGACGCTCAAGGGGCTGTTGTCCGATCCCCGTAACCTGCTGCTGTAAGGAGCGCGATCATGGCTATCGAAAAGATCGTGGTCCCCGATATCGGTGATTTCGACTCCGTTCCGGTTATCGAGGTTCACGTCAGTGAAGGCGATGCCGTCAGTGCCGAAGACCCGCTCGTGACGCTGGAAAGCGACAAGGCAGCGATGGATGTGCCCTCGCCGAAATCCGGTATCGTGAAGGCCCTGCATGTCAAGCTGGACGACAAGGTGAGCGAGGGGACGGTCATTCTCGAACTTGAGTTGCAGGAGGAGGCGGGTGCCCCGTCGGTGGCTCAGCGCCCTAAACAGGATTCGGTGGCGAGCGGAGCGAAGGCACAGGGCGATATCCATGCGGCACTGGTCGTGATGGGGGCGGGGCCGGGTGGATATACCGCCGCGTTCCGTGCCGCCGATCTCGGAATGGATGTGGTTCTGATCGAACGCTGGCCCATGCTTGGCGGGGTGTGCCTGAATGTCGGGTGCATTCCGTCGAAGGCATTGCTGCACGCCGCGAAGGTCATCGACGAGGCATCGGAGATGAAGGCGCACGGGATCTCTTTCGGCAAGCCACAGATCGATATTGATGAGCTGCGCGGCTGGAAGGATGGTGTGGTCTCAAAGCTCGTTGGCGGCCTCTCCGGTCTGGCCAAGGCCCGCAAGGTGCGGGTGGTGCATGGTGATGCGAAGTTCGAGGGCGCGAACGCGATCCGGGTGACGGCGGAGGATGGGTCCGTTCAGACCGTGAGTTTCGACAAGGCGATCATCGCCGCCGGGTCTGAGCCGGTGGAACTGCCCTTCATTCCCCATGACGATCCTCGGGTGATGGATTCGACCGGGGCACTGGAACTGGCCGAAATCCCGAAGCGGATGCTCGTGCTGGGCGGTGGCATCATCGGGCTGGAAATGGCGACGGTCTACGAGGCGCTGGGCGCGCAGATCACCGTGGTGGAATTGCTCGACGGGTTGATGGCCGGGGCGGACCCCGATCTTGTGAAGCCGTGGCAAAAGCGTATGGCTCCGCGTTTCGAGAATATCTTCCTGAAAACGAAGGTCACGAACGTCACGGCGATGGATACGGGCCTGAAGGTCGATTTCGAGGGGCCGGACGGTCCCTTCACCGATGTGTTCGACCGTATTCTTGTCTCTGTGGGCCGGGTTCCGAACGGCAGCAAGATCGCTGCCGATGCAGCCGGAGTGACCGTGGACGAGCGGGGCTTTATCGCGACAGACAGGCAGATGCGGACGAATGTGCCGACGATCTTTGCGATCGGTGACATCGTGGGTCAACCGATGCTGGCGCATAAAGCCGTGCATGAAGGCAAGGTCGCCGCAGAAGTCGCCGCCGGGCACAAATCGGCCTTCGATGCGAAGGTGATTCCGTCGGTCGCCTATACTGACCCGGAAGTCGCCTGGGTCGGCCTGACCGAAACCGAAGCGAAGAAGCAGGGCCGCAAGATCGGCAAGGGCGTCTTTCCGTGGGCGGCATCGGGCCGGTCGCTGGCGAACGGACGCGACGAGGGGATCACGAAGGTCATCTTCGACCCCGAGACGAACCGTATTCTGGGTGCGGGCATCGTCGGGTCGTCTGCGGGTGATCTGATCTCCGAGGCTGTGCTGGCCATCGAGATGGGGGCGGACGCGGAAGATATCGCGCTTTCTGTCCATCCGCACCCGACCCTGTCGGAGACCGTGGCCATGGCAACCGAGATGTTCGACGGCACGATCACGGACCTGATGCCGCCGAAGCGGAAATGAGGCAGAATCGAAAAAACGCGGGGCCGGATTTCGACAGTCCCGACGGCCCCGGAACATCCCTCCTGTGACGGATGGGGCGCTGCCACGCCGGGCGATCCATGATGTTGAACGCATCTCGGAAGACATGCGCGCCATAACCCGGCGCGCGGCGGTTGATCTGCGATTTCTGCACGAAGACGGCTCGCGTGATTATATTCTGGAGCAGATTCAGGGTGCGGGGCGCATTCTGGATGTCGGAGCGTCGATGCGCGATCACCTCGGAGCGATTTCCGAACGCACAGAGACGATGGATATCAATGATTTCGGGGATTATCCCGATATTCTGGGCGATGTCTGCTCGCCGTTTCCATCGGAGATGGATGGCCGATATGACGCGATTATCGCGCTGGCGATACTGGAGCATGTCTATGATCCGGCAGCGGCTGTGGAGAACTTCCGGCGGGCCCTGAAACCGGGCGGACAGCTTTTTCTCTATATCCCGTGGATGTGGCGCTATCACGGACCCAAGGGGTTGCTGTTTCAGGATTACCAACGCCTCAGCCGGGACGGCATTGCGTATCTGCTGCGCGATTGCGAGGAGGTGACGCTCTTTCCATTGCGGGGTAAATGGGCCGCGCGGGCGAATTTTTTCAAATTCTGGAAGCGCGGCGTGGAGAGGCGTTTCGGGGGACGATTCAACCGTCTTCTTGATGCGCGGGTCACGGACTGGCGCAATACAGTGCAGGCATCGGGATATTTTGTGACCGCAATCATGCCGATGGACGGGAACTGATCCCATGCTGCACTATATCGGGAAAAGCCGCTGAACTCAGTGCTTGGGTCTGTACCAGCCCGTCTAAATCGTACAATTGTTGCGCGGCATGCACATTTTTGAGGGGAATCGTTCGTATGGGACTTAAAGTCGGTATTCCGAAAGAGACCGGTTCAGGCGAGCGCCGTGTCGCGCTGACACCTGAAACTGCGGGGCGTATCCAGAAACTCGGCTATGATCTACAGATCGAGAGCGGGGCGGGCGAAGGCGCGAACTTCTCCGACGACGCCTATCGCGAGGCGGGAGTGGACGTCCTGCCGAATGCCGATGCCGTCTGGTCCGGCTCGGATATCGTGATGAAGGTGCAGCAGCCGTCGCTGGACGAGGCCGGGAAACTTGAGGCGGGCAAGACGCTCATCAGCTTTGTCTGGCCCGCCCAGAATGAAGAGCTTATGGCCAAACTGAAGGCCCGCAATCCGCACGCCGTGCTGGCCATGGATCAGGTGCCGCGTATCTCCCGCGCGCAGAAACTCGATGCGCTGTCCTCCATGGCCAATATCGCCGGGTACCGGGCGGTCGTTGAGGCGGCGAATAATTTCGGGCGCTTTTTCACCGGGCAGGTCACGGCGGCGGGTAAAGTCCCGCCCGCCAAAGTGCTGGTCATCGGAGCCGGGGTTGCCGGTCTTGCCGCCATCGGTGCGGCCCGGTCGATGGGTGCTATCGTTCGCTCGTTCGATATTCGCCCGGAGGTGGCGGAGCAGATCGAATCGATGGGTGCCGAATTCCTGTTCCTCGATTTCGACAACGAGGACAGTGGAACCGAGGGCGGATACGCCAAGCCATCATCGCCCGAATTCCGTGAAAAGCAGCTTGAGTTGTTCCGCGCGCAGGCCCCGGACGTGGATATCGTCATCACGACGGCGCTGATCCCCGGTCGTCCCGCGCCCGAACTCTGGACGAAAGACATGGTTGAGGCGATGAAGCCCGGATCGGTCATCGTCGATCTCGCGGCGGAGCAGGGCGGCAACTGCGCGCTGACCGTCAAGGGAGAGCGGGTCGTCACGCCGAATGATGTCACCATTGTCGGCTATACCGATATGGCCAGCCGCATGGCGGCACAGTCCAGTCAGCTTTACGGCACCAATCTGCGCCATCTGCTTGATGACCTGACCCCTGAAAAGGACGGTCAGCCGGTGGTGGACATGGAAGATGCTGTCTTGCGGGGCTGCACCGTCATCAAGGACGGCGAGGTGACCTATCCACCGCCCGCTGTCTCCACATCGGTCGCGCCCAAAGCGGCGGCACCGAAGAAAGTGGAGGAGACGGCGGAGGAAAAGGCCGCACGGGAAGCGGCGGAACTGCGAAAGGCCGGTGGCCGGACAACGATGTTGCTGGTGGTCGGAAGCGCCCTGCTTCTGGCGCTCGGCATGGTCGCGCCCCAGAGTTTCATGCAGCATTTCATCGTCTTCGTGCTGGCTTGCTTCGTAGGGTTCTATGTCATCTGGAACGTCGCCCATTCGCTGCACACACCGCTGATGGCGATCACCAATGCGGTATCCTCGATCATCATCGTCGGGGCGCTGCTCCAGATCGGATCAAGCAATACCCTTGTGGTGATCCTCGCCGCGCTTTCGGTTCTCATGGCCTCCGTCAATATCTTCGGTGGCTTCCTCGTTACGCGGCGTATGCTCGCGATGTTCCAGAAAAGCTGACCGGAGGCGCATGATATGAGCATCGGACTTGTGAGTGCCGCCTACGTTGTAGCGGCCATTCTCTTCATTCTCGCCCTTGGCGGGCTGTCAAATCAGGAAAAGGCCAAGCGGGCGATCTGGTATGGCATCATCGGCATGGCGCTGGCCATTGTCGCGACGGTGGCGGGGCCGGGCGTCGCGAATCTGCCTCTGATCGCGGTGATGATTGCCATCGGTGGCATCGCCGGCTGGTTTGTCGCCAAGAAAGTGCAGATGACCCAGATGCCGGAGCTTGTCGCCGGATTCCACTCTCTCGTGGGTCTGGCGGCGGTCTTCATCGGCATCAACGCCCATCTTGAGATGGAGCGGGCGCTGACTGCCGTGGCCGACGGAACCGCAGGGGAACTGGCGGGTTTCGCGGCGACCATCGCCAAGAAATCATCTGTCGAACTCGGCATCCTGAAAGTCGAATTGTTCCTCGGCATCCTTATCGGGGCGATCACCTTCACGGGGTCGATCATCGCCTATGGCAAGCTGGCCGGAAAACTGTCGTCCAACGCGCTGACCCTGCCGGGGCGTCATGCGATCAATCTGGCGGCTTTCGCGGCGTGCTTTATCCTCGGATTCCTGTATTTGCAGGGCGCGGGGCTGTGGACCATGATCCTTGTCGCGATTATCGCAGGGCTGATCGGGTGTCATCTCATCATGGCGATCGGCGGTGCGGATATGCCCGTCGTCGTGTCGATGCTGAACTCCTATTCGGGCTGGGCGGCGGCGGCGATCGGCTTCACGCTGGGCAACGATCTGCTGATCGTGGTCGGCGCGCTTGTCGGGGCGTCGGGGGCGATCCTCAGCTATATCATGTGCAAGGGGATGAACCGAAGTTTCGCCTCCGTGATCCTCGGCGGCTGGGGCGGCGATGCCGGAGGCCCGCAGCAGGAAGTCGATGGCGAGATGGTGCCCACCAATGTCGATACGGTGGTGCAGCAACTCGACGATGCGGACAGCGTGGTGTTCGTGCCGGGCTACGGCCTTGCCGTGGCGCAGGCTCAGGGCGCGGTCTCCGAACTGACCAAAAAGCTGCGCGCCAAGGGCAAGGAAGTGCGCTTCGCGATCCATCCGGTCGCGGGTCGCCTGCCCGGCCATATGAACGTGCTGCTGGCCGAGGCGAAAGTGCCCTACGACTACGTGCTGGAGATGGAGGAGATCAACGACGATTTCCCGTCCACGGATTTCGTCATGATCCTCGGTGCGAACGACATCGTGAACCCCTCCGCGCAGGACGATCCGAACTCGCCCATCGCCGGAATGCCGGTTCTGGAGGTCTGGAAGGCCAAGAACGTCGTCATCTCCAAGCGTGGTCAGGGCAAGGGATACTCGGGGGTCGAGAACCCGCTGTTCTTCAAGGATAACAGCCGGATGCTCTATGGTGATGCGAAGGACAGCCTCGATGCGATCCTGAAGCAGATGGACTGATACCGACGCGGCGGGGTTTCAGAACCCTGCCGCGCACCCGTCCTTGCGGGGATCCGAACCGCCCGCATAGACGCCGCTGTCGAGACGCTGAATCAGTTGGGCACCGCCGAAGCCGAAGGCCGAATCCGGGGTCTCCAGCGTGATGTCATGGCCGAGCGCGGCCAGCGCATCGAGGGCATCTTTGGGCATGGAGGTCTCGCAGGCCACGCCCAGCCCTTCGGTCACGCGCCAGCGGGGGGCATCGGTGGCGGTCTGGACGTCCTGACCCCAGACCTGCGTGCGAAGCACCATCTGAACGTGTCCCTGCGCCTGCATCGGTCCGCCCATCACGCCGAAGGCCATGCGGGGCTGGCCCTTCTCGGTCAGGAATCCGGGAATGATCGTGTGGAAGGGACGTTTGCCGCCGCCCACCTCGTTCGGATGGCCCGGCTCCAGCGTGAAGCCCAGCGCGCGGTTCTGAAGATGGATGCCGGTGCCGGGCACGACGACGCCGGAACCGAAACCGGCATAGTTCGACTGGATATAGCTGACCATCATGCCGCTCGAGTCGGCGGCGGCGAGATAGACGGTGCCGCCGCGCTTTGGCGCACCCGCGCCGAAATCCTGCGCGCGGGCGGCGTCTATGAGGGCGGCGCGTTCCTTGAGATAGCCGTCATCCAGCAGGTCCGCCGATCCCACACCACCCACCATCGCGGCGGGTTCTGCGACATAGGCAAGGGCATCGCGCAGGGCCAGCTTCATCGCCTCCCACATCAGATGCAGGGCGCGCGGGTCTTCGGGCGAGAGGTCGCGGATGGGCGTATGGGACAGCATTCCGAGGGCCATGCAGGCGGCGATGCCCTGACCGTTCGGAGGGATCTCGTGCAACTCCATCCCGTCGAAAGCCTTCTCGACAGTGCCGCACCATTCGGGGGCATTGGCGGCCATATCCTCGACCGTGAGAACGGCCCCGTGCCGGGCGGCATGGGCGGCGATCCTCTCGGCCAGCTCCCCCCTGTAGAATGCCTCACCATTCGTCCGTGCGATCATCCGCAGGGTCGCGGCGGCATCGGCGTTCACGAACCGCTCCCCGGCGACGGGCGCACGGCCCCCCGGCATGAAGTGATCGCGGAAACCCGGCTGATCGTGCAATTCCGAAGCGCCGATCCCCCACAGCTTGCCGATGACGGGCGAGACGGCAAAGCCGTTCTCAGCATAGCGGATGGCCGGTTCAAACAGGTCATCGAAGGGCAGTTTGCCGAATTTTTCCGACAGCGCGACCCAGCCGCCGACCGCGCCGGGGACAGTCACCGTCTCCCACCCCCGCTCCGGCATCCCGCCCGTGAAGCGTTCCGGCGTCCAGGCGGCGGGGGCGCGGCCCGAGGCGTTGAGACCGTGCAGGGCCGATCCGTCCCACAGGATCGCGAAGCCGTCCGATCCGATGCCGTTCCCGGTCGGCTCCAGCATCGTGAGCGCAATGGCCGTCGCCAGCGCCGCATCCACCGCATTCCCGCCCCGTGACAGCATTGCCAATCCGGCCTGCGTGGCCAGAGGCTGCGAGGTCGCCACCATGTTCTCGGCCATGACGGCGGAGCGACGGGAGGCGTAGGGTGGCACGGCGGGGAAGTGCATGGGACAGGCTCCGTTGCGGGGTGTCCCCTGTCCTACGCCGTATGCCTGTCGGTTGACAATCAGTCGCAGGCCCGTATGTGGTCATGCAGTTTCATGAACAGGAGCAGCCCTCATGCGCGCATTCGTCTTTCCGGGTCAGGGGTCGCAGGCCCTCGGGATGGGCCGTGACCTTGCGGATCGCTATCCGGTGGCCAAAGCGGTCTTCGACGAGGTGGACGAGGCATTGGGCGAGAGCCTGTCGGGCGTGATCTGGGGCGAGGATGGCGAGGCGCTGACGCTGACCGCCAATGCCCAGCCCGCGCTCATGGCTGTCTCGGTCGCCGTGGCGCGGGTTCTGGAGGCCGAAGGCGGGTTCACGCTGGCGGATCGGGCGCAATACGTTGCCGGTCACTCTCTGGGGGAATATTCCGCGCTCACCGCCGCCGGATCGCTGGCCCTTGCCGATACAGCGCGCCTGCTGCGCCTGCGCGGCATGGCGATGCAGGAGGCGGTGCCGGTGGGGCAGGGGGCCATGGCCGCGATTCTCGGTCTCGATCTCGATGCCGTGCGCGCGGTCGCCGAGGCTGCTGCCGAAGGCGAGGTCTGCGAGGCGGCGAACGATAACGCGCCGGGGCAGGTGGTTGTCTCCGGGGCCACCGCCGCCGTTGAGCGCGCGCTGCCGATTGCCAAGGAAAAGGGTGCGAAGCGGGCGATGCTGCTGCCCGTCTCCGCGCCTTTCCATTGTGCGATGATGGCTCCCGCAGGCGAGCGGATGCGCGCGGCCTTGGCCGATACGGCGATTGCCGCGCCGTCGCCAGCGCTGGTCGCGAATGTCAGCGCGCAGGCCGAAACCGATCCCGACACGATCCGCAATTTGCTGGTGCAGCAGGTCACAGGCTCGGTGCGCTGGCGCGAGAGCGTCGAGTGGATGGCCGCGCAGGGCGTGACCGAACTGATCGAACTGGGGGCAGGCAAGGTGCTGGGCGGTCTGGCCAAACGCATCGACCGCTCCGTCGCCGGATCGAGCATCGGTTCGCCGGACGATATCGACGCTTTTCTCTCCTCTCTCGCATAAAGGCCGCTGCCATGTTCTCTCTCGAAGGAAAGAAAGCCCTCGTCACCGGCGCATCGGGCGGCA
>CAKZUT010000233.1 GCA_937922185.1 uncultured Neomegalonema sp.
GACTCCTCGATCAGCAGCAGATTGGCCAGACGGGTATAGAGGTTCGGATTCTGCGCGTCGCCCGGCTCTCCCCATACATGCGCGCAAAGCCAGCCTCGCGGTCGGACGGATTTCTGCCATCCATGTGCCCAGAGCAACGCCCAGCGAGGCGTCGTATTATCATCAAGTACGACCCTGCTTTCACTGGCCATCGAGATCATTGCGCCGCGATGGTTCTTCGCAGGTTCCAGCGTACTGGTTATCTTGCGGTTCAACCTAGCGGACAGAAAGACCGATGAGGGAAACTGTCTGACCACGTCAGGATGTGGCAGCCAGATTTGGCCTGCCACGATACGTATCAGGCCCTCACGATCCTCCTCGGATATCTCGGGCGCATCGAGCGTCAGAGCTTCCTTCACGCCGCCTCCCCGATGGCCGCTTTCTGGATCGCCACCAGCTCACCGATGCCTTTTTCCGCAAGGCGCATCAATTCGTCGAACTGCTCACGGGCGAAGACCTCGCCTTCGGCGCTGGCCTGCACCTCGACCAGACCGCCGCTGCCGGTCATCACGAAATTGCCGTCGGCCCCGGCGACCGAGTCCTCCGGGTAGTCGAGATCGAGAACCGGATGCCCCGCATAGATGCCGCAGGAAATCGCGGCCACATGCTCCGTGATCGGCCAGTCCTTGATATCGCCCGCACGTTTCAGTGCCGCGCAGGCCCGCCACAGCGCGACGAATCCGCCCGTGATCGCCGCCGTCCGGGTGCCTCCGTCCGCCTGAATGACATCGCAATCGACGGTGATCTGCCGCTCGCCCAGCGCATGAAGATCGACCGCCGCGCGCAAGCTGCGCCCGATCAGGCGCTGGATTTCCTGCGTCCGACCCGATTGCCCGTTCCTGGCCTCGCGCCGCATCCGGGTATTGGTCGCGCGGGGCAGCATCCCGTATTCCGCCGTGACCCATCCCTTGCCCGACCCGCGCAGCCAGGACGGCGGACGATCCTCAATGCTGGCGGTACACAGGACATGGGTGTCACCGAAACGCGCATAGCATGAGCCTTCGGCATGTTTGGTACAGTCCGGCTCCAGCGTGACGGCGCGCATCTGATCCCGGTCGCGTCCCGATGGGCGCATGGTGTATCCTCCTGATTTCTGTGCGACGTCCTATCCTTTGGGTCAGGAGGCGTCCAGTCACCAGATAGTACCGGCGCGTCTCACCGCCATTTGATCGAGCATCCCATGCTCGGATATTGCTCCGCCGGGCCATGTCCGGTTTCGGCGATACCGCGCATGGCGTTCAGCAGTTCGGGCGTGCGGTTCGTGGCATCGCGCATCTTCGCATCATCGAGACGGCCCCGGTACTGCAAGCCGCCCTGCCGGTCGAAACCGAAGAAATCGGGCGTGCAGACCGCGCCATAGGCCCGGCCCACCGACTGATCCTCATCCACCAGATACGGGAAGACAAACCCGTGACGGGCAGCGAACCGTGTCATGTTCGCCGGGGAGTCGGCGGGGACAGCCCGGTAATCATTCGACATGACGGCCAGGACATTCACGCCCTCCTCCATCAGCGTCGCCGTGTCCTGCGCCAGACGGTCGGCAATGGCCACGACATAAGGGCAGTGATTGCAGATGAACGCGATCAGCAGTCCTTTTTCGCCCGGAGAATCCGCCAGCGAATATGCTTTTCCATCCGGGTCACGCAGTGTGAAATCCGGGGCTTTCCAGCCGAAATCGCAGATCGGGGTATCCAGTAGCATGACGGTCTCCCGCGTTCAGGCGTCCAGTCCATAGGCGTCGGCGATGACCTTCCAGCCCTCCTCCGCCGTCTCGACGAACCTGAACAGGTCCAGATCATCCGGCGCAATGGTGCCTTCCTCGGCCAGCGCCTCGAAATTGATGATCCGCCGCCAGAACGCCTCGCCGAACAACAGAATGGGCAGTCGCTCCATGCGCTCGGTCTGGATCAGGGTCAGGGTCTCGAACAGTTCGTCCATCGTGCCGAAGCCGCCGGGAAAGACGGCGATAGCCTTTGCCCGCATGAGGAAATGCATCTTGCGGATCGCGAAATAGTGGAAATTGAAGCACAGTTCGGGGGTGATGTAGGCGTTCGGCACAGGCTCCTGCCGCAGGACGATATTCAGGCCGATAGAGGGCGCGCCCGCATCCGTCGCACCCCGGTTGCCCGCTTCCATCACGCCGGGTCCGCCCCCGGTGACGACGACATATTCCTTGCCGTCATGCTTGAGGCATTCGCGGCTGACCCGTTCGGCGAAGCGTCGGGCCTCGGCGTAGTATTTCGAGTTCTTCCTGAGATTTTCCCGTTGGGTCTCGTTGCGGAAGGACCATGGCTCGACCCCCGGCTCAGGCAGGCGCGCCCCGCCGAACAGAACCACCGTCGAGTTGACCCCTGCCTCGTTCAGCAGCATCTCCGGCTTGAGCAGTTCAAGCTGCAACCGCACGGGCCGCATGTCGTCGCGGCGCAGGAAAGTATCGTCCCGGAAGGCCAGCGTATAGGCGGGCGATTCTGTCTGGGGAGTGGAGGGGATGACCTCGACCTTGGCGATATCCGCCTCGACGGAACGAAGGCGGGAATGGTGGTCCTTGCGGCTCATATCGGATCTTTCGCTGTTGGGACGACGGGAAAGGGCGTGGCACAGGGCGGGCATGTTGCCAACATCTTTCCACCCGTTTGCATTTCCTCTTTCTTAAGTTAAGGCAGGGGCGAGAAGCCAACCCGGAGAACCACGCCATGAATCGCGATCAGCTTCAATCCGTCATCGACGCCGCCTTTGACGCGCGCGCCGACGTCAATCCCGACACGAAGGGAGAGGTCCGCGATGCGGTGGAGGAGGCCCTTTCGCTGATGGACAGCGGCAAGCTGCGGGTCGCCGAAAAGGGCGCGGGCGGCGACTGGGTGGTGAACCAGTGGGCCAAGAAGGCCGTATTGCTGTCCTTCCGGCTCAACGACATGACCACCATCGACGGCGGCCCCGGCGGTGCGACGTGGTGGGACAAGGTGCCCTCCAAGTTCGAGGGCTGGGGCGCGGACGAGTTCGGGGCGGCGGGCTTTCGGGCAGTGCCCAACTGCATCGTGCGGCGCAGCGCCTATATCGCGCCGAATGTCGTGCTGATGCCCTCCTTCGTCAATCTGGGGGCCTATGTGGACAGCGGCACGATGGTCGATACCTGGGCTACGGTGGGCAGTTGCGCGCAGATCGGCAAGGACGTTCATATTTCGGGCGGTGCGGGCATCGGCGGTGTGCTGGAGCCGCTTCAGGCCGGACCCGTCATCATTGAGGATAACTGCTTCATCGGCGCGCGGTCCGAGGTGGTCGAGGGTGTCGTGGTCCGCGAGGGCGCGGTGATCGGCATGGGCGTCTTCATCGGCCAGTCCACCAGGATCGTTGACCGCGCGACGGGCGAAATCTTCATGGGCGAGGTACCCGCATATTCGGTCGTCGTCAGTGGCTCGATGCCCGGCAAGCCTTTCCCCGACGGCACTCCCGGCCCCAGCCTCTATTGTGCCGTCATCGTCAAGCGCGTGGACGAGCGGACCCGCTCCAAAACGGCGGTAAACGAGTTGCTGCGCGACTGAAATCCGGGCGGGTGGAATCGCGGCGTCAGTCCGCGATTTCCACGCCGGTCTGGGCGGTGATCGGGCCGTAATGCTCGGGGCGGCGGTGACGGGCGAAATCGAAGACGGAACGGCGGATATACGCGCCCAGTTCCAGATCGCAGGCATGGGCGATCACCTCGTCATCCTCCGAGATCGCCCGCGCCACCACTTCCCCCGTCGGCGCGATGATGCACGAGCCGCCGATCATCGCAAAGCCGTCCTCGGACCCGGCCTTTGCCGCCGCCATGACCCACGCGCCGTTCTGATAGGCCGCCGATTGCAGGCTCAGCGCATTATGGAACTCGCGCAGATGCGCCGGTTCGGGATGGTGGATATTCCGCGTCGGCGTGTTGTAGCCGAGCATGAATACCTCCGCCCCGCGCAAGGCCATGACGCGGAAGGTCTCGGGCCAGCGACGGTCGTTGCAGATGCAGAGGCCCATCCGCGCATCGGGAGTCCCGAAGACGGGAAAGCCGAGATCACCGACCTCGAAATACCGCTTTTCCAGATGCTCGAACTCGCCGTCGCCGATGGGGTCTTTCGTGCCCGGCAGATGCACCTTGCGATACTTGCCGAGGATCGCACCATCCGGCCCGACAAGGACGGCGGTGTTATAGCGATGGACCTGCCCGCCCTCGTGCAGCTTTTCCGCATAACCGAGATAGAAGCCGACGCGCAGGTCTTTCGCCGCCTCGAACAGCGGGGCCATCGCGGGCGACGGCAACCCCTCCTCGAAGAAGGCATCGTATTCCTCCGGCGTGTCATAGATATAACGCGGGAAAAAGGTGGTCAGGGCGAGTTCAGGGAACGTGACCCACCGCGCGCCGCGCCCGTGCGCCTCACGAAGCATGGCGATCAGGCGCTGCACGACCGCCTCTTTTGTATCGGCGAGATGGACCGGCCCCATCTGGGCCACGGCGAAGACGACGCTCATCGGGTTCTCCTTCGAGGCGATGTCCTGCTATATCGGCACTCTCGACAGGATATCACAAGGGCGAACCTCACGCGGGTTCGGCGGCGGAGGGCGGGACATGCGGTTCGATACGGTTATCCATGGCGGCACTGTCCTCGTCGGCGGCGAAACCTGTAAGGCCGATATCGGAATTACGGACGGGCGCATCGCCGCCATTGCCGAGCGTCTGACCGGGGGCGAGCGGCGGATAGATGCGGGAAACCGGCTCGTTCTGCCCGGCGGGATCGAGGCCCATGCCCATATCGCGCAGGAAAGCTCCTCCGGTCTGATGGGGGCGGATGATTATTTCAGCGGCTCGGTTTCGGCGGCTTTCGGCGGAAATTCCAGCTTCATTCCCTTTGCCGCGCAGCACCGGGGGCAATCCATTGATGCGGTGCTGGAGACTTACGGTGCCCGCGCTGCCCCATCCGTGATCGATTATGGCTGGCACCTGATCGTCACCGACCCGACCGAGGCCGTTCTGCGGGACGAATTACCACGTGCCTTCGCGCGGGGGGTGACCTCGTTCAAGGTCTTCACGACCTATGACATGATGAATATCGGCGATGCCGGGATGCTCGATATCCTGACTGTGGCGAAGGAGCACGGGGCCGTCACCATGGTTCATGCCGAAAACGATGCGATGGTCCGATGGATGAACGCGCGTCTGCTGGATGCCGGACATACCGAACCCCGGTTCCATGCGATCTCCCGCCCCGAACTGGCCGAGGAAGAAGCTATCGGGCGGGCCGTGGCGCTGGCCAGGCTGGTGGATACGCCGCTTTTCATCGTGCATGTCTCCACCGCCGGGGGCGCGGCCCTCGTGGCGCGGGAGCGACAGGCGGGTACGCGCCTTTATGCCGAGACCTGCCCGCATTATCTGGCCTTCACGCGCGATGATCTGGACAGGCCGGGGATGGAGGGGGCGAAATTCGTCTGTTCGCCTCCTTTACGCGACCGGGAGACACAGCAGGCGCTCTGGGCACATCTGCAAGCGGGCACGTTTGATTCCGTCAGCTCCGATCATGCCCCCTATCGTTTTGACGAGACCGGAAAATTCTCGAAAGGGACGGATATTCCCTATCCGAAGATCGCGAACGGAATGCCGGGAATTGCCGCGCGCCTGCCATGGCTGTTCTCGGAAGGAGTCGTTGCGGGCCGTCTGTCGCTCGCCGATTTCGCCGCCCTGACAGCGGGCAATGCCGCGCGCATCTTCGGTATAACCGGGAAAGGCGCGCTGTTGCCCGGTATGGATGCCGATATCGCCGTCTGGAACCCGGAGGCACGCCACAGGCTCACGCTTGCCGGACAGCACGACAATATGGACTACACGCCTTTCGAGGGCATCGAGGTGACCGGCAGGCCCGAACTCGTGATGAACCGGGGCGAGGCGGTGGTCGCGGACGGGCGCTTTGTCGGCGCACGGGGGCGGGGCCGCTTCATCGCGCGAAAGCGCACGACTCTCTCCGGCCCCGGACATCGCGCGAAAGAGCTTGATCCGGCCTGCAATTTCGGCGCGCATATCGCACCCTGAGCGAGAAAATCACCTGACTGTCACGCCATGGCCACGCTGATGCCATGACGAAGATATCCTGTTGTCATCCGTTTACGGAAGCGATTAGGCTATTTGCCGGACAACACTAATGGCGGATCGTCAGCCGGGCATTCGCGCCTTCAAACGACCGCCGGAAAAGAAAGTTCCAGGGAGAAAAGATGACTGACGTGAATCAGACGATCGAGCGGATGCTCGCTGACCGCAAGGCCAACCGCCGCGACTTCATGGTCGGTGCGACCGCCATGGGCATGACCGCAACCTCCGCCTCAGCCCTGTGGACGGGCCGCGCCCATGCCGCCGAGCCGAAAAAGGGCGGGCACATGCGCGCCGGTCTGAACGACTCGAACACCATCGATTCGCTTGATCCGGCCACCTTCAACGCGACGACGATGATCGTCATCAGCCGCGCCTTCCGCGACAGCCTCGTGGAAGTCGGTCAGGATGATTCCGCGCAGCCGGGCCTCGCCGAAAGCTGGGAAGCCAGCGATGACGCCAAGGAATGGCGCTTCAAGCTGCGGAGCGGCGTCGAATTCTCGAACGGCAAGAGCCTGACCACCGAAGACGTGATCGACTCGATCAACGTCCACCGGGGCGAGGACTCCACGTCCGGCGCCAAGGGTGTGTTCGAAGGCATCAGCGACGTGACGGCGGATGGCAAAGACGTCGTGGTCGTGAAGCTGTCGGACGCCAATGCCGACTTCCCCTTCCTGATGACCGACTACCACATGAACATCATGCCCTCGAAAGACGGCAAGGCCGATGTTCTGTCGGATGCGGGCACCGGGTGCTATGTTCTGAAGGAATTCGAGCCGGGCATCCGCGCCGAACTGGAACGCAATCCCAACGCCTGGCAGTCGGACGAGTTCGGCCATGTCGATAGTTGCGAGATCGTCACGATCCTCGATGACACCGCCCGCGTCAACGCTCTGCTGACCGGCGAAGTCGATGTCATCAACCGCCCGGAAATGAAGACACTGGGCCGCCTGAAGCGGGTTCCCTCGATCAACATCATCGATGTGGAATCGAACCTCGCCTTCACGCATCCGATGCGGACCGAAGGTGCGCCGTTCGACAACAGGGATTTCCGTCTGGCGCTGAAATACTCCACGCCGCGCGAGGAATTCGTCGAGAACGTGCTGTTCGGCTATGGTACCGTCGGCAACGATCAGCCGCTTGGTCCGAAAATGGCCAGCTACGACGCCGATCTCAAGTTCGAGTACGATATCGACAAGGCGAAGCACCACCTCAAGAAATCCGGCATCGGCGACACCGCCTTCAAATATCGCTTTGCCGATACCGCCTATAGCGGCGCAGGCGAAGCGGCGCAGATCTTCCTGGAGCACTGGAACAAGGCGGGCATCAATGTCGGCCTCCAGAAAGAGCCGAAGGACGGGTACTGGTCCAATGTCTGGAACGTGCAGCCGTTCTGTGCCTGCTACTGGGGTCCGCGCCCGATCGAGGACATGATCCTCTCCATCGCCTATATCGGCGGTGCGCCGTGGAACGACACCAATATCGACATCGAGCGGGTCAACAAGCTGGTTGTCGAAGCGCGCGGCGAACTCGATCAGGCCAAGCGGACCGAGATGTATCAGGAAGTCCAGCGCCTCATCTCGACCGAAGGCGCAACGATCATCCCGGCCTTCGGCAAGGATATCGCGGCAGCCAACAAGAAAGTCGGCATCCCCGGAAAACTCGGTGGCGGCTGGGAGATGGATGGCGGTCACTTCATCAAACGCTGGTGGATGAGCTGATCCATACCCGTGTCGTCACTCGTATCTGAAATCTGAATGACGACGGAAACCATGACACCGCCCCGACGAGCAGTCCGGGCGGTGTTTTTCATATGTGATGCAATGCACTGGCGGGATTCGTATTCGGACGATCCCTGTGCGACGCTTGAAGAACGAATCAGGGAGAGAATAATGAACACACTCAGGAAAACACTCGCCGCAGCGGCGGTGACGACGATGACGGCTGTACCGGCACTCGCCGCTGATGTGGTGATCGGGGTGCCGAACTGGCCCTCCGTCAACGCGACGGCCCATGTCCTCAAGGTGGCCATCGAACAGAATCTCGGCCTCGAAGTCGAACTCCAGAACGGTTCCAACCCCATCGTCTTCGAGGCGATGGACAAGGGATCGATGCACGCCCATCCCGAAGTATGGCTTCCGAACCAGAGCAATCTTCACAAGACCTATGTGAAGGAAAAGGGCAGCGTGGTGATGAACCCCAACGGCGTCGAGGCGTTTCAGGGCATGTGCATCCCGAAAGGCTTTGCCGAGGAGAACGGGATCGAAAGCATCGATGACCTGACGAATCCCGACATCGCCGCCCTCTTCGACACCGACGGTGACGGCAAGGGTGAGATCTGGATCGGCGCACCGGGCTGGGCCTCCACCAATGTCGAGAAGATCCGCGCAAAATCCTATGGCTATGACCAGACCTTCGAGTTGCAGGAATCCGATGAGACGCTGGCCTATGCGGGTCTCGACAATGCGATCAAGGGCAACAAACCCTGGGTCGGCTTCTGCTACACGCCGCATTACGTCTTCGTGCTGCATGATCTGCACATCCTGACCGAACCGGAATACGACGCGGCGGGCTGGAACGTGATCCAGCCGACCGACGACCCCGCATGGCTGGAAAAATCCTCCGCCGGCATGGCGTGGGATTCGGCATATCTGCACCTCCACTACTCCAAGGAACTGGAGGAAACGTACCCCGAAGTGGCGACGATGTTCCGCAATATGAAGCTGGACACCGACACCGTTTCCGCAATGACCTATGCGCTGGTCGTCGATAAGACCGATGCGATGGAATATGCGACGAACTGGGTTTCCGAAAACGAGGATCAGGTTCTCGAATGGATGACCGACGGTTCGGGCAGCTCCATGTCGATGGGTTCGGGTGGCAACGAAGCCGCGATGAAAGCCCTGATGGAAGCGCAGGATGCCATCGGCAAGGCGCTCGAAGCGCTGAAATAATCCACTGACCGACAAGGGCCACCGGGGTTTCGGTGGCCCTTTTTCTTTGCAGAGGGGAACACGCATGGCCGAACCGGTCGTCAAGCTGTCGAATGTCTGGAAAATATTCGGCGACCGTGCCGATGAGGCCATGGCAGCGGTGAAATCCGAAGGACTGACCAAGCCGGAGGTGCTCGAACGCTTCGGATGCGTCGTCGGGGTTCAGGATGCCAGCTTCGAGGTGCCGCGCGGCGAAATCTTCTGCATTATGGGGCTGTCCGGCTCCGGGAAATCGACCCTCGTGCGTCACGTCAATCGCCTGATCGAACCGACCTCCGGCACCATCGAAATTCTCGGGAACGATATCTCGGCCATGAATGCCCGCGCCCTGCGGAAAGTGCGCGCGCAACAGATCGGCATGGTGTTCCAGCACATGGCGCTGATGCCCCATCGCTCCGTGCGCGATAACGTGGCCTATCCGCTCGAAATTCGGAATGTCCCCAAATCGAAACGCTGGGCCGTCTCCGACCATGTTCTCGGTCTTGTCGATCTGACCGGATACGAGGACCGGTTGCCGAAAGAGCTGTCGGGCGGAATGCAACAGCGTGTCGGCATCGCACGGGCGCTGGCGTCGGACCCCGAAATCCTGCTGATGGATGAACCCTTCTCGGCGCTCGATCCGCTCATCCGGCTGCAATTGCAGGATCAGTTCAAGGCTCTCGTCGCGCAACTGCGGAAGACGACGCTGTTCATCACCCATGATCTCGATGAGGCCATCCGCATCGGTCACCGCATCGCCATCATGAAGGACGGGATCATCGTACAGATCGGAACGGCGGAAGAGATCGTCATGAACCCCGCCGATGACTACGTGCGCGAGTTCGTGCAGGGCATCTCCAAGCTCAAGCTCGTCAAGGCACATTCGATCATGGGGCCGCTCGACAAGGCCCCCGGCCCCCTGGGCGACGCACCGCGCGCCGATGAGGGGGCCGATCTTGATCAGCTTATCGACCTGTCCGCCGAAACCGCCTTGCCGGTGGTCATCACGCAGAACGGCGTCGATGTGGGCTATGTGGACAAGACCCGGCTGCTGCGCGGCATTCAGGGGGGGAAACAGGAATGACCGACGATACCGCCGCTACCGCTGTTCCGGGCGGGCCGCTGACCGAAGGGCCGGTCGTTACCGCCGCCTCCGATATCGAAGTGGACCGCGCCGCACTGGACGCCTCGATCGCAACATTCGTCGAGCACAATGCGGGCTATTACCGGAAATCCTTTCATCGCATCCACGAAAGCACCAGCAGCTTTCCGAACACGTTCAATCTGTGGGCCGCCGTGGCCGGACCATTCTGGGCGGCGATGCGCGGGGTGTGGGGGATGTTCTGGACGTTCCTGATTCTGGAAATCATGGCCTGGGTGCAGATCGGGCGGGGATTATGGGGCAATCCCGGCGCAAGCCTGATGGAACAGGCCGAACGCCAGCGCGCCAGAGCCGACGAGTTCCTCGAACGCGCCGAGGCCGCGCGCAGTGCAGGCCAGGACCCCGAGCGTTTCGAGAAACTGGCCACTAATATCGGGCGCGCCGCTGATCGCAGCATCGAGAAGGCCACGGTTCTCAATTCCGAGGCCCTCAATATCATGCTGATCGGCCTCGGTTTGCTTGCTCTCTTCAAGCTGTTTCAGGGCCTCTACGCCAACAAGATCTACGAAAAGCAGTATTCCAAATGGCGGATCGACCCCACATCGGTCGAGAGCGGATTCAGCCGCCGTCGGGCAGGCATCGGCGCGGCCCTTGTCGCCGCCATTGCGCCGCTGACAGTCTATAAATTCACCGTTGCCAGCCCGTGGGAGGCCCTCAACAGCTTCCCCGAGAAACCGATATCCCATGGTATTCTCGGTGTGGATGACGAAACGCTGTTCACCCGCCTCGCGACGTGGCTGGAAGCGAAGATCGATGCGGCGGCGGTGGCGGGGGCGGATGTCTTCGACGGGGTGACGGCGGGGGTGCGCTCGGTGCTTGATGCGCTGACGCTGGCGCTGAACGGAACGCCGTGGCCCGTGGTCATGATCGTAATCTGCGTGACCGCATGGCGGGCCGCAGGGCCGCGCGTGGCGATCTTCACCGCCGCCGCGCTGGCCTATATCGCCTTGCTCGGTTACTGGGAAATCGCGATGGAGACCGTGGCACTGGTGGGGGCCGCCGTGCTGATCTGCATCATCATCGGGATTCCGCTCGGTATCTGGTTCGGCAAGTCACGCCGCGCCTATAACGCCGCCGAGCCGGTGCTGGACCTGATGCAGACGCTTCCCGCCTTTGTCTATCTCATCCCCATCATCGCCTTTTTCGGCACGGGCAACCCGCCGGGGATTCTGGCCACGATCATCTTCGGAATGCCTCCGGTCATCCGCCTGACGGCGCTGGGGATGCGCGGAGTGCCGGAAAACATCAAGGAGGCCGCGACCGCCTTCGGGGCATCGCGCGGACAGGTGCTCAGGGATGTGGAAATCCCCCTTGCCCTGCCCTCCATCATGGCCGGAGTGAACCAGACCATCCTGATGTGCCTGTCGATGGTGGTCATCATCTCGCTGATCGGCGGCGGAGGGCTTGGCAAGACGATCCTCGAGTCGCTGCAATACGCGGCCAAGGGACCGGGCCTTCTGGGCGGATTCGCCATTCTGTTCGTGGCTATGGTCATGGACCGGATCGTACAGGGCGCCTTCCGCCAGAGCGGCGAACGGTAATCCTCTTACGCGGCGCGTATCCAGCGCGCCGCCTTCTCCGCGATCATCAGGGTCGGGGCGTTGGTATTGCCGCTCGTGATTGTAGGCATGGCCGAGGCATCGGCGACACGCAGGCCCTCGATGCCGCGCACACGAAGATGCGGATCGAGAACAGCCATGGGGTCATTCGCCGCGCCCATCTTCGCCGTGCCTGCCGGATGGAAAATCGTCGTGGCGATATCTCCGGCCAGTCGCCACAATTCCTCATCCGTCCGATATTGAGTGCCGGGGCGAAATTCCTGCGGGTCAAACGGGGCCAGCGCCGGCTGGGCCGCGATCTTGCGAACCTGCCGCAGGCTGCGGGCGGCGATCAGACGATCCTCGTCGGTGGCGAGATAGTTCGGCGCGATGACCGGAGCGGCATCGGGATCACCGCTCCGCAGGTGGATGCGGCCCCGGCTCGTGGGATTGAGATTGCAGACACTGACCGTGAAGGCCGGAAAAGGATGAAGGTCTTCACCGAAGGCATCCAGCGACAGGGGCTGGACATGATATTGCAGATTCGGATGCGGGCGGTCGGGGTCGGAGCGGGTGAAAGCGCCGAGCTGGCTGGGGGCCATGCTCATGGGGCCGGTGCGGCGCAGAAGATATTCCAGGCCGATCCGGGCTTTGCCGGTCAGGGTATTGGCCAATGTGTTCAGGGTCCGCGCGCCACGAACCTTGAAGACAGCGCGAATTTGCAGGTGATCCTGAAGATTCTCACCGACCCCCGGCAGGTCATGTCGCAGGGTTATGCCGTTCGCGCGCAGATGGGCCGCCGGGCCGATGCCCGAACGCAGCAGCAGATGGGGTGACCCGACCGCCCCGGCGCAGAGGATAGTCTCCCGGCTCGCCTCCAGCCGCTCGCCGCCGCGCAGGATCACGCCGGTGCAGCGGCGGCTGTCATCGAAAGTCAGCCGCTCGACCTCGGCCCCCGTTCGCACGCTCAGATTGGCGCGGTGTCCGGCGGGGCGGAGGAACGCTTTTGCACTGTTCCAGCGCCAGCCATTACGCTGGGTGACGTCGAAATAGCCGATACCTGCATTGTCGCCGGTATTGAAATCGTCCGTGCGCTCGATCCCGGCTTCGGTTGCGGCCTCGGCGAAAGCATCGAGAATGGACCAGTTGAGGCGTTGTTCCTCGATGCGCCATTCGCCGCCATGTCCGTGAAAATCGGAGAAGCGGGCATTGCCGCTGATTGCGGGATTCGCGCCGCCATCCAGCCTGTAATGATCCTCATGGGCCATGAAATCCGGCAGTGCGTTCTCCCACCGCCAGCCTTCCTCGCCCGTCATTGCCGCCCAGCCGTCATAATCGCGTGCCTGTCCGCGCATGTAGATCATGCCGTTGATCGAGGAACAGCCGCCCAGCACACGCCCGCGCGGATAGATCAGGCTGCGCCCGTTCAGCCCCGGCTCGGCCTCGGTGCGATACATCCAGTCCGTGCGGGGGTTGTTGATGCAGTAGAGATAACCGACGGGGATGTGTATCCAGTGGTAATTGTCGCGCCCGCCCGCCTCCAGCAGCAGGACACGCCGTTCGGGATCGGCGCTCAGACGATTGGCGAGCAGGCATCCGGCGGTGCCCGCACCGACGATGATATGGTCGTAGGTCATGTCCTGATCCATCAATCGAACTCCGCAGGACGAAAGTTTACAGGGGGGTCGTGATTGCGAAATCGGATCGGCTTTCGCCGAATGCGTTACACCCGCCCCAGCGCGAACCCTTTCGCGATATAATTCCGCACGAAATAGATCACGAACGCGCCGGGGATGATCGTCAGGCATCCCGCCGCCGCGAGAAGACCCAGTTCATAGCCCGATGACGAGGCGGTCTTGGTCATGATC
>CAKZUT010000234.1 GCA_937922185.1 uncultured Neomegalonema sp.
CCCGAAGCGGCATGGCGATTGCCGTGGCGCCCCTGACGGGTACATTGCCTGTTAACCAAAAATGATTAATTCTCGGCTTGATTGAGCTATGTAAGAGGTCTGCGATATCCGGTATCCCGGTATGGTGGACCTTGGCAGCGACGCCTCTCTGACCGCGAGTCTGCGGTCGATCTGGAGTAATCTCATGAGCGACACCGCGAACGCCCGCGAACCGAGCATGGAAGACATCCTCGCCTCGATCCGCCGAATCATCGACGAGGAAGACACGCGCGATGGTCGCCCGACGTCCGGTCCTGCGGTCGATGCCGGACATACTGACGGTCCCCTTGATGAGGGGCCTCTGCCGGTCATGGCCGCCGCTGCGGTGAACCGCGAGAACGAGAACGACGATACGGTCTACTCGCTGTCCTCCGAAAGCGGATCAGGACATCGCGAAGACGACGACCATGATGATAACGGCGTCTCGATCTTTCCCGAACGTGATAGTCTTTTCTGGTCCCGCGCGACGGGGCGCGATGAGTCTGTTCCCCCGGCGGATGCCGTCGATGAGAGAGACCAGGACGCTGCGCTGCTCGATGCCGCTATGGCCGATGACGGGGAGCACGGCGATGCGGAAGACGACATATCCGGTATGGCGGGAACGGATATCTTCACGCGGGCGCAGAACAAGCTCGAATCGACTTCACGCCTGAGCACCCGCGAGCGGATGCAGAGTCTGGCCGCCCGCGCCGGTGAGCGCACCGTCGGTGACATGGATATCCCGGATGACGAAGGTGATGCTTCTGCATCGGGCCGGATCGCGACCCTTCACGACGCTGGCGGGCCGGATGACTTTGATCTGGATGACCGTGAGCGCGACACATCGCCTGATTTCTCTGCGGCGCAGGGTGACAGGGATGGCGATGACGACGGCGGCTACCGTGATGCCATGGGTGCCGGTGCAGTCGATGCGCGACAGGACGAGGCCGCGCGCCTTGCCGGGGATGCGGATGTTCTGGAGCTGACCGATCCGATAGACCGGGGCGACGGGCCTGTTTCATCTGAGAGTGCCGATACCGGCATGGATCGCGAAAGCGACGACTATGATGATGACAGCTTTTACGGCGCATCCGGGCGAACCGACAGTGCGGTGGCGGCCCTGGAAGAAAATCGGGCTTCGGCTGAGAGCATTTCGGCGGAAGGTGTTGATGATGTCTTCGAGCTGACAACGCCATTGGACGATTCTTCTGAAGCCGCCAACACGGGCAGTGTCGAAAGCGGCGCGGCGTTCAGGGTCTCCGAAATCGAAGCCGAGGCTGAGGCCATAGCGCGCGCGGAAGTCGCGGAAACAGGTATCGAGGATGTGATCTCGCGCAATCTTGAGGAGAACGCATCTCCATCGGATTCCGACGACTGGGCTGCGCGTGATGAAAACGAGATTGCCGACACCGCCCCGGTCGAAAATGCGCCGGTTGAAGATGACGAGGGGACGGGTGGATTCTCTGCTGTGACCGCAATGGCCGGTGCCGGTGCGACCATCGCCGCCGCCAATACCTATTCCCGGCTCGACCATGCTTCCGATCCCCGCAGTCAATCGACCGATGAGTCGGATGACGTTGAGGAATCCGATGAGGCGGCGGCGGCCATGTACTCCACGGCCTTCACCACGCTGGATGAGGAGGCTTCTGACGTCGGGTCGAACGCGATGGACCCTGCCGACCCTCCGGTTGCTCACGACGAACAAAACCATGATGGGCAAAACCATGACGGGCAAGACATCGAGGGCGATCTCGGCGAGGGGCTTGGATTCTCGGATACCTATGGTGCATCGGACGTCTATCACGATGATCCGCCGGTCTTCGACGATGACTACAGCCGCAGCCTTGAAGTCGAGGACGAAGCGATCACTACGCAGGCGGCCTTCGCTTCCGATACATCCGCAGAATACCCGCAGGACGATCTGGAAACGGTCGGCGGTCTCGTGCGCGACGCCATGGAGCGCGATCCGGTTGATTACGCCGATCCTTCCGCTCTCGTGTCGATGACCAGCGAGGAAATATCCGCCCGTGCCCTCGCATCCCTCTCCGACGGGGACGGCGACGCGAACCGCAGGCTCTATGGTTCTTTGAAGATCAGTGACGATGGTGGCGGCTCGGAGAGTCTTGAGGGCATGGTGCGCGAGATGCTGCGGCCCATGCTGAGCGAATGGCTCGATGACAACCTTCCCACGATGGTCGAATCGGCAGTTCGCAACGAGATTGAGCGGATCAGTGCGAAATCCCGAAAATACGTGCGTCCGGCGGAGAAGGACTGAAGCCACGCGGAAGGCTTTCCCGTGACGTCATCGTTGCTCCCGGACGCAGGTACACTCGAACGGCATCTGCACCGTCTTCCCCTTCGTGTCTACTGGGAGGATACGGATGCGGGCGGTATCGTCTACCACGCCAGCTATATCCGATGGATGGAGCGGGGGCGGACCGAATATCTGCGTGCGCTTGGCCTGAACCAGCGCACGCTTCAGGTCGCCGGAACACGATTTGTTGTCAAATCCCTGAATGTGGAATTTCGCAATCCGGCGTTATTCGACGATTCACTTCTGGTCTGCACACAGTGTACGAGTTTGAAAGCCGCAAGTCTCACCCTCGACCAGAAGGTGATGCGCGGAACCGAAACGATGGCGGAAGCCGAGGTGCTCTGTGTGGCAATCGACGAAAATGACAGGCCGATGCGGATGCCGAAAGACGTGCGTGCAGAGATTGTATTGGCACCGGAGGGCAACACCCGATGACCGAAAGGCAACTATGCTGGACGGAGTCCAATTTTTGTCACACTTGAAGTCAATTTCTTGTGGTGCGTCGTCAGTGGGGAACGGCACCCGCATTACGGGTGGATGAGAGGATAATCTGATTATGGAAACGACTGCAGTTGACGCACTCAGCGGTGGCATAGATTTCTCGGTTCTGGGGCTGTTCACCCGCGCCCATTGGGTCGTGCAAGCGGTTATCCTGCTGCTGCTGGTGGCATCCTTCTGGTCGTGGGCGATCATCATCGAAAAGATCATCCGCTACCGGAAGATGAAGCGCGCCTTCGCCTCCTTCGAGGATGAGTTCTGGTCCGGGGCATCGCTCGACGATCTCTACACCGGATTGCCCGAGAACAAGCGTTCACCGATCGAGCGGGTCTTCGCGGCGGGAATGAAGGAATGGCGGCGGTCCTTCGAGGCGGGCGGGGCGCTGATCTCCGGCGCCAACCAACGGATCGACCGAACAATGTCTGTGGCCGTGGATCGCGAATCCGAGGAGCTTGAAAGCTGGATGGGCTTTCTGGCGACGGTCGGTGCCATCGCGCCCTTCATCGGCCTCTTCGGGACGGTCTGGGGTATCAAGAACAGCTTCGAGGCCATTGCGGTCAGCCAGAACACGAACCTTTCCGTCGTGGCACCCGGCATCGCCGAGGCCCTGTTCGCAACGGCACTGGGCCTGCTTGCGGCCATTCCCGCCGTGATCGCCTATAACCTTCTCTCGGATCGCGCGTCGCGACTGTCCAACCGTCTGGACGCCTTCGCCGATGAATTCTCGACCCTGCTGTCGCGCCAGCTGGAACGGCGGGCGCGCTGATGGGGGCCGCTGTCAGGGGCAAATCTTCGGGGCGACGCGGTTCGCGCCGGAATGCCCGGATGTCCGAAATCAACGTCACGCCCTTCGTCGATGTGATGCTGGTGCTGCTGATCGTTTTCATGGTCGCCGCACCGCTCCTGACTGTCGGGGTTCCGGTCAAGCTGCCCAAGACGGCGGCGAACCCGCTGCCGACCGAACAGCGGGAACCGGTGACGATCAATGTCGATCTGGATGGCCGCATCTATCTTCAGGGCGACGAGGTTTTCCCCGAGGAGCTGCCTGAACGTCTTGCGGCCATCGCATCCGAACGCGGGGCGGACGAACGTGTCTTCCTTCGTGGTGACGGGGGGGTCGGCTATGGGCGGGTGATGGAGGTGATGGGACAGCTTAATGCCGGAGGTTTCAGCAATATCGGCCTCGTGACCGATCCGGGCGGACAGGCCGCTCCCGGTCGAACAACCCAATGATGCAGCGACGTCTGGAAAGGTGAGAGCGTAGCGTGACGTATATCGGAGTGATCGCATCGGCGGTGTTGCATGTGGGCGGGTTATTCCTGCTCCTGACCGCGCGCGCGCCCGAACCGCTGGTCCCGCTCGGCACCGACAGCCCCGTTGCCGTCGATATCATCTCCGTGGACGAATATAACGCTCTGGTGTCCCGCGCTCCGGCTCCCTCCACGCTGACCGCCCTGCGGACCCAGCCCGAAGCGCCCCGTGCTCCGGTCGTAACCGACGCTGACCCGGTGCTCGATACACTCGAAGAACTGACCCCGAACCCGGACGCACCCGAACCCGCTGTTGAACTGGCGATGCGTTTACCGCCCGCCGTTGAGGATATCGCCCCCGAGGTGGACGATACGCCGTCCGTTTCGCGGGAATCGGAAGTCGAGGTCGCCCCTGCCCCCGATCCCCTGTCGCTCGACAGGGCGGCACTCCGGGACAAGGGCGTCGATCCCGCCGATCTCGTTCCGACCGATGATGTGCAGGTCGCCATCGCACCGCCGGCGCCGGAGCCGCCGCGTGGCGTCTTCGATGCCCCTGTGATCGATACCGATCCTGACGAGCCGCCGGAACCCTCCGAAACCGAAGGGGAAGGTCAGGATGAGGCCCGGCCTGAATCGGAGCCGGAGCCGTCGGTGGAAAAACCCGTCGAGACCGCGAAAGCCGAAGATCCCGCACCGCTCATGACGCCCCTCCCGGTGCCGAAACCGCGTGGATCGCTCACAGTGGCCAGCGATCAGGAACGCGCCCCGTCGCGCAGCGCAGAGGCGGCTCCGCCCCCGCCTCCGGCTGAACCGACCCCTCCCGCCCCGGAAGTCGCACCGTCACCTGACCTGCAACTTACCGAGGCTGAGCTTGAGGAGGAGCGCCGGATGATGGCGGCGCTCATGGAACAGATGCGCGCGAACCAACCGCCCTCCGAAGCCGAATTGCGTGCTGCGGAGGAAGAGGCCCGTCGCAGGTTCGCGGAAGAGCAGCGGCGACAGGCCGAACTCGCCGCTCTCGGCGAGGCCGAACGGCGCAGGCGCATCGAGGAAGAACGCGCGAGAGCGGCTCAGGCCCAGGCCCAAGCTCAGGCTCAGGCCCAAGCCCAGGCCCAGGCTCAGGCTCAGGCCGCAAGAGCCGAGGCCGAACGTCGCCAGCGTGAACTCGCGGAAGCAAGGGCACGTGAACTCGCGGCGCAGCGAGAACTCGAAGCCCGCCAACTCCGCGCGCAGCAGGAAGCGGCACTTCAGGCGCAGCGCGAACGCGACGAAGCCCTGCGTCAGCAGGCGCTGGAGGCACAGCGGCTCGCTCAGGAGCAACTCGAACGCCAGCAACGCGAGGAGGCCGCACGACAGCAGGCCGCCCGTGATCTTGCCAACCGTCAGCGGCAACTGGCCGAACTCAATGCCACGATTTCACCGGAGAGTCGGGCGAACAACGTTCTTGGCGGCGCGGCGGCCCCCGCCCCCCCGTCCCCTAACGCTTTCGGTGGAGGGTTGAGCGCGCTTGACCGCGTTTTCGCTGCGGCGAATGTCGCCGCAGGGGCCGCAAATACCGGCACCAGCTTCGGACAGGGCGGCGGCGGCAGTCGCGGCGCGAGCCTGACGCCGGGTGAAACGCAGGCGGTTCTCAATCAGCTTCGCAGATGCTGGCGGGTTGATACGTTTTCCGCGAATGCTAATCGTCTCGTGGTTACCTTTCGCGCACAGATCAGGCAGAATGGTTTCGTTAACCAGGCAACGATAGACCTCGTATCGCCAAACCCCGTTCCCGCCGACTATCAGATTGCGGTGGATCGCGCGCGGACCGCGCTTCAGGATTTGCGATGCCAGCCTTTCTCGCTCCCGGCCAACAAGTACAATGCGTGGCGTGATATCGTGATCCGCTTCGACCCAGCCCAGATGGTGCTCCAATGATGACGATTTCCTCTGCTTTTCGCATTCTCGGTGTGGCTTGTATCGGTCTTGCGGGCCTGCTGGCTGCGGCTGTTGATGCCCATGCCCAGTCACAGCCGCTCAAGCTGACGCTGGATCGCGGGGTCGTCGAGCCGCTTCCGATTTCCGTTCTCGACTTTTTCGGGCAAGGGGGGGCAGCCGACCCTCTGGGTCCGCAGATCGCGCAGGTGATCGAGGCTGATCTGGCCAGCACCAACGTTTTCCGCAATGTCCCCGATGCCGCTATCGCGCCGCTGGTGCCGAGTTTCGGCGCTCCGCCCCGGTTCAATGATGTGAGAACGCTGTCCAATGCGGCGGCCCTCGTCACGGGAGAGATCGGTACGACCCCGGACGGACGATTCGCTTTGCGGTTCCGTCTCTGGGATGTGGTCGCGCAGCAGCAGATCGCCGGTATCCAGTATACGGGCGACCGCACCGCATGGCGGCGCATGGCCCACCGGGCATCGGACGCGATCTATCAGCGTCTGACGGGCGAGGCGGGCTATTTCGAAACCCGCATTGTCTTTGTCGATGAACGCGGACCGAAGAACCAGCGCGTGAAGCGCCTCGCGGTTATGGATTACGACGGTGCGAACCTCGAATATCTCACGGGCGGGTCGTCCCTCGTGCTGACGCCGCGCTTTTCGCCGCGCTCGCAGGAGGTCACGTATATTTCATACCGGGATGGTCTGCCCAGGGTCTATCTGCTTGATATAGAGTCGCGGCGGCAGGAAATTCTGGGCCGCTTTCCGGGCATGACCTTCGCGCCCCGCTTCTCGCCGGATGGCTCGCGTGTGCTCATGAGCCTCGCCCGCAACGGCAATACCGATGTGTACGACATGGATCTCAGAACGCGGCAGGTGACACGCCTGACCTCTAACTCGGCCATTGATACGGCCCCGTCCTATTCACCCGACGGGAGTCGGATCGTCTTCGAGTCTGATCGCGGTGGTTCGCAGCAGCTTTACATCATGCCGGCCAAGGGAGGCTCCGCGAAGCGGATCAGCTTCGGTTCGGGGCGCTATGCCACGCCCGTCTGGTCTCCGCGTGGCGATCTGATCGCCTTCACGAAGATTTCCGGTGGTCGCTTCGGCATCGGCGTGATGGACCCAGACGGGGGCGGCGAACGCATTCTGACAGACAGCTTCCTCGACGAAAGCCCGACATGGGCACCGAACGGACGGCGACTGATGTTCTTCCGCGAAACGCAGGGATCGCGCGGTCGCCCGCAACTCTACTCCATTGATATCCGGGGCGGGGCGGAAACGCTCGTCGCGACCCCCGGCCCCGCCTCCGACCCCGCCTGGGGGCCTGTTATGCGCTGATGCCGATCCCGGCATGAAACCCGCGCCGGTTCTGACCGGCTGAAGACAAGACAAGGTCCGCCGCTTCATCGTGGACTGAAAAAGGAGCCTACCATGCGTCCGACCTCTCTTCGCCCTCTTGCTCTCGTGGCTATCGCCGTCCTGGCCCTCTCCGGCTGCGCGTCCAAGAAAGATCCCACCGCCGACAGCGTGACGACCGCTACCGGCCTCGGTAAGTTCGGCCCTAACAGCCCTGCGGGAGCGGGAGCGGGCGCCGGGGCGGGAGCGGGTGCCGGAGCGGGGGCCAATGGCACCGGAACGGCCACGGGTGCCGGAACAGCCGCCGGCCTTGGAAGCGGTTCGGATCTGATCGGCGGGTCCACCCTCGGCGGAATCGACGGCTCCACGACGATCGGCGGCACGGGAACGGCCAGTGCGTTCGACGGGTCGGCGCTGGGCGGAACAGGGCAGGGGGGCGCGACCACCTATGCGGATCAGGGAATCTACGGTGCCAATAACGGTCTCGTGGATGGCGGGATCATCTCTGCGTCTCCACAATATACGGACGGCACGGTCTATACCGATACCAGCACCTATGCTGATAACGGTTCGACCATCGCCAACGGTGCCCAGTCTTCCGATAACTCCTTCTTTGACAATTCGGGAGCGGCGACCACGGGAGGCAACCAGTACGCGACCTTTGGCAACCAGAACGGCAATAATGCGCTCGGCGGCTATTCCTTCCCCGGTGATAATGGTCAGCCCAGCTATTTCGCCACTCAGGTCGGCAGCCGTATCCTCTTCCAGACCGACAGTTCCGTCCTGACCGATAACGCGCGTGAGACACTGCGCCGTCAGACTGCATGGCTTCAGCTTCACCCCGAGCACAGCGTCATTCTGGAAGGCCATGCGGATGAACGCGGCACCCGCGAATACAACCTTGCGCTCGGTGCCCGACGTGCGGATGCCGCCCGCGCCTACATGACCTCCCTCGGTCTTGCGGCCAGCCGGTTGCGGACGGTTTCCTACGGCAAGGAACGCCCGATCTCCGTAGGCTCGAACCCCGCTGAATGGGCGAAGAACCGTCGCGTCGATACGGCGCTCGGCAACGGCGCGAGCTTCTGATCATTCTATCGACAAGGCGCCCCGAGGGCGCGTCCCAAAGGATGGGGTTGGCAATGTCATCTTCGATTCGCGTTTCGGCGCTCGCATTCACGGCTCTTGTTGCGTCATGCGTCCTTCTGCCCGTGCAGGCGGTCCAGGCGCAGCAAGGGGTACAGCGTATTCCGGTCAGTTCGATTCTCGGTCGGCTCGACCGACTGGAATCCGAGGTCGTGTCGCTGCGCCGCTCGCCCGCTGCGGGCAGTGACGAGATATCGAGCCGTATCGATCAGCTCGAAAGCGAGTTGCGGCGGCTGACGGGGATCGTCGAACGGCTGGAATACGACATGGCACAGCAGTCGGAAGTGTCGGAAAAGCGCGTTCTTGATCTCGATACCCGCCTTCAGGCACTCGAATCGCAACGCCCCTCTCCTTTCGCGGCACAGGCCGCGCCCCAGCAGCGTGATTCGGTCGGTCCTCTGGCGACCGTCTCGCCACCCGCTGCTCCCGCTATTCCCTTCGCACAGGGGTCGGCCTTGTCTCAGCCGACGGTAAAGCTGGGCGGGGAACCGGCTGTCGCGTTCGGTACGCCCCGACAGGTGGATAGCTCTCCCGATCTCAGAGCCTTGCCATTTCCGGCGGCCCCGGTGGCCCCGTCGGCGTTTGAAAACCCGGTCGGAACATCCGTTGCGATCGCAGGGGCCTCCATTCCCCCCGTTCAGATTCCGGTGCCGACGCCGGAAACGGTCGTGCCGACTCCAACCGTCCTGCCCTCCACTGATCCGCAGGCCCAGTATGATGAGGCGTTGCGAATGCTGAATCTCGGCGAGTTCGACTCTGCGGGATCGGCACTGGAGGCGCTTGTTGCTCAGCATCCGCAACATGCGGTCTCCGGCAGTGCCCAGTACTGGCTCGGCGACATGCATCTTCGTCTCGGTCGATATAACGAGGCGGCCAAGGCGTTCCTTGATTCCTTCAAGGGATGGCCCGAAGGCCCGAAGGCCCCCGACAGCCTGCTGAAACTGGGAATGACCCTTGCCGGTCTCGGCCAGCGGGAGGAGGCATGTCTGACCTTCACCGAATTTCCGGGGCGTTATCCCAATGCGTCCCCGACTCTCCTGCGCCGGGCGCAGATCGAGGCCGAACGCACCCAGTGCGGGGGATGAGCGCATCCTTCACGGATAGCGAAATCGCGACCCTCTTTGATGCCGTTCCACAGGACAGGCCCGTTGCTGTCGCCGTATCCGGCGGCGGTGACAGCATGGCGCTCCTGTCTCTGGCCATGCGCTGGATCAGCCACCTCACGGTCCTGACCGTCGATCATGGCCTGCGCGCCGAAAGTGCCGGTGAAGCGGCTCTGGTGGCGCAGCATTGTTCCGCAAGCAGCATCGATCACGAGACTCTGACATGGCATCCGCAAAGGCGCGGCAATCTCTCCGATCAGGCACGGATCGGACGATATACATTGATGGCCGAAGCCTGTGCCGCGCGCGGCATCGACACTCTCCTCACCGGCCACACCCTCGACGATCAGGCCGAAACCGTTCTCATGCGGCTCGGTCGCGGGTCCGGTGTGGACGGGCTGTCCGGTATCCGGCCCCTGACAAACCTGTGGGGATTGCGGATCGTGCGCCCGTTGCTGGCCATACCGCGCGAGCGGTTGCGGGGCCATCTTCAAAGCGAGCAATTGCCGTGGGTGGATGATCCGACGAACGAGGATCGCCGCTACACGCGCGTTCAGGCGCGTGAGGCGATGAATGCCTTGGCCCCGCTGGGGATCACGCCGGACCGTCTGGCGAGAACGGCGCGGCTGATGGTGCGGGCGCGGGATGTCCTTGAAGAACAAACCGACAGCCTTGCCACAGGCCTGTGCGATTTTTCGCCTCTGGGCTTCGTATCCTTCGATCCGGCCCCTCTGCGCGCGGCCCCTCGTGAGACGGCCCTTCGCCTTCTGTCGCGCCTGCTGTGCAGGGTTTCCGGCAACATATACCGTCCCCGGCTCGACGGACTGGAGACGCTGCTTGCCGCGCTTGAGGATGAGGCTTTTCCGGGCCGAACCCTTCACGGTTGCCGGATTGATCCGTATCGGGGCCGTTGCGTCATCCAGCGCGAACCGTCTTCCTGCACGGCCACCACGCGGGTCACATCGTCGCGCGTGACCTGGGATGACAGGTTCGAAATCTGCCCGCCCCCCGGATTCGATCCCTCGCCTGAGCTGCGTATCGCGGCGGCGGGAGAGGTCGGCCTTCATCGCCTCAAAGCCGAAAAAGTCATAGTTTCAAAGGAATGGTCCGCTGCACCCCGACCCGCGCGGCTGTGTGCGCCCGCCGTCTGGAAGGGGCAGGCACTCATCGGCATTCCCCTTGCAGGCTGGTATGCGGACCGGAATGCCTCCGGGATCAGAACAGTCACGATCAACACCGTGCCGGTTGATCCTGACGAGGAAGCCTTTATCTAGGGATGGTAGATCGCTCCCGGTTTCGGGGGCGTCCCATTGGGAGCCTGTTCGTGAACAACATCAAGAACCTGGGCCTCTGGCTCGTCATCATCATCCTGTTCGTCGCCCTGTTCAATATGTTCGGGCAGAACGGAACGGATCGCGGCGCGCGCGAGATGACCTATTCCGAGCTGGTCCGCAACATCGATTCAGGCAGTGTCAGCGAGGTTACGATCTCCGGCGAACGCCTGACCGGAACGCTGGAGGGGTCTGGCCGCAAGTTCTACACTTACATCCCCGAAGGCAGCGGGTTGATGGATAAGCTGGAGAACTCGAACACCGATATCGTGGTCGATCCGCAGGAACGCAATCCTCTGGTTTCTGTCCTTCTCGGCTGGCTTCCGTTCCTGTTGCTGATCGGTGTCTGGGTGTTCTTCATGCGCCAGATGCAGGGCGGCGGACGCGGGGCGATGAGTTTCGGTAAGTCGAAAGCCAAGCTGCTGACCGAAAAGCAGGGCCGCGTCACCTTTGACGATGTGGCCGGTATCGACGAGGCCAAGGAGGAGCTTCAGGAAATCGTCGAGTTCCTGCGCGATCCTCAGAAATATTCGCGTCTGGGCGGCAAGATTCCCAAGGGCGCGCTGCTCGTCGGCCCCCCCGGTACCGGTAAGACGCTTCTTGCCCGTGCGATCGCAGGGGAGGCCGGTGTCCCGTTCTTCACGATTTCCGGCTCTGACTTCGTGGAAATGTTCGTGGGTGTCGGCGCATCGCGTGTGCGCGATATGTTCGAGCAGGCGAAGAAATCCGCCCCCTGTATCGTCTTCATCGACGAGATCGACGCGGTGGGACGTCACCGTGGCGCGGGCTACGGCGGCGGCAATGACGAACGCGAGCAGACGCTGAACCAGCTTCTCGTAGAGATGGACGGGTTCGAGTCCAATGAAGGCGTCATCCTTCTGGCGGCGACGAACCGCCCCGACGTTCTCGATCCCGCGCTTCTGCGTCCCGGTCGCTTTGACCGTCAGGTGACGGTGAACAATCCCGACATCAACGGGCGTAACAAGATTCTCGAAGTCCATGCCCGCAAGGTACCGCTGGCTCCCGGTGTCGATCTGCGCCGCATCGCCCGCTCCACCCCCGGTTTCTCGGGTGCGGATCTGGCGAACCTCGTCAACGAGGCGGCCCTGACAGCGGCGCGACTGGGCAAGCGCCTTGTCACCATGGACGATTTCGAATTCGCCAAGGATAAGGTCATGATGGGGGCCGAACGGCGCTCCATGGTAATGACCGAGGACGAGAAGAAGGTCACCGCCTATCACGAGGCCGGTCACGCGCTGGTGGCAATGTATGTGCCGCAGCATGATCCGGTCTACAAGGCGACCATCATTCCGCGCGGTCGGGCGCTGGGACTCGTTATGTCCGTGCCCGAGCGCGACACGTATTCGGTCTCCAAGACCAAATACACCTCCAAGATCGCGATGGCGATGGCGGGCAAGGCGGCGGAAGTGCTGACCTTCGGAGAGGATAATGTTTCCTCGGGGCCGGTCAGCGATATCCAGCAGGTCTCGAAGATCGCCCGCGCGATGGTGACGCAGTTCGGCATGTCCGATAAGGTCGGGAACGTGAACTACTCGTCTGAACAGGACAGCTATCTGGGCAGTTACAACGCGGGCGGAATGCAGATTTCGACCGAAACGCAGCTTCTGATCGAGGAAGAGGTCCGTCGGCTGGTCGAGGATGGATACGCAACCGCCAAGCGGATCCTGACCGAAAAGAACGTCGAGTTCGAACGTCTGGCGCAGGGGCTTCTTGAATACGAGACCCTGACCGGTGACGAGATCAAGAAGGTCATCGCGGGCGAACCGCTTGACCGCAACGATGACGGGACGCCCACTGATTCCGGCCCGCCCTCGATCACATCGGTCCCTAAGACCAAGAAGCCCAAACCCAGTGACGGCGGGATGGAACCGCAGCCGACCTGACATGGGCTGTCCACCGTATCGCGGGCTTGTCCGGCGCAGCGGGGCAAGGCATGATCCGAGCGTCGCAGGGGAACCTGCGGCGCTTTTTGCTGGAAGAGCTTCAGGTCGGGACGAGTCGATATCCGACATGCCATGAGGAACGAACGCTTGGCCGATCTGCCGTCTCTGAGCATCATGGGCATTCTGAATGCCACCCCCGACAGCTTTTCGGATGGTGGAACCGTGCCCGAAGGCGCCTTTGCCGCACGGGTCGCGGAGATGATCGCAGAGGGAGCGGATATTCTCGATATCGGCGGCGAATCCACCCGCCCCGGTGCCGAAACGGTTCCGGCTGATGAGGAATGGGACCGTATCGCTCCGGCCATTGCCGCCGCCGTGGCGGCAGGGGCGAATGTCTCGGTTGATACGCGCAAGGCCGTCGTTGCGCGGCGTGCGCTCGAAAGCGGCGCGCGGATGTTCAACGATGTGTCCGCCCTCACCTATGATGCCGACAGCATGGCCGTTGCGCGCGATTATGCGGCGGCGGGAGGCACGATCTGCCTGATGCATGCGCTGGGCGATCCGAAGACGATGCAGCACAATCCCCATTACGATGACGTGGTTCGCGAGCTGCGTGATTATCTCGCCGCACGGGTGACGGCCTGCGAGGAGGCGGGCATCGCGAAATCGGCCCTTGTCGTCGATCCCGGTATCGGTTTCGGCAAGACGCTGGACCACAATCTCACCCTCCTGCGAAACCTTGCCGCCTTTCGCGACATCGGATGCCGCGTTCTTCTGGGTGCCTCCCGCAAGGGGTTCATCGGCACCCTCTCGGGCGAGAGGGATGCGGCCAGACGCGCCCCCGGCTCCATTGCGGTGGCCCTGCATGGGGCAGCGCAGGGCGTGGATATCCTGCGTGTCCATGATGTGCGCGAGACGGTTCAGGCCCTCGCCGTCGATACCGCGCTGAGGTCGGTCTGATGGCCGTTCGCATCATCGAGGTGGTTGCGCCGAAGGAGCAGGGCGGTACGATCCGCAAGGTATTCGCCGAGCACCGTCCCATCGAAAGCTGGGCTGTGGCGGAGCAGGAAGAGGGCGGACGCCGCATCGTCATCCGGGCGCTTGTCGATCCCGACTACCAGCAATCGACCCTCGACGCCTTGCAGGATGCCCTCACCGGAACCGAGGGCTGGCGCATCGTCCTCCTGCCTACCGATGCCGTCATCCCGAAACCCGAGCCGGACGAGGATGCCCGCGCCACCCGCGAGGCCCATCGCCGAGCGACCACGCGCGAGGTTCTCTATGGCCAGATCGAGCGCGGCGCACGGCTCACCAATGACTATCTGCTGTTCGTGGCGCTCTCGACCGTGGTGGCCGGGGCCGCACTGGTCACGAACAATGTCGCCGTCCTGATCGGGGCCATGGTGATCGCGCCGTTTCTCGGTCCCAATCTCGGCTTTGCTTTCGGGGCGGCGCTGGGGGATCGAACTCTGATGGCGGAGGCCGCAAAGTCGCTGGCACTCGGCTTTGCGCTGGCCGTGGGCTTGTCGATCCTGGGCGCGGCAATCCTGCCCGTCGATCTTGAAGCCAAGGAACTGCTCGACCGAACACGCATCGGTCTCGACGGTATGGCCGTTGCTCTGGCCTCCGGTGCCTGCGCGGCTCTGGCGCTGACCAGCGGGGCCAGCGCGTCGCTGGTGGGGGTGATGGTTGCCGTGGCCCTGCTGCCCCCGGCGGTGGCTTTCGGGATGATGATCGGGGCGGGCCAGTGGGCCGCCGCACTCGGTGCCGCAGAGCTGTTCGCGGTGAATGTCGCCAGCGTCAACCTCGCCGCACTTGCCGTCTTTCGGTATCGGGGCGTGGAACCGCGCCAGTGGCTCAGAAAATTCGAGGCCCGGCAGTCGCGCAAGACCGCCTTCATGGTCTTGGGTGCTTTGTTGGCCATTCTGGCCCTGGCGATTGTATTCGTGGACTTCACGGGGTTCTTCGCCGCCACGCCTGTCGATGCGATGCCACAGCCAGCCCCGACAGAATGAGGGCGCAGGCGACGAGATCCGACCATGCCAGCACCTCGCCCCCGAACATCACCCCGACCGCCAGTGCCGTGATCGGCACCAGATAGCCCACGCCCGACATGAAGACCGACCCGACTGTCGTGATGATCGTTACCCGCAGGATCATCGCCAGCCCGGTAGAGATTACCCCGATCACGAGAAAGATCGCCCAGGTTTGCATCGAAAGCGGTTCCTGCGGCCATGCGCCGATGGCGAAGGGCAGGATCAGCGCCCCGCCGATGACGAAACCCAGTGCCGAGAGCGCGATGGGGTCGGTCTCCGGGGTCCGGCGTGTCATGATCGATCCGACCGCATAGGAAAGGGTCGCCCCCACGCAGGCAAGCTGCGCCAGCCCGTTTGTCGATCCGATCATCGTCAGGGCATCCCAGCCCATCAATACGAGGACACCGGTGAAGCCGATCAGGAAACCGGCCAGCTTGCGGGGCGTCATCGTCTCGCCGGGCGAGAACAGATGTGCGAGAGGCAGCACGAGCAGGGGGATGACCGCCATATAGACCCCGGCTATCCCGCTGGGGACGACCTGCTGCGCCCAGGCCAGCAGGGACATGGGGATCGCGAGCGCGAAGACACCGATGGATATCCCCCCGATCCATCGCCCCCGTCCGCGCGGGATCTTCCGTCCTGTCAGCGCGGCATAGGGTAACAACGCCGCCCCGCCGATCAGGATACGCGCGGCGGCAACCAGTGTCGGCGACGCCTCCTCCAGCGCGAATTTCACCAGCAGGAACGTCGTCCCCCAGATCAGAACGAGCGATCCGACCATGATGTACGATGCGGCGGTCGGTTTTCGCAGCACCTTGATATCGCTCATACGGGTCGCCCGCGCAGACGCGCCACGAGGTTCTGACTGACCGCCAGCCCCAGCAGGATCAGCGCAAGGGCCACGCCGAGGCGCGGGGATACCTGTTCACCCAGAAAGACGGCCCCGAATATCACCGCCCAGATGGGTACCTGATAATTCACCAGCGAGAGGAACGGCGGCCCCGCCGTGTCGAGAATACGGAGCATCAGCAACAGCGCCCCGGCGGTCGGCCCTATGGCGAGGGCGACAAGGGCAGCGGTTCCGGTCGCCGATGGTATGGCCTGCGGGAGCCCCTCGACACCGTATGCGATGCCGGTGGCCATGATCGCCGCCAGAATCATCGTCGCCGCCCCGAAGGCGACAGGCCGCGTTTCCGGCGCACGTTTCATCACGATAGACCCGCTCGCATAGCACAGGGCGGCTCCCAGACATGCGATCTGTGCCAGCGCCGTCCCCTCGCCGCTTGCGATCTGCCGCAGGGCGTCGGTCCCGAACAGCACCAGCATTCCTGTGAATCCGATGGTCAGACCCGCGACATTGCGCGCCGTCATGCGCTCTCCGGCGATCAGGAAATGGCTCATTGCCAGAGACATGAACGGCATGAAGGCCATGAACACACCGGCCACGCCGCCCGTCAGATAGGTCTGCGCCCAGGTCAGCAGGGCGAAGGGCCGGGCATTCGACAGGATCGCCACGCCGAACGCGAAGGCCCAGACCACGACCCGCTTCGGCAAACCGCCGCAAAGCGGATAGCTCAGCGGCCAGAGGATCAGCGCCGCCAGCACCAGCCGTGCTGCAACGAGAGTGAATGGCCCCACATCTTCCAGCGCGACCTCCACCAGCATGAAAGCCGCGCCCCAGATGATCCCGAGGGCGGCCAGTCTGACCCAGTTCAACGGATCGCCGCCATGATTCATCGTTCGACTTTCCGTAAGCGGGCCGCGCACCCCATTATGGGGTCGGCATCAATCGTGGCTCTGTTTCGCGAAAGCCGCCTTCTGTTCCGGCGATGCTTCGGTCTGATAGGTCGCGCGCCATTCATCGAAGGGCATTCCGTAGACGATCTCGCGCGCCTTTGCCTTGCCGATCTCGATCCCGCGTTCGGCGGCGGCCTCGTCATACCAGCGGCTCAGACAGTTCCGGCAGAAGCCCGTCAGGTTCATCATGTCGATATTCTGCACATCCGTCCGCTCGCGCAGATGATCGCGCAGGCGGCGGAAGGCGGCGGCTTCCAGTTCAGTGCGGGTCGCGTCGTCCATGTCCGTCCTCCGGGTGTATCTGAGATTGAAGATAGGGCAGCGGAGCGACGTTTCCGCTCATTCCCCGGCGAAACGCGCCGCCCATTCCTCGCGCTCTTCATCGGTAATCTTGCGGAACAGGTTTTCGGGCACCGTGAACCCCTGACCGGCGGGCAGGGCGGATAGCGCGGTCTCTGCACTGGCGGGCCATGCCGCATCCGGCGCGATCCCGAAGGCCTCGACCAGTGTATCGCAGGCATCGGGGATGAAGGGCCGCGACACCACGGCATAGAGCGCCGCGAGATTGAGCGCCGTCCGCACGATCATCGCCGCGTGCTCCGGGTCGGTCTTGAACACCGCCCACGGTTCGGCATGTTGCAGATACTCGTTTCCGGCCACCCAGAGCGCCCTCAACTCCGAGGTCGCTTTCCGCATCTCCACGGCCTGCATCGCGGCGGCATAGCCGTCGAGCCGCGCCTGTATCTCCAGGGCCAGTGCGGCCTCCGCCTCGCCCGGTATGCCGCCTTCGGGTACGATTTCCCCGAATTTGGAACGACAGAACTTGGTCACACGGCTGACGAAGTTGCCCAGCACATCCGCCAGATCCTTGTTTACGCCGCCTTGAAAGGCTTCCCAGGTAAAATCGCTGTCCGCTGTTTCGGGCGCATTCGACAGCAGCCACCAGCGCCAGTAATCGGACGGCAAAATCTCCAGCGCCTGATCCATGAACACCCCGCGCCCCTGCGAGGTCGAGAACTTGCCGCCCTGATAGGTCAGCCAATTGAACCCCTTGAGATAATCGACCAGTTTCCACGGCTCGCCCGATCCCATGATCGTCGCGGGAAAGCTCAGCGTATGGAACGGCACGTTATCCTTGCCCATGATCTGCACGTAGCGCACGTCCTCCGCGCCCTCATCCGTGCGCCACCAGCGCCGCCAATCCGCCTCCGATTTCCCATTTGCATCCGCCCATTCGGCGGTTGCCGCGATATATTCGATGGGCGCATCGAACCAGACATAGAAGACCTTCCCCTCCATCCCCGGCCACTCCGCATCCCCCCGTTTGACCGGAATCCCCCAGTCCAGATCGCGCGTGATCCCCCGGTCGCGCAGCCCGTCGCCATCATCCAGCCATTTGCGCGCGATCGACGTGACGAGGATCGGCCAATCCGTCTTGGTCCCGATCCAGTCGCGGATACGATCCCGCAGGGCTGATTGTTTCAGATAAAGGTGCTTCGTTTCCTTGGCATATACCTCTGTCGAGCCGGAAATCGCCGAGCGCGGATTGATCAGGTCCGTGGGGTCGAGCTGTTTCGTGCAATTCTCGCACTGATCCCCCCGCGCGCTTTCATGTCCGCAATTCGGACACGTCCCTTCGATGTAGCGATCCGGCAGAAACCGCCCATCCGCCTCCGACCACATCTGCTCTTCCGAAACCTCGTAGATCAGCTCCGCATCGGCCAAAGCCCCTGCAAAATGCTGCGTCAGCCCGTGATTGCGCGCCGAGGATGACCGCCCGAAATGATCGAAGCTGAGCCGAAATCCATCGTGCAAATCCTGCTGCACCTTCGCCAGCCGCGCGCAGTATTCCGCCACCGGCTCCCCCGCATTCGCAGCGGCGATCTCGGCGGGCGTCCCATGCTCATCGGTCGCACAGATGAACATTACCTCATGCCCCCTGAGCCGCATAAACCGCGCATAGGCATCCGAAGGCAGCATCGAGCCGACCAGATTGCCGAGATGCTTGACCCCGTTGATATAGGGCAGGGCCGAGGTGATGAGGATACGCTGCATGGCCTAGTCTCCGCTGAGTCGCAGCCACTGATATAGTTTGTCTGCGCTGAATGGAATTTTCATGTCGCCGTTCTGGGGAATGGACAGACACACCCGAGCGCGCATAGACTGTTCACGATGTGTGCCGATAGCCCAAAATTCA